>NZ_LT629702.1:4882500-5217500 GCF_900103345.1 Pseudomonas azotoformans
TTGACTGCGAGACAGACACGTCGAGCAGGTACGAAAGTAGGTCTTAGTGATCCGGTGGTTCTGTATGGAAGGGCCATCGCTCAACGGATAAAAGGTACTCCGGGGATAACAGGCTGATACCGCCCAAGAGTTCATATCGACGGCGGTGTTTGGCACCTCGATGTCGGCTCATCACATCCTGGGGCTGAAGCCGGTCCCAAGGGTATGGCTGTTCGCCATTTAAAGTGGTACGCGAGCTGGGTTTAGAACGTCGTGAGACAGTTCGGTCCCTATCTGCCGTGGACGTTTGAGATTTGAGAGGGGCTGCTCCTAGTACGAGAGGACCGGAGTGGACGAACCTCTGGTGTTCCGGTTGTCACGCCAGTGGCATTGCCGGGTAGCTATGTTCGGAATAGATAACCGCTGAAAGCATCTAAGCGGGAAACTAGCCTCAAGATGAGATCTCACTGGAACCTTGAGTTCCCTGAAGGGCCGTCGAAGACTACGACGTTGATAGGTTGGGTGTGTAAGCGCTGTGAGGCGTTGAGCTAACCAATACTAATTGCCCGTGAGGCTTGACCATATAACACCCAAGCAATTTGACTACTCTAACGAGCATCAGATTGCGGTGTGTGAAGACGAAATGAACCGAAAGTTCGACGCTCACAAAGCACCGAAAGCTGTCACATACCCAATTTGCTGAAGCGAGGCATAAGCCACGACTCGGTACCCGAATTTCTTGACGACCATAGAGCATTGGAACCACCTGATCCCATCCCGAACTCAGTAGTGAAACGATGCATCGCCGATGGTAGTGTGGGGTTTCCCCATGTGAGAGTAGGTCATCGTCAAGATTAAATTCCAGAACCCCTGATTGCTAACGCAATCAGGGGTTTTGTTTATGTAGAAGTCCATGAATTTCACCGGCACGTTGCTAACCCAACGGTCCGGTACACAGAATTTCTTGACGACCATAGAGCATTGGAACCACCTGATCCCATCCCGAACTCAGCAGTGAAACGATGCATCGCCGATGGTAGTGTGGGGTTTCCCCATGTGAGAGTAGGTCATCGTCAAGATTGAATTCCGAAACCCCTGTCTGCTAACGCAGACAGGGGTTTTGTCGTTTGGGGCTATAAGTCGCCACAATTTGTAGTAAGCGTCTGCTAATCACACCTTGCAACCTCAGGCCTGAGGCTGGGGCTACTCCTTGGATAAAAACCGTTCGGTGATCATCGCCACCGCCTGCGCAGGAGACGTCAAAGCTGTGTCTATCTTAAACGGAGCGTCTTCCCACGCCTCGTATTCATGATCCAGTACTGACTGCCAGGTTGGTGGAGTCAGCCCAGGAATATCGATCTTTCTGGTTTCTACCCGACGCTGGTGTTCATGTTTATCAGAGCAGATCACTTGGACGTTCACTAATGGAGCACCAGAGCGTGTGGCGATTTCGCTCCATGCCTTTCGGCTTTCGAATACTGGGTTAACACAGTCAACTATGACCGTGCTCCCAAAACGAAGATTGCTTAGAGCAAGCTCATTGGCGACCATGTACCCGCTCCGTCCTACGTCTTGTGCAAGAGCACCGGAGTCTCGAATAGCCTGCTCAATCGTGTCGATCCGCAGATACAAGGCACTTGTTCTGGCGGCAAGGTCGCATGCAATAGTCGTTTTTCCGGTACCTGGAAGACCGCTGAAAACAATGAGCATTCTATGTCCTTAGGTTAGTGAGTTAACCCAGTCTAGGTGGCTGCCAGTTATGCGGTAGCAACTGGTCCACTTCACTCGCCCGCTGTGTCGGCAGCTGCGTGAGAACGTCCTTCAAAAAAGCATACGGATCATGCCCATTCAACCGCGCTGACTGGATCAAACTCATGATCGCTGCCGCTCGTTTGCCACTGCGCAGAGACCCGGCGAACAACCAATTGGAGCGCCCAAGCGCCCATGGCCGGATCGTGTTCTCCACCGGGTTGTTATCGATGGGCACAGCCCCATCATCTAGGTAGCGCGTCAGCGCTACCCAGCGTTTCAGGTTGTAATCCAGTGCCCTGGCCGTGGCCGACCCTTCGGGCACAAGTGCGCGCTGAGCCAGCATCCACTCATGCAACTTTTCAGCGATGGGCACCGCCATTTCTTGGCGTAATCGCCAGCGATCTTCATCGCTCATATCCTTGGCCTGCCGTTCGACTTCGTACAGCCCGCCGATGGAGTGCAGCGCCTGCTCCGCCAACTGGCTTTTGTTCGTCACATGCAGGTCGAAGAACTTGCGCCGGGCATGTGCCATGCAGCCGATTTCGGTGATGCCCTGCTCGAAGCCAGCTTTGTAGCCTGCGAAGTCATCGCACACCAGCTTGCCGTTCCAAGTGCCCAGGAAGCTACGCGCATGTTCGCCGGCACGGCTGGGGCTGAAGTCGTAGACCACCGCTTTCAGTGCCGAGAACGGTGTCGTGCAGTAGGCCCAGACGTATGCTCGATGGGTTTTCTTTTCGCCCGGTGCCAGCATCTGCACCGGTGTTTCGTCAGCATGGACGACTTGCTGAGCCAGCACGGCTTCGCGCAGTGCATCTACCAGCGGTTGCAGTTGTACGCCGGTTTGACCGACCCACTGAGCCAGCGTCGAACGCGGGATCGCCAGTCCCGCACGGCCGAAGATTTTTTCCTGCCGGTACAGCGGAAGATGGTCGGCGAACTTGGCCACCATTACGTGGGCCAACAAGCCGGCGGTGGGGATACCCTTATCGATCACCTGTGCCGGTACCGGTGCCTGGATCAGTGTTTCGCACTGACGGCAGGCCCACTTGCCACGTACATGTTGCTCAACCGTGAACACGCCGGGCGTGTAATCCAGCTTCTCGCTGACGTCTTCGCCGATGCGCTGAAGTTGGCAGCCGCAAGCACATTCAGTGCTCTCCGGCTCATGATGAATGACGGTACGAGGAAACTGCGGTGGCAACGCTGCACGCTTGGGTTGTTGGCGTGGCTCGTCCGGTGCCGGAGCGGGACGAAGTGCTTTCAACTCCGCGTCGATGGCTTCGAGGTCGGTGTTGAGCAAGTCATCCAGCAAGCTGCCTTGCGCCGGACTGATCTGCTCACTGCGCTTGGCAAACTTGTGGCGTTTAAGGATCGCGATTTCGTGAGAGAGCTGCTCGATGATCGTCTCGTCACGATGGATCTTTCGGCCCATGGTGTCGACCTTCGACAGCAACTGCGCAGCGAGTGCGCGCAGTTGATCGGGCGTCATTTGGTCGAGATTGGGCGTGGAAGTCATGCCGTGGATTTTACCAAAGCCGCCCACCCGACACAGCTAAAAGACCCGATTCAGAGCAACGTAATTACGCCGTTAGCACCCACCCGCTGCCAAGGCAGGCCCACAACCAGCGCCTGAAGTTGCTCTGCGTCGAGTTCAACTTCGTGGCCTCGATACGTGCCAGGCCAATGGAATTTGCCCTGGTTCAGGCGGCGTGCGGCCAGCCAGATACCCACACCGTCGTGCACGAGTACTTTCATCCGATTGGCGCGGCGGTTGGCGAACAGATAAGCGCAGTGCGGCTTCGCCGCACCGAACACCGCGATCACACGGGCAAGGGCAGTTTCGGTGCCAGCGCGCATGTCCATAGGCTCAGTGGCGAGCTAGATGGCGTCGATGCGAATCATTGGGAGAGGCTGCGGATAAAGCGGGCGCAGCCTTCCGGGTCGGAGATGGGCCATTTGACCGTGATGGCTTGGCCGCCCAGCGGCAATGCAATAACCACCGCCTCATCAGCGGGCCGCTTGGGCATGGGGTGCAATGGTACGAATGCCGGAAGTGGAGCGACCGCCTTGTCGCGGTATAGCGGCAGCCACTTGCGGATAACGTTGGCGTTGATGCCATGGCTGATGGCGACGCTGGAAAGTGAGGCTCCAGGTTGCAGGCATTCCTGCACGACCTGGGCTTTGAAGGGCTTCGGGTAAGAGCTTCGTTGGCGCATGGAAATCCTGGCGATAAGGGTGATCGCGTCCGCTTAAAAATAGACGGACAACATCGCCCTTAATGCTGGGGTTCGGAAGGTGTGTTCACCGGCCCCTTACAATTTGTAGTCTCCTCACACAAGCCTACCGCTGGTCAGTTTCCTGCTTAAAAGTCAGAAACGTCCCACAATTTTCTAAGCTTTGCCGCGGCTTGGCCGAAAGCCTGACGAGCCATGCGTGCACCGAAATAGAGCGGCCCCAGAAGCTGCCTATACCGTTACATGGAATGTTCCACTCGGCACGCTCACCCCCCTTTGGCAAAAGAAGTCGATGAAATGAATCTCAAGTTCAGTCATAAAATTCTGTTGGCCGCGTCAGGCGTTGTGGTTCTAGCCTTCGCGTTATTCACCCTCTACAACGACTACCTGCAGCGCAGCACGATCAAGCAGAACCTGGAGTCGTCCATCCAGCAATCCGGTGAACTCACTGCCAGCAGTGTGCAGAACTGGCTTAGTGGCCGAATATTGGTACTCGAAAGCCTTACGCAAAACGTTGCTCACCAAGGCAGTGGTGCCGACCTTCCTGGCCTGGTTGATCAGCCTGCGTTCACTGATAACTTCCAGTTCACCTATGTTGGCCAAACCAACGGTGTGTTTACCCAACGTCCTGACGCAAAAATGCCCGATGGCTACGACCCCCGTCAGCGTCCCTGGTACAAACAGGCAGTAGCTGCAGATAAGCCCATGCTCACGCCACCCTATATGGCAGCGGTAGGTGGGCAGATCGTGACCATCGCCATGCCGGTGAAAAAGAACGGCGAGTTGCTCGGTGTGGTCGGCGGTGACCTGAGCCTGCAGACCTTGGTGAAGATCATCAACTCGGTGGACTTTGGCGGTATTGGCCATGCGTTCCTGGTCAGCGGCGATGGGCAAGTCATCGTCAGTCCCGATCAGGACCAGGTGATGAAAAACCTCAAGGACATCTACCCCGGCACCCAAGTGCGCATTGAGAAGTTCAGCCAGGATGTTGTTCTCAATGGCCAGGACCGCATCCTGTCATTCACGCCTATTAGCGGCTTGCCTGGCGCAGATTGGTATATCGGCCTGTCGATTGATAAAGACAAAGCCTACGCACCACTGGGCAATTTCCGGACATCCGCCTTAATTGCCATGTTGATCGCTGTGGTTGCGATTGCCGTGCTCCTGAGCTTGTTGATTCAAGTTTTGCTGCGACCCCTGACCACTATGGGCGTGGCGATGCAGGATATCGCCCAGGGCGAGGGTGACC
Source organism: Pseudomonas azotoformans (assembly GCF_900103345.1). Lineage (NCBI taxonomy): Bacteria > Pseudomonadati > Pseudomonadota > Gammaproteobacteria > Pseudomonadales > Pseudomonadaceae > Pseudomonas > Pseudomonas azotoformans. The sequence continues at coordinate 4,887,715 of NZ_LT629702.1, forward strand.
TGACCCGTCGTCTGGCGGTCACCAGCAAGGACGAATTTGGTGAAGTCGGCAGTGCATTCAATCAATTCGTAGAGCGCATCCATGCGTCGATTTCGGAAGTGTCCTCGGCTACCCGCCAGGTGCATGACTTGTCCCAACGTGTGATGGCTTCGTCCAATGCCTCAATCGTCGGTTCCGACGAGCAAAGCGCGCGCACTAACAGCGTCGCCGCAGCGATCAATGAATTGGGTGCCGCCACTCAGGAAATCGCACGTAACGCCGCCGATGCGTCACAACACGCCAGTGGTGCCAGCGAGCAGGCCGATGATGGCCGCAAAGTGGTCGAGCAGACCATCCTTGCCATGTCTGAGTTGTCGCAGAAGATCAGCTTGTCCTGCACCCAGATCGAGACCCTGAACGCCAGCACCGACAACATTGGTCACATCCTTGATGTGATCAAAGGCATCTCCCAGCAAACCAACTTGCTGGCGCTTAACGCTGCCATCGAGGCGGCCCGTGCCGGTGAGGCCGGGCGAGGCTTTGCGGTGGTCGCCGACGAGGTACGTAACCTGGCTCACCGCACTCAGGAGTCGGCCGAGGAGATCCACAAAATGATCACTTCGCTGCAAGTAGGCTCGCGCGAAGCGGTGACCACCATGAACGCCAGCCAGGCCTCCAGCGAAGAAAGCGTAGAGGTCGCGAACCAGGCAGGTGAGCGCCTGGTCAGCGTGACCCAGCGAATCGTTGAGATCGACGGCATGAACCAATCTGTCGCAGCCGCTACCGAAGAACAGACGGCTGTGGTGGAAACCCTCAATGTGGATATCAACCAGATCAATTTGCTGAACCAGCAGGGAGTAGCCAATCTCAATGAAACCCTGAAGGATTGCGATGCCCTGTCGCAGCAGGCCAATCGTTTGAAGCAACTGGTCGATAGCTTCAAGATCTGACCCGCTGATTCAACGGCAGGGGCGCATCGCTTCGCTCCTGCCACTTAGCTGAGCATTCGACGGACATTGTCCAGGGCGCTGTTGGCGAAGCTCTGCACAAACTGTTCAAACCCTGCGCTCGCCCTCTCTGTGGGCTCTGTAATAATTGTCCACATCACCTTGGAGCGCTTCGCTTCAAGTGCTTCCACTTGGATCGCCGCCCATAGTCTGGCCACGCCCAGGGTGTTGTAGATCGTGGTCCAAGTCATGTGCATGGCCTGCTCGTCCCGGCTATTGAGTTGCTCCACTACACGATTGCCATCGCGGAAGAATTTTGTCCGCAAGGCGCCCACGCCTGAGCCCATCATTTCGATATGGCTCAATTCCGGAATGAACGCATCGAAGCCGGAAAATTGCCCTACCATGCCCCACAGGCGAGAGGCTGAGCAGCTGACCACGACAGACGCCACTATCGGCAGGGCAGTCGGATTGCGGATTAACGTATCGGGTTGCAGCAGTTTCATGAGGTTGTCCTGGGGTATTCAAAGAAAGTCGATGGCCTTGAGGTAATTAAAGCCTTTGCTCAACAGTGCCGTGTCCTTTGCGGGGTAGTGTTCACCCATCCGCTGGACACCTTCACGGGCGTTGTCGTAACGAATCATCGAAGTGTCACCGATGTCTTCGTCGAGGCGGTCGAGGTAAAAGCCGAGCACGCCAAACAGTGCGTTGTCCTGGCTTACCGTTCGCAGCGCCTGCTGCCATTGCGCGATGCCCACCCGCCTGAAGCGATGGCCCGCTCGACTGAACGCATCCAGGTAGTGCGTCCAGCTCAACGGTTGTGGGTTATGCAGGTTGAACACACTCCGGCTGGCTTGAAAGCGGGTGCTGTGGAATGCAATGAAGCGAGCCAGAAAGTCCACCGGCATCAAGTCGAAGTTCAGTGCCAACCGGGGCAGCAGGCCCAGCTGCAGTGACCCCTTGAGCATCAGCATCAGACGATTTTTCTGCGGCTGGCACACACCGTTCTGGCTGTTGAAGCTGATATTGCCGGGACGATGGATATTGACCCAGGCACCGCGCTCCACTGCATACCCCAATTGCCGCTCCGCGACCCATTTGGACAGGTTGTAACCATTCTTGATGTACAGCGGCAACGTGGTAGAGGCGGGCGCTTCGAGGACATAGCCCTGCGAGTCGATACTGCTCGAGGCCGACAGTGTCGAGACAAAGTTGAGGACCTTCTTGCGGTGGGTCTCACACAGGCGCAGGCATTCGCGTATGGGATCAACGTTGTCCTGCTTCAGTGACGCATAGTCCATCACATGATTGACCCGCGCCGCGTTGTGGACCAGCACGCCGAAGTCTCTGGCGAGAGTCTCATACACAACTTCAACCAGGCCCAATCGAGGCTGGCTGATATCGGCTGCATATACCTGCACCCGGCTCAAGTCCAGATGCTCCAGGCGGTACTCATGCAACGCCTGAAGGAACCGTACCATCGGCAGTTGACCCGGCTCCTCACGTACCAGGCACGCCACCTCGGTTGCCCCAGCGGCCAGTAATGCCTCGACGATATGGACACCGACAAAGCTGTTGGCTCCGGTCACGATCACTTTGTGCGGATCACCAGCGCGGTCCTCGGGCAGTGTATCGAGCTCCCACTCCCATTGAGCATCACGAACCGCCTGGCCGGACACGGCATCGGGTCGTTCACCGTTCTCCACCAACCTTGCGAGCGTGCGAATCGTCGGAACTTCAATAAAGTGACTCAACACGAAGCTACGGCCGAACTGCTCGCGAACACGCAGCAACAAGGTCGATAGCAAAATCGAATGCCCGCCGAGATCGAAGAAGCTCTGGTCAATAGACAGATCACCTGCGGGCAACGTCAGCAGCTCGCTCCACAAGTGGGTCAACTGAACGTGAAGTGGAGTTTTTTCAGCACTGCCGGCAGCCTGCAAAACAGACTGGATTGGTAGTGCCAGCAATGCCTTCCGGTCGACTTTGCCGTTACCGGAACACGGCAGGTGTGGCAACACCTCCCAGAAGCCCGGTCGCATGTAGTCTGGCAGCCATTGCCGTGCATGGCACTGCAGGGCGGCTACGCTAGCGTCTGGTTCAGGCTGGGCGACATAACAGCGAATCCTGCTGTTGCGGTCAATCACCACTGCCACCTGGCGATACAGCCGACTATTACGCAGGCATTGTTCAATCTCCTGCGGCTCGACCCGAAACCCGCGGACTTTCACTTGGTCATCACGCCGCCCACCCAGCACGATCCCGTCGGCGGTCCATCGTGCCAGGTCGCCACTGCGGTAGGCCCGCAATGGCTGACTTCCTGGTATGGCCAGTTCCACGAAAGGACTGGCAGGCGGTTGCGGCGTGCCCACATACCCCAGGCTGACTCCGGGGCCGACGATGTATACCTCACCCATCACCTCTTCATCCACCGGTTGCAGAGTGTCATCGAGGATCAGCACCTGGCTGTTGGCAATGGGGTAACCGAGGTTGCTGTTACAGTCACCGGGGTGCAGTGTCCGATGGGTGGCCAGCACTGTGGTCTCCGTGGGCCCGTACAGGTTGTGAAACCGGCACTGCCCTGCCAGTCGTTCGATGACATGGGGTTCGCACACATCGCCGCCGGTCAACAAGTGCGTCAGGCCCAGTGGTTGATCCAGCGGCAAAATGCTCAACAGCGCAGGCGGCAAGAAGGCATGAGTGACGCGCTGCTGGCGGAGCAAATCCAACAGTTGCTCAGGGGCACGCCGTTGCTCGGCACTGGGGACGATCAACTCGGCACCCGCTATCAGGGCAGGGAATATATCGATCAGCGATGAGTCGAAGCTCAATGGCGAAAACTGCAAGACACGGCTCTGGTCATCCAGGTTCATACAGGACCTGAACCAGGCCGTGAAATGTGCCAGGTTTGCCTGGCTGAGCAGCACGCCCTTGGGCTGGCCTGTGGTGCCTGACGTAAAGAGCGTCATGCAGGGCGCGTCGGGGTGGGGACGGGCTGGCATCAACGCAAGCGTGAAGTCGACATGCCGAAGGTCAAGACGGGTGATATCCAGTGCAGTGAAGCGCGCTCGCAAAGGATGTTGGCCTGTGTCCAGTAACACGCGCGCCCCAGCGGTCTCGAGCATGACTTGATGGCGTTGTGGCGGGTGGTCCGGGCCCAGCGGCAGATACACCGCCCCACAGCCCAGCACTGCGAGGATACTGGCGTACAACTCGATGGATTTTTCAAGGCATACGCCGACCACGGATGGTGCTTGCGTCTTGCCCAACAAGGGGTGTAACTGTTGCTGGATCGTGAGGGCCTGGCTGTGCAGCTCGCGGTAAGTCACTACGCTGCCGGCGATCCTCAGCGCCGGTCGATCAGCGAACCTATGGAGGCTTGCCTGCACCCGTTCGATCACGGGCACTCGGGCTTCGCGCAGTACGGCAGGGTCTTCGGTGTGGTTGAATCGATGGACAAATGCCAGCGCATCAAGCGCGTCCAACCCCTGCTCTGGCCATTCATTGGCAGCCGCACTCTCGGAGAAATACCCCGGGTCGCGTGAGAAACCACTGACGTGCAGTGCAACCCATTCCACCAGTGCGTGGGTCACTTGCTGGCGTAATCGTTGCCCGTTGCCCGTGGGCTCTTCGGCGATGTCCAGGACTCCCGACAAGCGCCGGTTGGCCCCATAGGCGCGCAACTGCAGCGTGGGTAGTCCGCAGCCGGACATCGGGCCAACGCCCAGGCGCAGGCTCAACGCTGAGGTTGGGTCTGCCGCGTCCCGTAGTGGCTGATGCCCGTCATCTATCCACAGGTCGACGCCTTCATCACTCGAGACATGCCCATACTGTTCCAACTCTCGTCTGATGGCGGCCAAGGCGCTGCTGGCACCGCAAAATCCGATTGTCAGGCGCCTCATGTCGCGTCCCCGGGCGTCGGCAAATAGTCTTTCAGCGCGTCCACAACACTCGGCGTCTGCAGCACACCGCTGTGTTGCAGGAAGCCAAGGATATTGCTCAACAGTGGGTGTCGGCGGGTAATGGGGAAGGTGAGCGCGGCGATTTCATTACGCAACGCGTTGCGCAGGCTGGCGTTGATATCGAGGTGTTCGATCAAGTGAAGGTCAAAGCCCTTTTGCAGATCGTGCGTCAGGTACTGAGCCAGGAACACTGGCAGTACCTTGGCAATGCTGTCGCGATCGTCCGCACTCGCGGTTTGCCAATACAGGCGTACGAGTCGCGTCCAGAATTGCGCGTGGCGGCCTTCATCAAACAGGTGATCAGCCATCAGGCCACGAATGGACGCTTTGACACTGGTGTCCTTGGAGAACGCCGCCACATCATGGGTCACAGTGTTTTCGGCGATGGCTACGCCGATCAGTTCTACTGCATCGTGCAGGTGGGCTGGCACTTGGGCCTGTGCGGCGGGCAGTGCGCGGCTCAATTCGATTTGCCTGGGCAGCTCCAGCGGCTGTATGCCGGTCATGGCCACGGTTTGCTGCAGGAAATCCAGTGCGACCAGCGCGTGGTAGTCCTCGTCCACGACGACCGTCATTGCATCAACGCGGCAGGCCAGCGGGAAGGGAATCGAGAAGCGGTTCTTGGCAATGCTGCGCGCAGTCTTGTCGACGATCTCGGTCTCGAATATCACCACGTCGTTGATGAATTTGTAGAAGCTCTGAACCAGCACGAAATCGCGCCACTGCGGGCAGTGTTCGAGAAAGGTCGCGCTGAGTACCAACGGCTGGCGGCACAGTGGGAAGAACAGCTTGTCGTCGTTTTCCAGCAAGCGGCGAGGACGTGTGCGGATGGTTGCACGGCGCTCCCAGTCGTCGGCGATGGATGTGTAGTCGCCGGTGTTCATGGGCGCACCTCTTGCAAGGAGGCCTGAACCTGATCCCAGAACGCCATGCGGCTCTCCATGGCGGCAAGGGCTGCGTCGTGGGCCTGCTTGGAGTACGTCGGGTCTGCGCTGGTGAGGCGTTCAAGCAACTGCTCGGCGGCCGGCCCATGTTCCTGTGCGTCCATGTCGATGTGACGCTTGAGGTAGGCGCACAAGGTAGGCGCCTGGCGGTGAAGGCGTTCATCGGATTGCAGGATGCGCTCGAACATTATCGGGATGACATGCTCACGTCCGTACAGGAACGTTGCAGCCACACAATGGGTGGGAGCGTTCTGCGCTAGGTTCAAGGTGTCGCTGACGAAGCGCGCCACGCCGGAAAGAACCTCGACCTCATGCAAGGCGGCATTTGCTTCCAGGCCTTGGCGTTGCAGCGTAATAAAGCGGTTGATAGGCGCGGTGCTGGCGCCCACTTCGGCCATCGCCTCCAGGTAGAGTTCGAAGTGACTGCAATAGCCTTGCGCGGGATGTTCGTCCGACTCCTCACCCAATACGATCTCATTGATCAGGCGTGCGGCCTGCGGGTCTTTCGGTGGCAGCCAAGGCAGGCGAGTACAGGTCAAATCCTGTTGCAGGCGTTTGGCGAGGGTCATGAAGTCCCAGACGGCAAATACATGGCTCTCCATGAAAAGTTGTAACTTTCGTAAGGAAGTTATTTCTGAAAATAATGAATGACTGCATAACTTCAATTTTGCTGTTTCGAGTAACGGTTGATGCATGGTTGATGCCTATGAGTTGTTGCGTCTGCTGTGTGAACAGCGATGAGTTTTTTGTGGTTGGCAAGGGAACAGTCGCTGTCAAACGGCTGCTGGCGTGCAGGGACGCTAAATATGACGAATGCCGGGTTTGTTAATAAAATATAATAAGCGGGTTAAACAAGTTGGCGAACATATAAATATGTTAGAAGTTTTTCTAAATGATATTTATGTAAGTTGGCTTCTTTGTTGTAAGTGGGAAGTTTCTTCGAGGCGAGGCGCTAACTGTGAGTCAGGACGCCCCGCACAGGGGAAGGTCGAGGCAGGAGAGCCGTGTGCCTTATTGCGTACCCTTCTTGTCGTGGGCATCCAGGCCATTGAGGTATGCAGTGATCACTTCCATGCCTCGCATCAAGTGATTGCGCAGCGTCAGGATGCTTTCCTGGGTTTTCTTCTGGACCACCAGGTTCAGCAGTTCGCGGTGATCTTCCTGGGACGTCTCACCCAGCCCCATGGCCTCAAGGTTATAACGCAGGAAACGCTCCTCTTCGTTCAACCCATGCTCCACCAATTTGAGTAGCCGCTGGTTCGGGGCTTTGCCATAGAGGGCCATGTGAAACAGTCGATTGAGGCGGCCCATTTCGGCGTAGTCTTTTTCCTGCTCAAGAGCACAAATAATGGCGTCCGCCTCGGCAATATCGGCCTCGGTGAGTAAAGGGATCGACAAGCGCAGCGCTTCAGACTCCAGCAACATCCGCAGCTCATAGGTCTCGGCCGAGTTATCCTCGATCAAGGGTGCAACCACAGCGCCCTTGTGCGTCACCACATGCAGCAGTGATTGGGCTTCCAGCTGGCGCAAGGCTTCCCGCACCGGCATGCGGCTGACCCCGAACAGGCTGGCCAGTTCCTGTTGGCGCATGGCGGTACCGCAGGGCAATCGCCCATCCAGGATGGCGTTGCGCAAGGTTTCTTCAATCACGGAACGAGCAAGATGCGCGGGAATAGGACCGCTGATCTTGATGCTGTTTAAAGGCGTCGGCTTCTGCGTCACGGTTACGCTATCCTCCTTATTCAAATTGGGTGGCTAATTGGATCCAATGCACACTAGAGACTGCCCATAAGCTTGTCAAACGGGCACGGTTTCGGCTTGTAAGCGGTTCAACATCAAGCTCTCAGCACCCACAGCCGGTATTTATGGCGTCTTACACCGCCAGGTTCATTGAACCTGCTCCAGCAGCCACCAATGGCAAGATCACCGGCTATGGACTCAACACTTTGCCGTTGCAGTTTATTCCCCAGGTGCCAGGGGGTATGGGTTCTCGCGGTACTTTCCAGTCTATAGATATTCATTAACGGTATTTAAATTGAAGTTCTTATATCTATAGAGTCGCTCTCCTGACTGACCGGGAGTGACCTCATGTCCGCCACCTCTACTGTTCCAACAGCGACCGCCACCACGCAAACCTTCGAGATTCTTCCTTTTTCCGGCAGTGTCGGCGCCGAGATCATCGGCCTGGACCTGTCGCGTCCGGTCACCGATCAGGATTTCACCCGCATCCATCAAGCGCACCTGGACCACCACGTCGTGGTGTTCCGCGACCAACGCATCACCCCCGAACAACAGATCGCCTTCAGCCGCCGCTTCGGCGTGCTGCAGATCCACGTGCTCAAACAGTTCCTGCTGGCCAACCACCCGGAAATCCTGATCGTCTCCAACATCATCGAAAACGGCCAATCCATCGGCCTGGGGGACGCGGGCAAATTCTGGCACTCGGACCTGTCTTACAAAGAGCTGCCCAGCCTGGGCTCAATGTTGCACGCCCAGGAACTGCCGTCTGAAGGCGGCGATACCCTGTTCGCCGACATGCACAAAGCCTGGGACCAGTTGCCCGAGCATCTGCGTAAAGCTGTCGAGGGGCGCAGTGCCGCGCATTCCTACACCGCGCGTTACAGCGAAACCAAATTCGAAGGCAACTGGCGCCCTACGCTGACCGCTGAGCAGCTTGCCCAGGTCGCGGAAGTCGTGCACCCCATCGTGCGCACTCACCCGGAAAACGGCCGCAAGGCACTCTTCGTCAGTGAAGGGTTCACCACCCGCATCGTCGGCCTGCCGGAAGACGAGAGCCGCGACCTGCTGGCCCAGCTCTATGCCCACAGCGTGTTGCCACACAACATCTATCGCCACCAATGGCAGCCCCACGACTTGGTTTTCTGGGACAACCGCTCGCTGATCCACCTGGCTGCCGGCTGCCCGAGCCACCTGCGCCGCAAGCTGTTTCGCACCACCATCCAGGGCGATGCGCCTTTCTGATCCCCATTTGCGCCAAGTGAGATGAAATGAACATGCCCCTGCAAGGCCACGCGGCCAGCACTCTGAACACGGCGCAGCCGCTGCTGGCGGTGGATAACGTCAGCCTGGAATACCGCACGCCCGAGCGGGTGGTGCGGGCCACCCACCAAGTGAGTTTCGAGATCGACCCGGCCGACCGCTACGTGCTGCTCGGCCCGTCGGGCTGTGGCAAATCCACCTTGCTCAAGTCCATCGCCGGGTTTATCAAACCCTGCGAAGGCGAGATCCGCCTGTTGGGGCAAAAGGTCGAGCAACCCGGCCCGGATCGCATCGTGGTGTTCCAGGAATTCGACCAGTTGCCGCCGTGGAAAACCGTCAAGCAGAACGTGATGTTCCCATTGCTGGCCTCGAAAACCCTGAAGCGCGCCGAAGCCGAGGAGCGCGCGCTGCACTACCTCGACAAAGTCGGCCTCGGCGCCTTTGCCGATGCCTACCCACACACCCTTTCCGGCGGCATGAAAGCCCGCGTCGCCATCGCCCGTGCCCTGGCCATGCAGCCGAAAATCCTGTTGATGGACGAGCCCTTCGCCGCCCTCGACGCCCTGACTCGACGCAAGATGCAGGAAGAGTTGCTGCTGCTCTGGGAGGAGGTGCGCTTCACCCTGTTGTTCGTCACGCACTCCATTGAAGAAGCGCTGGTAGTGGGCAATCGCATCCTGTTGCTGTCGCCTCATCCCGGGCGTGTACGTGCGGAAGTCCACAGCCATCAATACGACCTGCACAGCCTCGGGGGCGTGGCGTTCCAGGCATCGGCGCGGCGCATTCATCGCCTGCTGTTCGATGAAGCGCCCGAGGCCGAACGTGAGTTGGGTTTCGCCGATATCCGCATCGCTTACTGAAGGGTCAACCCAATGCGCCAGGAATTTGAAATCACCCTAGAGCCGCTGCTCAGCGTCCCCGTGGAGCGCGAGTTACCGCTGCGACAGCGCCTGTGGCAACAAGGCTGGTTGCGCAAAGGCCTGATCCTGATTGTGCTCGCCATCCTGTGGGAAGCTGTTGCGCGCTACCAGGACAACGACCTGCTGTTGCCGAGTTTTTTGCAGACCTTTCACGCGCTGTACGACGGCCTGCTCAGTGGTGAATTGCTCAGCAAAGTCAGCATCTCGCTGGCCGTGCTGATCAAAGGCTACTTGATCGGCATCGTGCTGGCGTTCGTCCTGACCACCTTGGCGGTGTCGACCCAACTGGGCCGCGATTTGCTGAGTACCCTGACCTCGATGTTCAACCCGCTGCCGGCGATTGCGCTGTTGCCGCTGGCGCTACTGTGGTTTGGACTGGGGCAGAACAGCCTGATCTTCGTGCTGGTGCATTCGGTGCTGTGGGCGCTGGCGCTCAATACCTATTCGGGGTTCCTCGGCGTGTCCGAAACCTTGCGCATGGCCGGTCGCAACTATGGCCTCAAGGGCATGCGCTTTGTGCTGTTCATCCTGATCCCGGCGGCGCTGCCGTCGATCCTCGCGGGCCTCAAGATCGGCTGGGCGTTCGCCTGGCGCACCCTGATCGCCGCCGAGTTGGTGTTCGGTGCCACCAGCGGCAAGGGCGGCCTGGGTTGGTACATCTTCCAGAACCGCAACGAGCTGTACACCGACAAGGTGTTCGCCGGGCTGGCGGTGGTGATCCTGATCGGCCTGCTCGTGGAAAACCTGGTGTTTGACACGTTCGAGCGTCTGACGGTCAAGCGCTGGGGTATGCAGCGTTGATCACACGAGGGATAAGAATCTTCGCGTTTAAATAGGAATGGTTGCTCTTTGCCCTGGCTGGCTTCGATAATCCCGCCCGAATTCGGCGCCGCGATGGCGTCGAACCGTTCTGGTAAAGGGATTTACGACTATGCGTTTTCTTGTCTTGGCAGCGGCTGTGTTGTTATCGACCTCGGTGTTGGCAGAGTTCGTACCCGAAGCAGTGTCCATGCCCAAGCCGCAATACCCGGCGTTTCTGACGTCCCTTCCGGGACATGCGCGCATCAGCTTGAACATCCACAGTGATGGTTCGGTCAGCGATGTAAAAGCGCTCAGCGCCACCAAGCCTGAGTTCGGCGCAGCCGCCGTAGCGGCGGCCCAGCAATGGCATTTCAAACCCTGGGCGGTGAATGCAGACCAGCCAGCGGTGATCGACGCGCAGAACGAAATGATCTTCACGCCTGAAGAGGTCAGGGCAACGAGTACTCAGCTGTCCTTTATGGAAACGACCTATCAGTCCTGCAGCGCGTTGAACGAAGAAGTCAGTCAGTTCCGCCGTAATCATCCTTCCCGTCCGCTCATCCAGATGAAGAGTTTTGCCATCACCCGTGTCGCCGTGATGTTCCCGGCATTGAGCGGTAAAAGCGACTACGACGAAGGCCTGACCCGGGCCGACGAACTGGAAAGCGCGCTGCCGGACATCGTGCGCAAGTGCCAGGCTCACCCTAAATCCACCTTCGCGAAATACCTGCCCGTCAAACTGAGGCGCTATCTGTAAAGCCTGCTACGATTGCGCTCACTTCACGCCCCGTTGTTCACGAGTGCCTGGCATGCAACTACCGGACATGAACCTGCTGGTCGCCCTCGACGCCCTGCTCGATGAGGGCAGTGTAGTGGGCGCCGCGCGTCGCATGAACCTCAGCCCGGCGGCCATGAGCCGCACGCTCACGCGTATCCGCGAAGCGGTGGGCGACCCGATCCTGGTGCGCGCCGGCCGGGGTCTGGTGCCCACGCCCAAGGCCCTGCAGTTGCAAGGCCAGGTGCGCAATGTGGTGGAGCAGGCGGCGCTGCTGTTCCGCTCGGCGGACCAGGTAGACCTGAGCACCCTGCGTCGCCGTTTCAGCGTGCGCGCCAATGACTTTTTCATCGGTGTGTATGGCGGGCGCCTGTTCGACACCATGGAGCGCATGGCCCCCCTGTGTGAGCTGTGCTTCGTGCCCGAAGGCGACACCGACGACGAGGCGTTGCGCGAAGGGCGCCTGGATCTGCGGGTGAGCAACACCATGCCCGCCAGCCCCGAAGTGAAAGTGCAGAACCTGTTCTCCACCACCTTCGTCGGCCTGGCGCGGGAAGACCATCCGTTGTTCGACGAAGAAATCACTGCCGCGCGTTTCGCCAGCTATTCCCATATCAGCATCTCCCGGCGCGGCATCGCGCGGGGGCCGATCGACACCGCATTGAATGCCCAGGGCCTGGAGCGGCGCGTGGCGATGATCGCACCGGGCTTTCACGGCGCAATGTTCATGCTGCCCGATTCCGACCTGCTGTTGCCGGTGCCCAAGGAAGCGCTGCTGAGCGCCACTCGCCTGAAACTGCCACTGCGCGCCTTCGCCTTGCCGATCTTGTTGCCGACACTGGTATTGGCCCAGTCCTGGCACCCGCGCTTCGACAAGGACCCCGCCCACAAATGGCTGCGCGAAACCATGCGCGAGAGTTGCCACGCCACGTGGCTCGAAGCGCAGCCCGTCTGATAATTGCGTTTGGCGCACTTATACCCTGCCAACAAGTAACTTTTTGTCATGTGTGTGCCTGATTAAACTGCTCGGGTATTGATCACTCCGAGCTACCTGTCCATGACGTCCCTCGCTGCCCCCACCCTTGCGGCCGCAGCCAAACCCACTGCCATGACCCCGCCCGTATTCGGCCCGCGCATCATCATTGGCCTGGTCGGCGTGTTGCTGGCGGTGCTGGTCTCCGGTCTCAACGAGATGGTCACCAAAGTGGCCCTCGCGGATATCCGTGGCGCGCTGTACATCGGGTTTGACGAAGGCACCTGGCTGGTTGCGGCCTATACCGCCACCTCCGTCGCGGCCATGGCCTTTGCGCCCTGGTGTTCGGTGACCTTTTCGCTGCGCCGCTTCACCTTGTGTGCCATCGGCCTGTTCACCATGCTCGGCATCCTGTGCCCGTTCGCGCCGAACTACGAAAGCCTGCTGGTGCTGCGCACCGTGCAAGGCCTGGCCGGTGGCGCGTTGCCGCCGATGCTGATGACCGTGGCCCTGCGTTTCCTGCCGGCCAACGTCAAGCTGTACGGCCTGGCCGGCTACGCACTCACCGCCACCTTCGGCCCGAGCCTCGGCACACCGCTGGCGGCGCTGTGGACCGAATACGTCGGTTGGCAGTGGGCGTTCTGGCAAATCGTTGCGCCGTGCCTGCTGGCCATGGCCGCCGTGGCCTATGGCCTGCCGCAGGATCCACTGCGCCTGGAGCGCTTCAAACAGTTCAACTGGCGCGGCCTGCTGCTGGGCTTCCCGGCGATCTGCATGCTGGTGATCGGCATTCTGCAAGGCAACCGCCTGGATTGGTTCGAATCGGGCCTGATCACCTTCCTGCTGTGTGGCGGCGGTGTGTTGCTGGTGCTGTTCATGCTCAACGAATGGTCGCAGCCCATACCCTTCTTCAAGCTGCAGATGCTCGGCCTGCGCAACCTGGCGTTCGCCCTGATTGTGCTGGCAGGCGTGCTGATGGTGCTGACCTCGGTGATCATCATCCCGTCGAGTTTTCTCGCCCAGGTGCAGGGTTACCGCCCACTGCAAACCGCGCCGGTGATGTTGCTGATGGCGATCCCGCAGTTGATCGCGCTGCCGTTGGTGGCGGCGCTGTGCAACCTGCGCTGGGTCGACTGCCGCTGGGTGCTGGGGATAGGCCTGGGCATGCTGGTGCTGTGCTGCGTGGGCAGTGCGCACCTGACGTCGGATTGGATTCGCGACGATTTCTACGGCCTGTACCTGCTGCAAATCTTTGGGCAACCGATGGCCGTGCTGCCGCTGCTGATGCTTTCCACCGGCAGCATCCAGCCCATGGACGGGCCGTTCGCTTCGGCCTGGTTCAACACCATCAAGGGCCTGGCCGCCGTGATCGCCACCGGCGTGCTCGACACGCTGACCACCCAGCGCTTGCACTTCCATTCGACCATGTTGGTCGATCGTCTGGGCAATTCGCCCCTGGTCGACGGCGACGCGCCGGGCCTGGCGCAACGCCTGCACGAGCAGGCCGTGGTACTGACCTCTTCGGATTTGTACTACGTCATGGCCGCGGTCGCGGTGGCGTTGATCCTGCTGATTTTCTGGATGCCCACGCGGATTTTTCCGCCGCGCGCACCGACTTGATTGAAAGGACTGTTCATGAAACGCAAAGACAAAATCGCCGTCACCGTCATCGCTGTATTTGCTGTCGGCGTGCTGGTGTACCTGGTCGCGCCGGGCGTGCTGGGAAGCAAGCGCCAGACCACCAACGACGCCTTCGTCGCCGCTGACTTCACCCTGGTGGCACCGCGTGTGGCCGGCTTCATCAAGGAGGTGCTGGTGGAAGACAACCAGCGCGTCAAGGCCGGGCAATTGCTGGCGCTGATCGACGACCGAGACTTCCGCGCCGCCGCCCAGGCCGCCGATGCCGACGCTTTGGTCGCCCAGGCCCAACTGAAAAACGCCATCGCGACCCTGGAGCGCCAAAGCTCCGTGATCGCCCAGGCCCAGGCCACCGTCGCCGCGGACCGCGCCGAAATGGCCTTCGCCGAACACGAACTGAACCGCTACAACCACCTCGCCGGTGTGGGCGCCGGCACGGTGCAGAACGCCCAGCAAGCCAAGACCCGCATCGACCAGGCCACCGCGCGCCTGGCCAACGCCACGGCGGTGCTGGCGGCCGAACGCAAGCAAGTGGTAATTCTCAGCGCCCAGCGCGATGCCGCCGAAGGCGGGCTCAAGCGTGCCCAGGCCGCGCTTGAATTGGCCAGTTATCAACTGTCGTACACACGCATCGTCGCGCCGGTGGATGGCATGGTCGGCGAGCGCGCGGTACGGGTGGGCGCCTATGTGACACCGGGCAGCAAGATCCTTGCGGTCGTGCCGCTGGAGGAGGCTTACGTGGTGGCCAACTTCCAGGAAACCCAGCTTTCCCACATGCACGCCGGCCAAGCGGTGCAGGTGCGCGTCGACAGCCTCGATGGTGAGTTGCTCAACGGTCATCTTGAAAGTCTCGCGCCTGCAACCGGGGTGACCTTCGCCTCGGTCAAGCCCGACAACGCCACCGGCAATTTCACCAAAGTGGTACAGCGCATCCCGGTGAAGATCGTCCTCGAACCCAACCAGGCCCACATCGAACGCCTGCGTGTCGGCATGTCGGTGGAAGCCAGCGTCGACACCCGGCCGGTCGCGCAGCAGCGTGAGGTGGCCCAGCAATGAAGCGAGTTGCCTGGCTCACGTTGAGCCTCATCAGCCTGAGTGCCTGCACGGTCGGCCCGGATTTCCACAAGCCCCAGGGCCCGCAAGTGACGCAATGGAGCGAGCCCCTGGGGCGCCAAGCAGCCAGCCGTGCGGTCAGTGATCCCTTGCAGGAACGTTGGTGGGATGTGTTCCAAGACGCGCAACTCTCGGCCCTAACACGCCGTGCGCTCACCGATAACCTCGACCTGAAACTGGCGAGCAGTCGCCTGCAACAAAGCCGCGCTGTACGCCAGGTGACGACCGCCGAGCGCTATCCCGAGGTTGATGCGACGGGGGCTTACCAGCGCAAACGCAACAGCGGCAAAGGCTTGAGCGACCCGTCCGGCGAGAACGGCCGTGCGGCGTTCAACCAGTGGGACGCAGGCTTCTCCGCCTCCTGGGAGCTGGACTTCTGGGGCCGGGTAAAACGCGAAACCGAAGCCGCCGACGCCACCCTGCAAGTCGCCGAAGACGACCGCCGTGCCGTGCTGTTATCGGTACTTGCCGAGACCGCCCAGGACTACATCCAACTGCGCGGCGTGCAGAACACCCGCGCTGTCACCGAGCAGAACCTCGACGTCGCGCGCCACAGCCTCAAGCTCTCGCAAT
This sequence comes from Pseudomonas azotoformans, assembly GCF_900103345.1. Lineage (NCBI taxonomy): Bacteria > Pseudomonadati > Pseudomonadota > Gammaproteobacteria > Pseudomonadales > Pseudomonadaceae > Pseudomonas > Pseudomonas azotoformans. Next base: position 4,903,340 of record NZ_LT629702.1, read on the forward strand.
TGCGCTTGGCCGACGGCGTGGCGACCGACCTGGATGTCGCCGAAGCCGCCGCCCAGGTCGCCGCCATCGAGGCGCGCTTGCCAGACTTGCAACAGCGCCAGGACCAGCTGATCAACGCCCTGAGCCTGTTGATGGGCGCGCCGCCGCAAGCGCTGCACGCGCAACTGTCCAAGGACGCCGCCGTGCCGCAAACCCAGCGCCAGGTCGCGATTGGCCTGCCGTCCGAACTGGCCGAGCGCCGCCCGGACATCCGCCAGGCCGAGGCGCGCCTGCATGCCGCCACCGCCAGCATCGGCGTAGCCAAGGGCGACTTCTACCCGCGCATCACCTTGTCCGGCAGCCTTGGCTCCCAGGCCATGCAGCTCTCGGACTTCGGTTCCTGGGGTTCTCGTGCCTTTGCCTTCGGCCCACAGCTCAGCTTGCCGCTGTTCAACGGCGGTCGCCTGCAAGGCATGTTGAACCTGCGCGAAGCCCAGCAGCAGGAAGCGGCGCTCGCCTACCAGCAAACCGTGCTGCGTGCCTGGCATGAGATCGACGACCAGTTGACCCGCTACAACGCCAGCCAACTGCGCCGCGACAGCCTGGCCGAAGCCGTGCGCCAGAACCAGATTGCCCTGCGCACCGCGCAACAGCAGTACGTGGAAGGCGTGGTGGATTTCGTCAACGTGCTCACCGTGCAAAGCGCGCTGCTGGCGACGCAGGAACAGTGGGTGGAAAGCTCGACCGGCGTGTCCCTGGCGATGGTTGGCTTGTATAAAGCGTTGGGTGGCGGCTGGGAATCGGTGTATCCATTGCGCACGGTGGGCGCGGGTCAGGTTACGGATTCTGCAAAAACACCACGTACCCCCGAAACCACTCGCTCCCCTGCAAATACCCCGGCGCTGCCCACTCACCCCCCTGAATCAAGCCAATCTTGAACGGCAGCCCCAACCGATTCATGCGTGGCAAGTACGCCGCGTAATCCGGGATGCTGTGGCGCCCCTGGTACGTCTGCACCACCACCTCGTCCACCACGCCTTTGAGTTGGGCGATGGCGGCCGGGTCGGCGTTGCTGCTCCAGTCCATCAGGCCGGTGATACTCAGGCGCAGGTCGGCCGGTACACGCTGGCGCAGGTCGCGCAGGAACCCGGCGTATTCGTGCAGGTATTGGGTGCGCGCATCGAAGTCGATCTGGATGCCGACCACCGGGTTGCCCGCGTCGCGCCAGCGTTGCACCTGGCCGAGCAGTTGGCTGTAGACCGGCTCGGGCCAGCGCAGGGTGTGGGCGCGGTAGACGATCCAGATGTCGCCCTGGGTCAGGCGCGGCACGCTGATGCCTTGGGCGATCATCCGCACGCCGCGCTGGGGCGCGCGGCGAGTCGAGTTGATCTGGCCCTGGAGGATGTACAGGGTCTTGGCCTGCTTGAGTACCGGCTGTGGAGTGACGCCACTCCACAGCCAGAAGGCGTCATAGTCGCGGGCGTCGACGGCGCCGAAGGCCGGGCTTGCCAGTAGCAGCAAGCCGAGCCACAGGTGTCTCACCAGTAGTACTGCAGGGACTTGCCCCACTGGGTGTCGGCGAAGCCGGTTTTCAACTGGCGGAACCACGCCTTGCGCACGGCCGGCTCCACATCGACGCCGCCGCAACTGTTGTAGCCCGATGGCCCATAGCAGTTGATCGCACGGAACAGCGCGTAGGCCTTGTCATTCTTCGGCGCCTTGGCGTTGCCGATAACTTGTTTGTAGCCGTCGAGACGCGAGAAGGTTTCACCCTTGAAGTCCGATGCGCTGCTGCCCAGGCTGCCGGCGGCGCGTGCCTGTTCCAGCGGCATGCCGTCCAGGCCGTTGCGCAGGATGAATTCGCCGAGGCAATTGAGGCCCTGTGGGTTTTTGGCATCGGCCTGCAAGGTTGCGGCGATCTGCGCGATGCTCGGGCAGGCATAGCCGGACTCGGCTTTGTCGCCATTCCACTGGAACAGCTTCAAGGTCTGGCTGGCGCTGTAGACGTAGCCCAGGCTGGTGCCCAGTTTGTCTTCCGGGGCAGCGGCCGGCAGTTGCTTGAGGTCGTCGGCGAAGGTGGCGAACTGGCCGCGCAGCAGGTCTTTGTAGAGCAACACGAACTGTGCGGTCTGGCGTTCCAGCGGGTCGCTGGCCTGGGCGATCTGCTGGCGCAGCAGCTCAGGGCCGGCGACATTGCGCAGCAGGATGTAACGCACCTGCTTGGCGCTGATCGGCGAGTCGGCGGCGAACACCTTGGCTAACTGGCCGCTGCGCTCGTAGTTCATCGCCAGGGCCAGCTCCAGCTGGTCGCGTTGCAGTGGCAATTTCGCCAGCGGCAGCAGTTGCAGCCAAAGGGCTTCGGCGCCTTTCCAGTCTTTTTTCTCTTCCAGGGCGAGGGCGCGCAGGGTCTGTTGGCTGAAGGCGAAATACGTCAGGTTCGACGGTACGCCTTGCGGCAACAGCTTCAAGGCAGCATCTGGCTGATGCTCGCTGTACAACGCATTGACCGCCAGCAGGTAGTCATACAGCTCTGGCGCACTGGCGAACGCGGCTTTTTGTTTTTCCAGATCGGCGCGGGAGAGGGCGGGCTGGTTGCCACCGCGCATCACCATCAAGTCACTGACAAACTGGATCATCGGTGTACTGACGGTTTCGCTGTTGACCATCAGCAGCTTGAGGTCGGCTTCCTCCACCAGCTCATCCACCGACACATTGCGTTGTGTGTCAGTGGCCTGGGTCATGGCCCAGGCGTAGGCTTCGGCGAGTTTGCTGTTGTCATCCCCCAGCCAATAAACCCGCCGCAGCAGGCCACGGGCGGAGGCCACGTATCCGCCCTGTGGATAAGCCTTCAGGTAGCCGAGGAAACCCTGCTCGGCATCGTTCAAGGCCGACTTATCCACACGCGCGAGTTGCGGCATGCCGTATTCGTCGAAGGCTTCAGCCTGGGCCTGGTTCAAGGACGTACGTGCGGTCATGTACGACGCAGCTTCCTTCAGCCAAGGCAGATTACTGGCGCCGGCAGCGATAAAACCCCGTTCGGCGTCACCGAAACGGCCGCTGTAGAAGTCAGCGGCGGCTTGCAGGTAGGTACGCAACAGTTGGCCATCGGCGGACTGGATCTGCTGCGCGTCCACCACCTGGCCTTCCCAGGAGCAGGCAGTCAGCAGCTGCAAACGCGCCTTTACCAGCAACTCGCGCTCGGCTGCCGGCATGTCGGCCTTGACCACCTGGCTGATGAACGCGGTGGCGCTGTCATCGTCGTTGCTGCGGCAGCGGCTGCCTTCGCCACTCAGAAACGCTTGCCCCGCAGTTTTGTAGTCGTCGCGCTTGATACCCAGCGGCTGGAGCAGCGTGTCCAGTTCGGCAGTGCGCGAGTCGTCGGGCTTGTTGTCCGGTTCCTCGTTAGTGCTCGGAACCGGCGCCAGGCGATAGACCGCAAAGGGCACAGGACCAAAACCTTGGGACAGATCGTCTTCGCTCAAGGCGTTGGGTGCCAGGGGCGCCGAGTTTCTGTCGGCCAGCAGCAGGCGCAGGTTGACGCGACTGTCGTTGCCGGGGCTGAGGAAGGGCAGGTTGCTGCACGAATCGAGGCTGTCACGCGAAACCCGCCAGTCGGGGTAGCACGAGTCGTCGGAGCTGGCCTGGGCCTGTTGGGAAATACCGGCGAGCAATGCCAGTGCCAGGGGTGACAGAAAACCGATGCGCATGACGTGTCCTTGATCCTGAGTCCTTGGAGGGGCGCAATAATAGCCTGTTCCTGCGGTTGCTTCGGAGAAGCCCTGCACAAATTGCTGATTTGTCCGATTCCAGCGGCGGATCTTGGGCTTTTGTCCTAGAGTGGCGGTGTTTGCGCTTGGGCAATCAGGGGAATTGAGGTGCGTCGGTCTGTGGTAGAGCAAAACGAAAAGGTCGGGACGTTACCGGCACTCAATCTCCTCACGTGGGAAGGTGCCGGCTGGATCAGCCGACTGTGGTGGGTGCCGATCCTGGCACTGGCCTTGGCCCTGCGCTTTTACCACCTGACGTCGGCGGCGATCTGGGGCGACGAGGGCTCGAGCCTGCTGCTCAGTGAATACGCCTTGGGCGACCTGTGGTTTCACGCCGCACACGACGTGCATCCACCCCTGTATTTTTTCCTGCTGCGCGGCTGGATCGAGCTGTTCGGCGACAGCATCTGGTCGATACGCGGCATGAGCGCCATTCCTGGTGTGGTCGCCGTGGGCCTGGGCACCTGGCTCACCCGGCAACTCTCCACCCGGCGCGCGGCGGTGCTGGCGGGGATTCTGCTGGCGCTGTTGCCGACCGCGGTGCGTTACAGCCAGGAAGTGCGCATGTATTCGCTGCTCGGCGTTTGGCTGCTGGGCGCCACGCTGGCGCTGGTGTACTGGGTGCGCCAACCCGAGCGCACGCGCTATCTGGCGGCGTATGTCGTGTTGATGACGGCCGGTTTCTACACCCATTACTTCACCGCGCTGTGCGTGCTGGTGCATTGGGCTTACCTGGGTGTGTTGTGTGGCACGGTGCCGCAAGGCCAGCGGCTGATCACGCGCCCGGCCTGGTGGGTGGCCAACGCTGCGATTGTGCTGTTGTACCTGCCGTGGCTGCCGAACCTGTTGGACCTGGTGCAGCATGTCGAGCAGCTCAAGGTGGGGGGCGACATCGGTTGGGAGGATCCGGTCAGCCTGTTCTCCCTGCCGTCGATGATCTGGCAGTTCGTGCTGCAGGATGAAGGCGTCGGCTTCTGGGCGCCGCTGTTCTGGCTGTTTCCGCTGCTACTGGTGGCGGTGGTTGTCATCACGGCCTGGCGTGATCGCGAGCGCTACCGATCGGCCAGCCTGATGGTGCTGTTCTTTCTGTTGCCGCTGCTGCTGGTCTACGGTGTGTCGTTTATTTCCCCGGTGTTTATCGAGCGTTACCTGACGGTCTACGCCCTGGGCTTGCCGATCCTGCTGGCAATGGCCATTGATCGTCTGCCGTCGCGGTTTGCACTGCTGGGAGCGGCGTTGTTTGCGCTGTTCGTCGGCGTCGAGCTGGTGGGGTTGAAGAACAATTTCACCGTGGATGAGCACGACCAGCTCAACGTGCCGGTGGAGTTCGTCAACCGCAATTACCAGGAAGACGACCGCATCGTCCTCAGCGACATGTTGTGGTACCTGAGCTACGTGTATTACGACCAGACCGATGCCCAATTGCAGCTCTACACCCCACCCAAGCCAGATGGCACCTCAACCCGGCCGAATGCCTACGGTTTCGGCACCCTGGTGGACCAGGACGGCGGGCGCATCTACCTCGACCGCCTGTCGGCACTGCCCGCCGAAACCCGCCGCGTGTGGCTGATCAGCAGCAACGAAGCGCCGGACGAATTCGCCCCGCTGCCCGAAGGCTGGCGCGAACTCAGTCGCCAGGATGGCGGAGGCGCAAGGGCGCGCTTGTTCGTGTTGTGCAACGTCCCGTCGGCGCAACCGGAGGGCTGCCGCTAGACTGGGTGAATGCTTTTCTATCAGGAGCCCGTCATGCAATCGCCCGTACATAGCTTGCCGTCACTGTTCAAACAGCTTGGGTTGCCGGATGACCCGGTGAGTATCGAGAAATTCGTGGCGGTGCATTCACCGCTCAAGCCGGAGCTGAACCTGGCGGATGCGTTTTTCTGGACGGACAGCCAGAAGGCGTTTTTGCGCGAGGAGATTCTGGAGGATGCGGATTGGGCAGAAGTGGTGGATGAGTTGAATCTGATGTTGCGGGGTGGGCGAGGGGTGTAAAAAAAACTTTGCTGAAACACGATAATGTAAAAAAAAATGGTGAGAGGTAAAAAAAACTGGGCTTTAATCGACCAAGTGAATTTTTTCTGGGGAAGCTCACCTTGGCAACAGTCGGATATGCCCATCTCTGCGAATCGCTGGATTTAAAAGTCATTGCGCTGCACCGCGTCGCGATGATTAAACCGGTGACCAGAATCACCTTGATCGGCAACTGCCTGGCTGTTCCACACAGCGTCGCGCCTGCGCAACATGCCTGGTTTGAACATGTGCTATTTGCCCTCAAGCACGAAGGCGTGAATCTAGCCGTACTTGCGCAGGTGTTTGAACAGCTTGGTCCCGAGCCATTTCTGGCTGGGTTGGCAGCCTCCCCCAATGGTGCGTTTATTCGTAAAGCTTGCTTTCTATGGGAAGGTTTTACCGGACAGACTCTGGATCATGCTGTTCCGGTGCGAGGGCGTGTCGTTGCCTTGTTCGATCCCGAACGCTATGTCACCGGCCCCAGTATTCGCAATAGCCGCTGGCGGGTGGATTTCAACGGGTTGGGTTCTCTGCATTACTGCGCCACCGTAGAGCGAACACCTCGGGTGGATGCGTTATTGGCGCTAGATGTGTTGGATCGCGCCAAATCCTTCATGGCCACGCTCCCACCCGAAATGATGGACCGCGCGATCCAGTGGGCCTATCTCCACGAAACCCGCGACTCGTTCGCCATCGAAAAAGAACAACCCAGTGAAGAGAAATCCCGCCGCTTCGTACAACTCTTACGCCAGGCTCATGAAGGCCGCCTGCTGACAGAGGACTACCTGGTCGAGCTGCAAAACAGCACCGTGTCCAACCCCTTCGATAAAGCCGTCGCCTTTCGCCACGAACAAAACCACCTGCATAACGGCCTGCGTGGCGCGGCGGGCGTGAGCTATGTGCCGCCTGCGCCGGCGCTCTGTCAGGAACTGATGGAAGAGTTGATGGCATTCGCCAATCAGCCTGTGAGAGAGGTTGATCCATTGGTGGCGGCTGCCGTCACTGCTTTCGGCTTTGTGTTCCTGCATCCGTTCATGGACGGTAACGGGCGCCTGTCTCGCTTCCTGATCCATCAGACGCTCTGTCACTACGGCGCACTGGAAAACGGCTTGTTGCTGCCCGTTTCCGTCGCGATGAAGCATGAAGAACAAGCCTATCTGGAGGCCCTCAAAGCCTTCTCCCAACCCACACGGGAATTCTGGAACGTCACCTGGCTGGACGGCGACCCAATGGCCTTCGACTTCATCGGCCACCCCTCGATCTACCGCTACTGGGACGCCACCCGCTGCGTCGAATTCACCCTGCAAATGGCCCACCGCGCCCTGGAAGTTGAACTACGCGAGGAGACCGAGTTTCTCGACCGCTACGACCGCGTGATCAAGGCCGTGAACCAGCGTTATGACGTGCGTGGCAGTGACCTGTCGAAGCTGGTGATGATGTGCCTGGACAACGAGGGCAAGGTTTCCAAGCACCGGCGCAAGCAGTTTCAGTACAGCGTGCCGGAGGAAGTGTTTGAGTTTATTGAGGCGCAAGTGGGGCGGGTAATCAGCGATCAGTCTTAAAGACTACGATGCCTTAGCGCAAACCCGCTTTACTTACCCTACCGTCCCACCACCCATCCGCAAAATTGTTTCAAAACTTGACGCGATAGCATCCATCCACCATATTGATAGTTAGCAAACTAACTGTATGCGAACTATCCAGTGCCTCAATCCCTCGAACAACTCCAGATGAACCTCAGCAGCAGCATGGTGGTGGGCGCCCGTAACTGGCGCAAAATCTGCCAGACCACGCTGGTGAGCTATGGCATCTCCGAAGCCTGCGCCGTGCCGTTGTTGATGATCGGCCGTCTGGGCGACGGTGTGCATCAGGTCAAAGTGGCCCAGGCCTCGGGGATGGAAAGTCCGTCGCTGGTGCGCCTGCTCGACCGGCTGTGCACCGACGGCTACGTGTGCCGTACCGAAGACATCCACGACCGCCGCGCCAAGTCCCTCAGCCTCACCGAGCGTGGCCGTGAGCTGGTGCAAGCGGTGGAGGTGCAGTTGGTGCGCCTGCGCAAGGAAGTGCTGGCCGACATGACCCAAGGTGATATGGAAGCCGCGCTGCGTGTGCTGCGTGCTTTCGAGGCGGCGTCGCTTTGAACGGATTTTTTACCGGTTTCCCGCCCGCCCGTGATTGGTTCTACGGGGTGCGTACCTTCGCGGCCTCGATGATTGCCCTGTACATCGCCATGCTTATGCAAATGCCGCGTCCGTACTGGGCGATGGCGACGGTGTACATCGTGTCCAGCCCGTTTGTCGGCCCGACCAGTTCCAAGGCGCTGTACCGTGCCATCGGCACCTTCATGGGCGCGGCGGCGGCGGTGCTGTTCGTGCCGATGTTCGTGCAGTCGCCCTACATGCTGGTGGTGGTGATTGCCTTGTGGACGGGCACCTTGCTGTTCCTGTCGATGCACTTGCGCACGGCTAACAACTACGCGCTGATGCTCGCTGGTTACACCTTGCCGCTGATCGCCCTGCCGGTGGTGGATAACCCGCTGGCGGTGTGGGATGTCGCCGAAGCGCGTACCGAAGAAATCTTCCTCGGTATCGTGGTAGCAGCGGTGGTGGGCGCGATGTTCTGGCCGCGCCGGCTGATGCCGGTGTTCGATGGCTCGGTGGCCAAGTGGTTTGCCGATGCCCAGGTCTACAGCCAACGCTTTATCACGCGCAATGTGCAGCCTGAAGAAATCAGTACCTTGCGCGGCGGCATGGTCGCCACCTTCAACACCCTCGAATTGATGATCGGCCAGTTGCCTCACGAAGGCGCACGGCCGCAGACGGTGCGCAATACCAAGGAGCTGCGCGGGCGCATGATCCACCTGCTGCCGGTGGTGGACGCCCTCGACGACGCGCTTTATGCCATCGAGCATCGCGCGCCGGAGTTCCTCGATAAAATCACGCCGCTGCTGGAAGCGACCAGCCAGTGGCTGGAGGACACCCAAGAAGCGGCGCCGATGGAACGCTGGCGTGTCCTGCGTGACCAGGTCGACGCCCTGCAACCGACCGGCGAAGCACTCGACGATCGCCACACATTGCTGTTCTCCAACGCGCTGTATCGTCTGGCCGAGTGGATCGACCTGTGGCAAGACTGCCGCAGCCTGCAAGCCGCGATCCAGTGTGAAAGCCAGGACACCTGGCGCGCCGTGTACCGTCACTGGCGCCTGGGCCGGCTCACGCCGTTCCTCGACCGAGGGTTGATGTTCTACTCGGCGTTTTCCACCGTCACCGCGATCATTGTCGCGTCGGTGTTGTGGATTCTGCTCGGCTGGACCGACGGCGGCAGCGCGGTGATCCTGGCAGCCGTCGCCTGCAGCTTTTTCGCCTCGATGGACGACCCGGCGCCGCAGATCTACCGGTTCTTCTTCTGGACCGCCATGTCGGTGTTGTTCGCCAGCCTCTATCTGTTCCTGGTGCTGCCCAACCTGCACGACTTCCCGATGCTGGTGCTGGCCTTTGCGGTGCCGTTCATCTGCATCGGCACGCTCACCGTGCAGCCGCGTTTCTACCTGGGCATGTTGCTGACGCTGGTGAACACCTCGTCGTTCATCAGCATCCAGGGGGCTTACGACGCTGACTTCCTCAACTTTGCCAACGTCAACCTGGCCGGGCCGGTGGGCCTGCTGTTCGCCTTTGTGTGGACGCTGATCGCGCGGCCCTTCGGCGCCGAGCTGGCGGCCAAGCGCCTGACCCGGTTCAGCTGGCGCGACATCGTCAGCCTCACCGAGCCCGCGACCCTGGCCGAACATCGGCACATGGCCGTGCAGATGCTCGACCGCCTGATGCAGCACCTGCCGCGCCTGGCCCTGATCAATCAGGACACCGGCACCGCCCTGCGCGATTTGCGCGTGGCGCTGAACCTGCTCGATTTGCTGGCTTACTCGCCGCGCATCCTCGGCGTGCCGCGGGTGTTGCTCAACCAAGTGGTGGAAGGCGTCGGCGGTTACTTCAAGGCGTGTCTCAAGGCCGGTGAACGCTTGCCCGCGCCCAGCGGTCTGCTGATGACCCTGGACCGCACGCGCCGCGCCCTCAACGGCCAGGGCCTGCAAGACGAAGACGACACCCGTCTGCACTTGTTGCATGCGCTGGCCGGTTTGCGCCTGGCGTTGCTGCCCGGTGTGGAGTTCATTGGCGGCACTGAGATGGAAGCGCCGCTGCCTGATGGAGCGCCTTTATGATCGGTGATCTGGATATCAGCGGGGTGTTCCTGCCCACGCTGCTGGTGCTGATGGGCATTACGTATGTGTTGTTCCTGGTGGTGCACGGGTTGTTGACCCGCCTCCACTTCTATCGCCTGGTCTGGCACCGGGCATTGTTCAATGTGGGGCTCTACGCGCTGTTGCTGGGCGCGGTGGACTCACTCAGTCGATACCTGATGACATGAAAAAACCTTTTTTGACCATCGGCCGCGTAGTCCTCACGTTGTTGATCGTGACGTTTGCGGTCGTCGTGGTGTGGCGCATGGTCATGTACTACATGTTTGCCCCCTGGACCCGTGACGGCCACATCCGTGCCGACATCGTGCAGATCGCGCCGGACGTGTCGGGGCTGATCCAGCGCGTGGACGTGCGCGACAACCAGTTGGTGACCAAGGGCCAGGTGCTGTTTGCCGTGGACCAGGACCGCTTCAAGCTGGCGCTGCGCCAAGCCCAGGCTGCCGTGGCCGACCGCCAGGAAACCCTGGCCCAGGCCCAGCGCGAGTACAAGCGCAACCGAGGCCTGGGCAACCTGGTGCCCAGCGAACAACTGGAAGAAAGCCAGTCCCGCGTGGCCCGTGCCCAGTCGGCCCTGGCCGAAGCCCAAGTGACGGTGGATTCCGCGCAACTGAACCTTGATCGTTCGGTGATCCGCAGCCCCGTGGACGGCTACGTCAACGACCGTGCGCCGCGTACCCAGGAGTTCGTCACCGCCGGGCGCCCGGTGCTGTCAGTGGTGGACAGCAATTCCTTTCACATCGACGGCTATTTTGAAGAGACCAAGCTCGACGGTATCCACGTCGGCATGGGCGTGGACATCCGCGTGATCGGCGACAACGCCCGCCTGCATGGTCACGTGCAAAGCATCGTCGCCGGCATTGAAGACCGCGACCGCAGCAGCGGCTCCAACCTGCTGCCCAACGTCAACCCGGCGTTCAGTTGGGTGCGTCTGGCCCAGCGGATTCCGGTACGCATCGCGTTTGACGATGTGCCGGCGGACTTCCGCATGATCGCCGGGCGTACCGCCACCGTCTCGATCATCGATGACAAGGTCAAAGACGGAGACAAGCCATGAAGCAGCTGCTGGCCACCGCCGCGCTGGGGTTGCTGCTGTCGGCCTGCCAAGTGGTGGGGCCGGATTACACGCTGCCGGAAAAGTCCGCCATCAATCGGGGCGACCTGCAAGGGCAGATCGCCGGCGAGGGTAGCAATGTCGTGTCGGCCCCGGTGCCGGCCGACTGGTGGAAGCTGTACAAGGACCCGCGCCTGGATGAACTGGTGCGCCAGGCCATGGCCTCCAATACCGACTTGCGGGTGGCCGCCGCCAACCTGCAGCGCGCGCGTTTCCAGACCCAGGAAGCTGAATCCGCAGGCGGCTGGAGTGCGGGCGCCAAGGCCGAGGCCCAGCGTCTGCAGGAATCCGGCGAGGCATTTTTGCTGACGGAAAAAGTCCCGGTGGCCAACATCGGCAGCGTGGGCATCACCACCTCGTATCAGTTCGATTTGTTCGGCGCCTTGCAGCGCGGTATCGAAAGCGCCCAGGCCAACGCGGATGCGGCTCAGGCCGCTGCCGACATCGCCCGCATCACCCTGGTGGCGGATGTGGTGCGCTCCTACACCCAGGTGTGCGCGGCCAACGAAGAGTTGGCCATCGCCAACGAGTCCCTCGACCTGCAAGCCCAGAGTACTAAGCTGACGCAGCGCCTGCGTGATGCCGGGCGGGGCGATGAAACCCAGGTCACCCGCTCGCAGACCCAATACAAATCCCTGCGCGCCGACATGCCGCGCTACGAAGCGGCGCGCCAGGCCGGTTTGTTCCGCCTGTCGATGCTGCTGGCCAAGCCGGTGGACCAATTGCCGGCCGGCACGAGCAGCTGCGCCGAGCTGCCGCATATCGCGCAATTGCTGCCGGTGGGCGATGGCGCGACATTGCTCAAACGCCGCCCCGATGTACGCCAGGCCGAACGCCAACTGGCCGCCGCCACCGCGCGTATCGGTGTGGCCACCGCTGCGCTGTACCCGGACATCAGCATCGGCGCCACTGTTGGCACCGTCGGCATACTGGATGACTTGGGCACGGCGCCCACCAACCGCTGGGGCTTCGGCCCGATGATCAGTTGGACAGTGCCGACCAACGGCGCCCGTGCGCGTATCCACGAAGCCGAAGCCGCGACCCAGGGCGCCCTGGCGCACTTCGACGGCGTGGTGCTCAATGCCATCCGCGAAACCCAGACCGGCCTTGCGCAATACACCGCGCAACTGCAACGCCGTGATGCCCTGAATGAGGCCGGCGAGTCGGCGAAGGAAGCGGCGGGGCAGACCCATCGCTTCTTCCAGGCCGGTCGCGCGTCGTTCCTGGCGGATCTGCAAGCCACCCGCACCTATACCGATGTGCGCGCACAGCTGGCAGCGGCCAACACCCAGGTTGCCATGAGCCAGATCGATCTGTTCCTGGCCCTGGGCGGCGGGTGGGAAAGCGGACGAACGCAAGCGTCACAGCCCGGCAAACCCTGAGCTAAAAGCTATGCTTGGTCAGGTGGGGCGCCGTGACGCTTCACCTGACACTGCTCGCGTTTGCTCATGGGGATTCCAATAATGAAAAACCCTTATGCTCCCGCTTTCTGGTGCGTGCTCTTCGCACTGGTGCTGTTATCGGCTGCTTATTTCTACGGCGTCATGTTGGCTCACCAACTCGACAAGGCCATGGTGTTTCTCGACAGCGCCTGTCTGGTGATCGGCACCCTGTCCATCGGTGTGGTGGCCTGGGCCTCCTACCAAAATCAGCGGGTGAAGCGAAAGCTCCTCGAACAGGGCAAGACCCGTGTGGCGATCTGGGACACCAAGGTCGCGCTGCGCCGGGTCGAGACCGTGTTCGACCGCTATTTCTGGGGCAGCTATTGGCAGCCGGGGCGTACCTTCCAGGAAGTCATGGGCGACCTCACCGGCACCCCCCTGGAAAAAAGCCTCGAAGTCCTGAAAAAACAGTGCGTGGCGCTCGACCGGCAAGTGGCTGACGGTCGGCACTGGCTGAACAACGCGCGGGAATTGTCCGATGTGGCCACGCAAATGGCTCGCGAGCGCTACCAGCTGGACTTCTGCGACCCCAAGGCCGATACCCCGGGCAACGCCGTGATACACCGCGAGTTTGAGGTGCTGGTGTACACCTGGACGGCGCGGTTGAAGAGTTTCGACCACCAGTTGGATGAAATTGAGTTGGAGTACTCCTGAACTCCTGCTGAACTGATCCCTCTGAAAAGCTGGGCCGTTCGCGGCCCCCAGTGCTAATCTTCCCCCGTTTTCGGCGGGCTTGAGCCAACCCCCTCGGGGTTCAAGGAAGACAGCCCACTTCTCACAGGATTTGATCAGGTCACTTCATGAATAAGCCAGCAGTCGTTCTTTTGGGTTTTGTTGTCGCCGTGGGCGTCGTCAGCGCAGGCGGTGCCTGGTACACCGGCAAGCAGTTGGAGCCGGTGCTGCAAACGGCCGTGAAGGACGCCAACAAGGAACTGCAACGCTCCATGGCGGGCGTCGACGGCAGCGCCACCCTGGAGCTGGTGTCCCTGGACCGTGGCCTGTTCAGCAGCACCGCGCACTATCGCCTCAAGGGCCAGGGCTCGGTCTTCGGCGAACAGAACCCGAACCCTGAGCTGCTGATTGTCGACCATATCGAACACGGCCCGCTTCCATTCTCGCGCCTGGTGTCGCTGAAATGGCTGCCGGTCATGGCCACCAGTCACTATGCACTGGAAAAGAACGCCACCACCGAGAAGTGGTTCGCCGCCGCCAAAGATGTGTCGCCGCTCAAAGGCGTGGCCAATATCGGCTACAGCCGCTCGGTGAACGGTAATCTCGAACTGCTGCCCCTGGAGTTCAAGGACGAGACGTCTTCTGTGAGCTTCTCCGGCCTCAACCTGGACTTCGACAGCACTGCCGAAGGCAAGAAGGTCAAGGTGGATGGCTACATGAACAGCCTCAAGCTGGCCGTCGTTGACGCCAATGGCGCGCCGTTCAACGCCGAATTCGCCGGCCTGACCGTGGCCAGCAACCTGGAGAAATCCACCTTCGGCTTCTACACCGGGCAGAACACCGTAGAGCTGACGGACACCAAGCTCACCTTCGGCCCGCAGAAAGCCGTGCTGACCCTCAAGGGCTTCGAGCAGAAAGACTCCAGCGAAGTCAAAGACAACAACATGGCTGGCCGCGTCGATTACAAGATCGACGAGATCGGCTACCAGGGCAAACCGGTCGGCTCTGCCGCCATGGCCCTGAGCCTGAAGAACATCGATGTGCCATCGGGCCTGGTGTTGACCAAGCTGTACCAGGACAAGATGCAGCCGGTGCAAGCCGCTGCGGCCGCCGGCCAACCGGTGCCGGAGCTGCAACTGACCGAAGCCGAGCAGACCCTGGCCGAAGCCAACGTCAACCAGTTGCTGGCCGCCAAGCCACACCTGGCGCTGGAAAACCTGTCGCTGAAAACCACCCACGGCGAAAGCAAATTCAACCTGGTGCTGGACTTGGCCAAGCCAACTTCCATGGAGCTGCCGCCGGTTGAACTGGGCAAGCAAATGGTCTCGCTGCTGGACGCGAACCTGACGCTGTCCAAGCCGATGATTGCTGACGTTGCTGCGCTGCAGGCGCAGGTCGGCGGTGTGACCGACCCTAAAGCCATCGAGCAGCAATCCCAGATGGCCAGCGAGATGGTCAGCGGCATGGCCGTTGGTACGCAACTGGCGACGCTGGTGGGCAGCGACGTGGTCTCCAAACTTCACTACGCCAACAATGAAGTGACCTTCAACGGCCAGAAGATGACCGTGGAGCAGTTCATTGGCTTCGTGATGTCCAAGGTCGGTGCGGTTGGCGGCGCGCAGTAAAGATTTTGCCATTGCCCTGAAATAAAAAATGGGGGAGCGGGGTTACCCGCGATAAGGGTCAAACCGTCGACACTCATGTCGGCTGGTAACCCTCTATCGCAGGTAACTTCGCTCCCCCATTCGTATTTCAGACTTGTAGGGCAATTCTGAACAATTGTTCTGAATTGTCCTTTTTCATATAGGCGTCGGGGATAGTTCATACAGGAAAGCTAGGTCGGGTCACGAGACGCCGACACCCTGATGCAAATTGCTCAGGACCACCTATCGTTAAGGCTTTCCGTGTGTAAGGAAGCTCACGATATGCTGCGAAACCTCCCACTCAGTGCCTCAGGCCGGCTACGGCTGCTCATCGGGGTAACCTTGTGCAGCCAGTTGCTGATGCCCACCTTCGCCATGGCCGACCCGGCCTATGACGCCCTGATCATCCAGGCGCGCAACGGCAACTTCACCCCCGCCCTGACCCAATTGCGCCAATGGCCAGCCGAGCGCCAGACGCCAGGCCAGATCAGCGACCACCTGGTGATCGCCGGTTGGGCCGGCCAGGATGCCGAAGTGCTGAAGGTGTACGAGGCTCAGGGGCAGAATCGGAACCTGACTGCCCAGGCGCTGGCCACGGTTGCGCGCACGTATCGTAACCAGAAGCAGTGGGCGCAGGCCGAAGCGGTGTATCGCAAGGCGCTGTTGCGTGAGCCGAATAATGTCGACCTGCAACTGGGCCTGGCCCTCACGGAGGCTGACGGTGGCAAGGCCAGCGAAGCGGTGCAACGCACCCGTGCACTGGTGGCCGCAAAGCCCGACGACCCCAACCGCCGTATGGCGCTGGGCTACGCGCTGACCCGTACAGGCTTGCAGTACGACGCCCTGTTTGAATTCGACCAAGCCTTTATCCGTGCCGGCGACAAACCGGAGGTCGCCCGCGAATACGTGGTCGCCCTGCAAAAGGCCCGTCTGCCGCAGCCGGCGTTGCGCCTGTCGGCCCAGCGTCCGGGGCTGGTCGATCCGGTGACCCAGCGTCGCCTCGAAGGTGACCTGGCCGCCGAGCGCGTGCGCATCGCCGAGTTCGCCACGCGTACCGAAAAAGAACGCTATGTCATCGCCGACCGTGCGCTCCAGGACTACGACAAGCTCCTCGCCCGCTGGACCCCGGACGCCACCGCCCATGACGACGTGGTGATCTGGCGCATCGACCGCCTGGGCGCGCTCAAGGCACGGGCGCGTACCGCTGAGGTGATCCGCGAATACGAGACCCTCCAGGCCGAAGGCGTGCGGTTGCCCACCTACGCCAAGCGTTGGGTGGCCGCGTCGTACCTCGACCAGCGTCTGCCGGAAAAGGCCGCACCGTTGTACCGCGAGGCGCTGGACGCACCCGATGCGGACGTGGGCGACCGTGTTGAAGACACCACCGCGCTGTTCTACGCCTTGCTCGAAAACGACCAGGTGGATGAAGCACGTGCGGTCGCCAAGCATTTGGCCGACACCCAGAAACCAAGGGTTGAACTCAAGGGGCTGCCGATTGGCAACCCGAACGATGAGTGGATGGACGCCCAGCAATTGTCCGCGCAGGCCGGCACCTACGGCGCCGACCTGCCCTCCAGCGAAAAAGCCTTGGACGACCTGGTGAGCAAGGCCCCAGGCAGCATCGGCCTGCGCCTGGCGCAAGCGGAAATGTACCGCGCCCGTGACTGGCCTCGACGCGCTGAACGCTCGCTCAAGGAAACAGAGGCCCAGGCCCCACGCGACATTGGCCTGGAAGTGAGTCAGGCCTACACGGCGCTGGACCTGCAGGAGTGGCGCCAACTCGACATCCTCACCGACGACGTGGTCGCCCGTAACCCCGACAACCGCCAGGTGCAGCGCCTGCAACGCCTGCGCGAAGTGCATGACATGGCCGAGCTGCGGGTCGAGGCCTACACCGGTAAAAGCTTCGGCGGTGGCAGCAACGGCGATGCCGGAGCTGTCTCGGGTAGCCGCGACTGGGGTATTGAAAGCCGCCTCTACACGCCGCCCATCGACGAGGACTGGCGCTTGTTCGCCGGTGCCGGCTATGCCCGCGCCACGTTCGAAGAGGGCACCGGGCAGCATCGTTGGCAGGTGGTCGGTGTCGAGCGGCGGACCCGCGACATGACCATTGAGGCCGAGGTCTCCAACCATTCCTACGGCGATGGCTCAAAACAAGGCGCCGCCGTGTCGATTGCCCGCGACATCAACGACACCTGGCAATACGGCGGTAGCCTCGGCTACCTGCTGTCCACCACCCCATTGCGGGCGTTGAATGACGGGATCACAGCCAACGGCGGCAGCGGTTTCATCCGCTGGCGCGCCAATGAAAGCCGCGAATGGAAACTGACCCTCAGCCCTTCCCATTTCAGCGACGGCAACGACCGCTTCGAAGCCTTGCTCAGTGGCCGCGAAGGCCTCTACAGCTCGCCGAAAGTGCAAGTGGACCTGGGCCTGGAAGTCGGCGCCAGCCGCAACAGCAAGGAAGACACGATCTACTTCAACCCGAAGTCGGACTTCACCGTGTTGCCGGTCCTCAATATCAACCATGTCCTCTATCACCGCTACGAGACCCAGTGGAGTCAGCAGTTCCAGGTCGGTGCGGGTACCTACAGCCAGCGGGACTATTCCACCGGTGGCATCGGTCTGGTGGGCTACGGCCAACGCTATCGCTGGAACGATGTCCTGGACGCCGGCGCCAACCTGAGCCTGATCAGCCGACCTTACGACGGCAATCGCGAACGCGATCTGCGTCTGCTCGTCGACCTCACTTACCGTTTCTAGAAGAGCCTGACCATGACCGTCTTCAGCCGTTGCCTGTTGATCCTGGGTGTAATGCTGGCCAGTGCCTGCGCCCAGCAACCCGCGCCTTTCACGCCACCCGCCGAGCGGCCGACACCGGTCAATGAAGCGCCGTGGCCGAAAAACCATTTCCTGGGCATTGCCTACCACGACGTCGAGGATCGCGACCCCGATCAGGCGGTGGTAGCGGTGCGTACCGAGCGTTTGATCGAGCAGCTGGCCTGGCTGCGCGAGAACGGCTACCAGGCGGTCAGCGTCGACCAGATCCTGGCGGCCCGCAACGGTGGGCCGGCATTGCCGCCCAAAGCCATCATGCTCAGCTTCGATGACGGCTACTCCAGTTTCTACACCCGGGTGATGCCGGTGCTGCGCGCCTATCGCTGGCCTGCGCTGCTGGCGCCGGTGGGCTACTGGATTGACACGCCGATGAACCAACCGGTGGACTTCGCCGGCCAACCACGGCCACGTGGCGAGTTCCTCACCTGGCAGCAGATCCGCGAAGTGTCGCAGTCGGGCCTGGTGGAAATCGCCGCGCACACCGACAACAACCACAAAGGCATCCTGGCCAACCCCCAGGGCAACCTGGAGCCGGCGGCGACTTCGCTGCGCTTTGACCCAGCCACCGGCCGCTATGAAAGCCAGGCGCAGTTCGATGCGCGCATGCGGGCCGACGTCGTGGCCATCTCGAACAAGATCCAGAACGTCACCGGCAAAAAACCACGGGTGTGGGTATGGCCGTACGGTGCTGCCAAGGGCACCTCGCTGGCGATCATTGGCGAGCAGGGCTACCAGATGGCCCTGACCCTGGAAGATGGTCTCGACAGCTCTAACGACTTGATGAACAGCCCGCGCTTCCTGGTGGCTTCCGACCCGGATGGCGAACACTTCGCCAACAGCATCGTCGCGGCGCAAACCAAGGCACCGATGCGCGTGTTGCATGTGGACCTGGATAACGTCTACGACCCAGACCCGGCCCAGCAAGCGCGCAACCTCGACCAGTTGGTGCAACGCGTGGTGGACATGGGCGCGGGCACCGTGTTCCTGCAAGCCTTCGCCGACCCCAAGGGTGACGGCCTGGTGCATGAACTGTACTTCCCCAACCGCCACCTGCCGGTGCGTGCCGACCTGTTCAACCGCGTCTCCTGGCAGTTGCACACCCGGGCTCATGCTGCGGTGTACGCGTGGATGCCGGTGCTCAGCTTTGCCCTCGACCCCAAGCTGCCACGCGTGACGCGTTGGGACCCGAAGACCGGCCAGGTCGGCCTCGACCCGGACCAATACAAACGCCTGTCGCCGTTTGACCCGCAGGTGCGCAAGATCATCGGTGAGATCTACGAAGACCTGGCGCGCAACAACGCCATCGACGGTGTGCTGTACCACGACGATGCGGTGTTCAACGATTTTGAAGATGCCAGCCCTGCTGCGCTCAAGGCGTATGTCGCCGCCGGTCTGCCGGGCACGATCCAGGCCTTGCGTGCCGACCCGGCGGTGATGCAACGCTGGACGCGCTTCAAGAGCCGCTACCTGATCGACTTCACCAAGGAGCTGACCGCCAAGGTCCGCGCCATCGGTGGGCCGCAGTTGCTGACGGCGCGCAATATCTTCGCCGAGCCGATGCTCAACCCAGGCAGCGAAGCCTGGTTCGCGCAGAACCTCGATGACTTCCTCCAGACCTACGACTGGACGGCGCCCATGGCCATGCCACTGATGGAAGGCCAGGAATACAAGACCTCCAACGCCTGGCTGGAGAAGCTGGTGGCGACGGTCAAGGCACGCCCTGGCGCGCTGGAGCGCACCGTATTCGAACTGCAAGCCAAAGACTGGCGCACCAAGGCCGCACCGGACATCGACAGCCAACAGATGGCTGAATGGATGGGTGTGCTCAAGCGCCAGGGTGTCACCAGTTTTGGCTACTACCCGGACAACTTCCTGGAAAACTCCCCGGACCTGAAGACTGTGCGTCCGGCCCTTTCCAACCAATGGAACCCTTGACCATGTTCGATAGAATCCTGGCTTTATTCGTGCTGGCATTGGTATTGGGTGTGCCCCTGGGCCTGATCTTCCTGGTCACCGGGCAGTTCCTGATGGACTTTGTGTTTTTCTACCCGCTGTTCATGTCGGCGTTGTGGATCGCCGGCGGCCTGTACTTCTGGCTGCACTGGGAGCGCCACTGGCCCTGGGAAGAGGACACCCCGGCGCCAACCCTGGCCGGCAACCCGCTGATCTCGATCATCATCCCTTGCTACAACGAAGGCGATAACGCCGCCGATACCATTCATGCGGCGCTGGGTCAGCTGTACCCGAACATCGAAGTGATCGCGGTGAATGACGGCTCCAAGGACAACACCGCCGCCGTACTTGATGCCCTGGCATTGGAGAATCCGCGCCTGCGCGTGCTGCACCTGGCGCAGAACCAGGGCAAGGCCGTGGCCCTGCGCATGGGCGCCGTGGCGGCGCGCAGCGAATACCTGGTGTGCATCGATGGCGATGCGCTGCTCGACAAAAACGCCGCGGCCTACATGGTCGCGCCAATGCTCGACAACCCGCGTCTGGGCGCCGTCACCGGCAACCCACGCATCCGCACGCGCTCGACGCTGATCGGTCGAGTGCAAGTCGGCGAGTTCTCTTCGATCATCGGCTTGATCAAGCGTACGCAACGGGTGTTCGGCCGGATCTTCACGGTGTCGGGTGTGGTGGTAGCGTTCCGTAAAAAGGCGCTGGACCGCATCGACTACTGGAGCACTGACATGATCACCGAGGACATCGATGTCAGTTGGAAGCTGCAGCTCGATCACTGGAGCATCTTCTACGAGCCTCGCGCGCTGTGCTGGATCCTGATGCCCGAAACCGTCGGCGGCCTGTGGAAGCAGCGCCTGCGTTGGGCCCAGGGCGGTGCCGAAGTGCTGTTCAAGAACATCCGTGGCATCTGGCAATGGCGTCATCGCTACCTGTGGCCGCTGTTGTTCGAGTACTGCCTGTCCACCGGTTGGGCGTTTACCTTCCTGTTGTCCGTGATCTTCTACGTGCTCGGCAAATTCATGGTGCTGCCACCGGCCATTACCGTGGACTCGCTGGTACCGCCGGCGTTTACCGGGCTGGTGCTGGCGATGGTGTGCCTGGTGCAGTTCGCGGTGAGCATCATGATCGACCGCCGCTACGAGAAAGACCTGTGGAAAACCCTGTTCTGGACCGTGTGGTACCCGATGGTGTTCTGGCTGGTGAGCCTGTTCACCACCCTGGTCAGTTTCCCCAAGGTGCTGTTCAACCAGCATCAGAAGCGTGCGCGCTGGGTCAGCCCTGATCGCGGCATCAAACCTACCGAAGAGGAGGCGTGATCATGAAACTGGTCAGAACCCGCCAGCGTTTGGTGATGTGGATCATTGATGTGCTACTGACCCTGGCCGCTTGGGCAGGGTTGATCTGGCTGCTGGCGCGCGGGATCACCTCGATGCTGGAGACTCACGGTGGGCCGCGCATCGAGGCGCCGATCTTTGCCGCGCTCAATACCCTGCAGGTGTACCTGTGGATTGCATTGTTCAACGCCGTGATCCTGGTCACTTGGGCGCGCTACCAGCAACGCAAGGGACGCAAGTTTGCCCAGCGCCGTGCCGAGGGCAACGCCCTCAGCGACAAGCGCCTGAGCGAGAGCTTCAGCCTCGGTGAAGGGGACCTGGAGCAGTTGCGCCGACCTGGGGTGTTGGTCATCCAGAATGACGACGAGGGCGGTGTGGCGGGTGTGAAGTCCCATGTCTCGCGTGATGTAGAAAAGCCGGGGCTGACCCTGGTGCCCGGCAAGGACCAGAACAAAGACGCCAGCTGAGCCAGTGCGCTGTAAGGTCGTTCCCATGCAAGGTGGGAACGACCTCGGTTAATCCCGACAAGTGGGATCCAATTCACAAAACGCCCGCGAACTTTTCTGCTTTTTCCGGTACTAACTTATCTCGACGAGAACTTGATGGCCAATTAGTGGCAATTAATAAGTTCTCCGATGAATCGCGATCAATAGTGCTGTCGCTGGTCGGAATAATACTTCCGATGACACGCCGTACATCTATCTGATTAAATTTACTTGTTATTAATCAATGGCTTGTGTGAATAACTAGTGCGAATGTGCAACTAGCTCGGTGTTTTGAGTGAGTGCAAGTTCGATGTTAGTTTGCCGGCCCTTGATTTTCGACGGATCGAACATGTCTTTGTTATTGCCACGGACCCGGTACTTTCTGTGCACTTTCCTGCTCGCTTATTTGAGCCTGAACAGCGCCACGGCCGCCCCTACGCCAGGGGATCAGGACCTGATCCGCGACCGCCAGAACCGACTTCTGGAAGAGCAGCGTCGACGCCTGGAAGAACTCCAGGACCTGCCTGGCAAAGAAGCCAAGCCCCAGGCTCCCGCCACGCCGGTCGACACCCGCTGCTTCCCGATCAAAGACATCGAGCTCAAGGGCGCCGACAGCCTGTCCGGCGCCGACCGCACGCGTCTGCTCAAGCCCTATATCGGCAAATGCCTGGGCGTGGCGCAGCTCAATGAGCTGCTCAAGGTGATCACCGACTACTACATCGCCAAGGGCCGCGTCACCAGCCGTGCCTACCTGCCGCAACAGGATCTTTCCAGCGGCCACCTGCAGGTGTTGGTGGTGGAAGGCAAGCTCGAAGGCTTGAAAGGCGCCCAAGGCAGCACCGTCACCGACCGCGAACTGGCCATGGCCTTTCCCGGCAAGGTCGGCGAGGCGCTGAACCTGCGGGAGGTCGAGCAACTGGTGGATCAACTGAGCCGCTTGCCGTCCAGGCAGGCGCAGATGGAATTGACCCCCGGCAGCCAGATCGGCGGCAGCGAAGTGCTGGTCAAGAACACCCCTCAAAAGCCCTGGCGCGCCAGCCTGTCGCGCAATAACGACGGGCAGAAAAGCACCGGCGAACAGCAATGGGGCGCAGGCCTGGAATGGGACAGTCCCCTGGGCCTGGCCGATCAACTGATACTGCGCGGTGGCCACGACGCCATCAGCGACCACCAGAAAACCTCGAAAAACAGCATGCTGTATTACAACGTGCCGTGGGGCTGGTGGAACTTCAGTTACACCTACAGCGAGAGCGACTACCGCACGCCGGGCGACCTTGACGGCTACAAGTACAAGCAGACAGGCGACAGCCAGAACCACCAGCTGCGTGCCGAGCGCGTGGTGCATCGCGATGACGTGAGCAAGACCTCGGTCAATGTCGGCCTGACCCATCTGCGCACCAACAACTACTTCAACGACGAGCGCCTGGACGTCAGCAGCAACCGCCTCAGCGAGTTCCAGGTGGGCATCACCCATGGACGCCGCATCGGCAGCGCCTTCGTCAACCTGGATGTCGGCATGCAGAACGGCACTGGTGCCTTTGACGCCCAGAAGGATGACCAGGAACGTATCCGCGGCAACCTCACCCCCACCCCGCGCTACCGCAAATACACCGCCACGGTGAGCTACCTGCAACCTTTCACGCTGTGGGGCGAATCGTTGAGCTTTTCCAGCCTGGCCACCGGGCAGCGCAGTGAAGACGTGTTGTACCCGGCGCAACGCATGAGCCTCGGCGGCTCGTACTCAGTGCGCGGGTTCAAGGACCAGCAACTGACCGGCGACAGCGGCGGCTACTGGCGCAACGAAGTGCGCTGGGCCCGCCCGGTTACCCTCGACTGGATGCGCCCGGCCTTTGTCGAATACGGCGCCAGCGTCGGTTACGACCAAGGCGTGATTCGCCACGATCGTTACAACGATGACCAGCACGGCCGGGTGTCGAGTAACTCCCTCGAGCTGTTCGCCCGCGGCAAAAACGTCAGCACCAGCGTGACCTTTGCCCATTCCCTGGAGCGACCTGGCGTGATGACCGAGCGCGAAGCGCCGATCTATTTCCGCCTGGATTTCTACCTGTAATTCAACGCCCGCTGCCTTGAGATTTTGAATATGGACGTTCGCCCTGTTACTGCCCTGAAAACCCTGAGCCAACGCGGCCTGGCCTTGATCCTGGCCAACGCGCTGTTCTGGCAGCCATTGCTGGCGAGCGCCGAAGGCATCGTGGTCAGTGGCCCCGGTACCACGGTCGGCCAGGCGGGCAACGGCGTGCCGGTGGTGAACATCGCCACCCCTAATGGCAGCGGCCTGTCCCACAACCAGTTCAAGGACTACAACGTCGGCCCCAACGGCGTGATCCTCAACAACGCCAACAGCATTGTGCAAAGCACACAACTGGGCGGGATCATTGTCGGCAACCCGAACCTCAAGGGCGGCGCGGCGAATGTCATCCTCAACGAAGTCAAAGGCGGCAGCCCCAGCCAATTGCGCGGCTACACCGAAGTGGCGGGCCAGTCGGCCAAGGTGATCGTCGCTAACCCTTACGGCATCAGCTGCAACGGTTGCGGCTTCATCAACACCCCCAACGTCACCCTGACCACCGGTAAACCGGTGATCGATCAGGCCGGGCAACTGAAAAGCTACCAGGTCGACGGCGGCGCCGTGACCATCGACGGCAAAGGCCTGAACGCGAGCAACGTCGACCGTTTCGAGATCATCACACGTTCGGCCAAGATCAATGCGCAGATCAACGCAAAACAACTCACGGTGATCGCCGGGCGCAATGACGTCGATGCCCAAAGCCTGGCAACCACCGCCCGTGCCGATGACGGCAGTGCCAAGCCGGAGCTGGCGATTGACTCGTCGGCCTTGGGCGGCATGTACGCCGGCGCGATCAAACTGGTGGGCACCGAAGCCGGTGTGGGCGTGAAGCTCGACGGTACGCTGGCCGCCAGTGGCGGCGACATTCAACTCGATGCCAACGGCCACCTGAGCATGGCCCAGGCCGCCGCCAGCGGTGCGGTGGACATCAAGGCCGCGAGCCTGGAGACCAAAGGTGCGGTCTACGCCGGCACCACCCTCAAGGCACAGACCAAGGGCACCCTGAAAAACAGCAAGACCCTCGCTGCACACGACAGCATCACCCTGGCCAGCAACGGCCAATTGACCAACAGCGGCATCATCGAAGCCGGGGTCAACCCTGACAACACGCGCAATGCCGGTGGCGACGTCAGCCTCGACAGCCAGCGCATCACCAACACCGGCACCGTGATCGCCAATCGCAGCCTCACCGCCACGGCGCAAAGCCTGGATAACCAGGGTGCGACCTTGAGCGCCAAGCAGGCGCTGAACATCACCGCCGCCAGTGTCGACAACCGCCACAAAGGTCGCCTGCTCAGCGACGGCGCACAGACCCTCACCGTCAGCGGCCTGCTGGACAACAGCCAGGGCGGCATCATCGACAGCAGCGGTGCGTTCACCCTCAACGGCAATAGCCTGGATAACAGCGCCGGTAGCCTGACCGGCGGCGGGGCGATCACCCTGGATCTGATCGGCGACCTGATCAACCGTAACGGCAAGCTGGCCAGCGCCGGGCCGTTGCTGATCCAGCGCGCTGCGCACATCAATAACCAGGGCGGCAAGCTCGCCAGCCAGGGTTTGCTGACCGTGTTCGCCAACAGCGTCGACAACCAGAACAACGGCACCCTGGCCGCCAACGATGGCCTGGTCCTGACCGCCAGCGGCCTGTTGCAGAACAGCGGCAATGGCCTGATCCACAGTGAAAACGCTGGCGTGACCATCACCGCCGGCACCCTCGACAACAACGGTGGCCGCATCGCCGCCAAAGCCGGTGATGCGCAGATTGACGCCACGGATTTCAACAACGGCAACGGCGCGCTGTTCGCCCGCGATCGTGTACACCTGACCGGTATGAATGTGGATAACGGCGGCGAGATTGCCGGCAACCGCATCGACGTCAGCCTCAATGGCGCACTGACCAACCGTGGCCTGATCGAAAGCGCCACGGCCCTCGATGTCGAGACCGCCAGCCTGAACAACAGCGGGCAAATGCGCGCCTTGGGC
Organism: Pseudomonas azotoformans; assembly: GCF_900103345.1. Classification (NCBI taxonomy): domain Bacteria; kingdom Pseudomonadati; phylum Pseudomonadota; class Gammaproteobacteria; order Pseudomonadales; family Pseudomonadaceae; genus Pseudomonas; species Pseudomonas azotoformans. Next base: position 4,928,910 of record NZ_LT629702.1, read on the forward strand.
AGCAGCGGCAAGACCCGCTACGCCATCGGTGGCCTGCTCGACAACAGCGGTAGCCTGGAGACCGCCAACGACCAATTGAGCCTCGCCGCCGCCCGCTTCCAGAACACCGGCGGCAAGGTGTTGCACGTGGGCACCGGCGTGCTCGACCTCAGTGGCATCAGCCTCGATGACGTGGGTGGCAGCCTGGTCACCAACGGTGACCTGACCTTCGATAAAGCAAGCTGGACCAACAGCACCGCGATCCAGGCCGGGCGCCTGACCGTCAACGTGGATAACCTGCAACAGACCGCCACCGGCAAGCTGCTCGGCACCCGTGCCCTGGTCGGCAGCGGCCAGGACTGGACTGTGGGCGGCAGCGTCGCCAGCCAGGGCAGCCTGGATCTTTCGGTGGGCAACCTGCTCAACGACCACGGTTTGATCTTCAGCGGCGGCGACCTGAACCTCAAGGTCGACCGCCTGAAAAACCTCGGCGCCACGATCTACGCCATGGGCAACCTGCGCGTCGACCGCGACGGCCAGGGTGGCCTGGCCACCAGCATCATCAACAGCTCGGGCACCCTCGAGAGCGAGCGCAACCTGATCCTGGCCGCCAGCACGATCCAGAACGTCCGGACTGTGCTCACCACCGATTCCGGCATCTACAGCGCCTCCATCACGCCCACCGCCTGCATCTTTGGCGTGACCGGTGGCGACTGCGACGGCCCCAAGCAGAACCGCCCGTTCCTGATTACCCAGCGTGATCACTTTATCGTCACCCAGGCCACGGCAGCGTCCAGCATCACCTCGGGCGGCAACATGCTGCTCACCGGCGGCGAGCTGCTCAACAGCAGCAGTAGCATTGCCGCCGGTGGCGGTATGACCGTGCGCGTCGACCAACTGACCAACATTGGTTTGGTAACCCACGACACCCAATACGACCGTGTCTTTACCTCTGAACGCGAGCGTAAGCCGGGGGGCTGGTACCGCGAGGCAGCGGCTTTCACCCAGCGCTATTCGGCAGGCCAGGACATGACAGGCGTCGAAGCCGGCTTGGCTTCGTTCATCGGCAAAATGCAGACCGAAAAGACCGACCTGCGCAAAACCACCCAGTTGATGGTGCCCGACCAAAGCTACGCCGCCGTCATCCAGGCCGGCGGCAGCGTGGATGTGAAGGCCCAGGCCGGCATCGACAACAGCGTCGTGCGCGGTGGCTACACCTACGTCGGCAGCGGTGCCAACACCCATGCGCCGGGCTACTCGACCCTGGTCAGCCTCAACCCGCAACTGCCGCCGGACGTTGCCCAGCAACAGGTCAACCCACTGGGCCTGCCCGGCTTCGACCTGCCCACTGGCGAGAACGGCCTGTTCCACCTCAGCGACAGCGATGGCGCCAAAGGCCTGCCCACCAGCCAGTTCGCGGCCAACCCGCACAAGTACCTGATCGAAACCAACCCGCTGCTCACCGACATGCGCCAGTTCATGAGCTCGGACTACATGCTGAGCAAGCTCGGCTATGACCCCGACACCGCGCAAAAACGCCTCGGCGATGGCTTCTACGAACAGCGCCTGATCCAGCAAGCCGTGCTCGCTCGCACCGGCCAGCGTTTCATCGACGGCCAGACCAGCGATGCCGACCTGTTCAAGCACCTGATGGACAACGCCATCAGCAGCAAAAGCGCGCTGAATTTGTCCGTAGGCGTGAGCCTCACCGCCGAACAAGTCGCCGCCCTGACCCACGACATCGTGTGGCTGGAAAACGCCACCGTCGCCGGCCAACAAGTGCTGGTGCCGGTGCTGTACCTGGCCCAGGCCGGCAACCGCCTGGCGCCCAACGGCGCATTGATTTCCGGCACTGACGTCAACCTGATCACCGGCCGTAACCTCAACAACGCCGGCACCTTGCGTGCCACCGGCAGCCTGTTGGCGAACGCCGGCGGCAACCTCACCAACAGTGGGTTGATGGAAGCCGGTGGCCGCCTCGACCTGCTCAGCGCCAACAACCTGACCAACCGCGCAGGCGGTGTAATCAGCGCGGGCAACGTCAACCTCGCCGCCGGCGCCGACCTGCTCAACGAACGCAGCGTCACCACCCACGCAAGCGCCAGCAGCTACCGCACCGAACGCAGCGACTTCGTCGACAGCGCCGCGCGCATCGAATCGGCCAACGATTTGGTCATGCAGGCGGGCGGCAATTTCAACAACGTCGGCGGTGTGCTCAAGAGCGGTGCCGACACCACGGTCAAGGCCGTGGGCGACGTCAACATCACCGCCTCGAAAACCCTCGACAGCGGCGCCATCGGCAACCGTTCCAGCTTCACCACCATCGCCCAGCAAGGCTCCGTGGTCGACGCTGGCCGCGACTTGCATGTGATTGGCGGGCGCGACATCAGCGCCGTGGCCAGCCAGGTCGAGGCCAAGCGCGACGTCAACCTAATTGCCACCCGCGACCTCAACGCCGTTGCAGCGGCCAATGAGCAGCACTCCACGGGCAACACAAAAAAGGTCAAAAGCATCGAAGACCACGTGCAGCAAGTGTCCAGCGTGATCAAGGCCGGCGGCGACGCCACCCTGAGTGCCGGGCAGAACCTGCAACTGGTCGCCAGCCAAGTCAATGCTGGCAACGAGGCGTACCTGGTATCCGGCAAAAACCTTGAGCTCAAAGCCGCGCAAGACCAGGACTACAGCTTCTACAGCAAGACCAAGAAAACCTCCCAGGGCAAAAAATTCCGCCTGGATGAAACCGACGTCGTGAACAACGTTGGCAGCCTGGTCAGCGCGGGGACGAACAACACCGTCGTCGCTGGTGCGGACCTGCTGCTGGCCGGCAGTGCCGTTACCGCTGAAAAAGGCGCCACGCAACTGGTCGCCGGCCAGGACGTGAACATCCTCGCCGTCAGCAACGCCGACAGCGCCCGCCACGAACGTAAGGAAAGCAAAAGCAGCTGGGGTGGGCTCAAGTCGAGCAAGGTCCAGGACAAAGTCGACGAAAAACGCACCACCGCCCTGGGCAGCATGGTCTCCGGCGAAACCGTCACCGTCGCCGCCAAACGCGACGCCACCGTCACCGGTTCCAACCTGGTCAGCACCGGCGACCTCGCCGTCCAGGCCGGCCGCGACCTGACTGTCGACGCGGCGCAAAACACCTTCGCCCGCACCGACATGCACAAGGAAAAAAATCGCGACCTCACCGGCGTGCTGACCGGCAACAAGCTCGGTCTGGACGACATGACCGGCAACCAGAAGCTGTACATCAACAGCTCGAAGCACAACGGCACGGCCAATGAGATGACCTTGACCGGCAGCACCATTGGTTCGAGCGCGGGCAATGTGTCGCTGACGGCGGGGCGTGAGTTGAAGGTGGTGGCCAGTGATCTGGTGAGCACCAAGAACATGGAGTTGAGTGGGGCGAATGTCACCGTTACTTCGGGGATGGAGACGGCCAGTCAGACCAGTAAGGACAGTTCAAAAAGCTTGGCGGTTGGGCGTGTAGTTGCGGGCACTGTTGTCGATACCGCCCGTAGCATCCGCGACGCGGCCGAGGCCGCTCGCAGTGCCGACGACCCGCGTCTCAAGGCGGTGAAGATCGCCCAAGCGGCGCTGTCGATGTACAACCTCAATAACCAGGCCGGCGAACTCGCTAAGCAAAGCACCGGCTTCAAGGACAAAACCGGTGGCTCCGTCGGCAACGGTTCGTTCATCAAGATCGGCACCGAACTGGCCAATACCCGCACCAAAAACAGCAGCGAATACACGGCGCAGACCGCTCACCAGAGCAACCTCAACGCCGGGGGCAAACTGTCGATCATCGCTGCGGGCGATGCACCGGGCACTGTGGGTGACTTGACGATTACCGGCAGTACGTTGAAAGCCGACAGCACGTTGCTGTCCGCGAAAAACAACATCCTGATGCAGAGCGCACAGAACACCACCGACCGCAAAAACGACGGCTCACGCAACAGGACCGCTATCGGTGCAAGCTTCAACATCGGTGAGCAAAACGGTTTCACTATCGACCTCGGTGCCCAAACGGCCAAGAACCTTGGCTTGGGTGGCTCGGTTACCCAGGTCAACACCACGTTGGACACCGGCTCGCTGGTGCTGCGCAGCGGCCAGGACACCAGCCTGATCGGCGCGCAGGTACGCGCAGACCGTATCGATGCCAACATCGGCGGCAACCTCAACATTCTGTCGCGCCAGGACACCGAAACGTCCAAGAGCAAGCAGAACAGCGCGGGCTTCGGTGCGAGCATCTGCATTCCGCCGATCTGTTATGGCTCCCCAGTAACCGCGTCCGCGAACCTGGCGGCGTCGAAGATGAACAGCGACTACCAGGCGGTTACCGACCAGAGCGGCTTCTTTGCTGGCAAGGGTGGCTACACCATCGATGTGGCCAAAAACACCACCCTGCAAGGTGCGGTGATTGCTAGTGAAGCCACGGCCGACAAAAACCTGCTGCTCACCGACCGACTGCTGGTCAGCGACATCAAGAATAAGAGCGAGATCAAGAGCCAATCGGCCGGCGTCAGCGTCTCCGGCTCGTACAGTGGCGGCGCGAGTACCCTCACGCCGGGTGCCTTGTATGGAATGTCGCTGAACGATTCGGACCACAGCTATACGCGCAGTGCTGTCAGCGAAGGCACGATCGTAGTGCGCAACCCCGAAGGCGCCAACGACCTAGTTGGTTTGAACCGCGACACGGCTAATGCCAACCATCGCCTCGACAAGCCTGATGAAAAGGCCATGCAAGAGCGCATGGACCTGATCAAAAGCTCGATGGAGTTGACCAAGGGGATTGGCGATGCGATTGCTGCGGCCAGGATCAGGGCCGCCAACGACCCAAACAGTGACGTCAGTAAAGCTACGCGGCAGAAGCTGATTGAGGACGGTATCTCCAACCCGACACCGGAACAAGTCAGCCAGCGTGCCCAGCAGGATTATGGCGTTGGCAGCAGCTTCCAGAAGGCCAGCCAGGCAGTGACTGCCGTAGTGCAAGCGGCGATGGGTGGCAGCATCGGCGGGGCGATGGCGGGTGCTGCGGCGCCGTACATGGCGCAGATGATCAAGCAGAAGACCGAGGATGACCCGAACGCCAATCTGATGGCTCACGCAGTGTTGGGTGCAGTGCTGGCCCGGGCCGGTGGGAACTCGGCCCTGGCAGGGGCAGCCGGGGCCGTGGCGGCGGAGAAAACTGCACAGCTGATCAAAGAAAGTTTGTATGGCGGAGTCAGTAACGAAAACCTGTCCGAAGCGCAAAAGCAGACAATTTCCAGTCTCTCGACCTTGGCGGCTGGGCTCTCTGGATCGTTGGTTGGCAAGGACGCGCTGAATGCGGTGGCAGCGGCGCAGGTTGGGAAGAACGCGGTTGAAAATAACCAACTGAGCGCGAAAGATGTCGTTGATTTACAGAAGGAACTCGCAAACGCCAATAAGAAAGGCGAGCCAACAGACGCCATTTGGGAAAAATACAAAAAGCTGAGCGCTGAGAAGCGGGCAGAGATGTTGGCAGGCTGTGCGGGTAAGGTAGGGCTTTGCAGCGTCGGTTATCAGTCTGAATATGAGGGGGGGATACAGACGGCAGATAGTGTCAGTAGCTTGCGCTGGTACTTCGGCCTTTCTGAGGCAGACGCATCACGGTTGAAGGAGTTTGTCACCGAAGAAAACCAGAACGATATGGGGTTGTTGTACAACTCGCTGCCGGCCTGGGAGAAAGCGGTTTTAATTGGGAAGGAGGTGCTGACAGCTTCTGGCGGTTCGATAGGGCGTGATAAAACGTCTATTGCTTCGATTGTTGGGAAGGGTAAGGGAGGAGCAGGAGCTCAGGGGGGCGACCCAAAAGGTAAAGCGAAGATTCCAAAAAACGTAGAGGAAATATCAAATTCACCACAGGCTCCGATAATTCCGTCTGGATGGGTGAGTCGACCGGGGAAAAACGGTGGTGAAATCTACTATCCGCCAGGGACTGACCCCGCAAAAGGGGAGCATATACGGGTTATGCCGCCTGGATCATCATCTGTTTCAGGTTATGAGAATGGCTACTGGCGCTGGCAAAATTCAGGGAAGCAACCGATGAATCCTGCGACTGGGAAGCCGGGGATCGGTCAGGGGGACACGCATATCCCGCTTCCTCCTGATTCTCTACCGCCCGTTCGTCGCTGAAGGCTTATAGATTAACTTAGAGGTATGTATGAGCACTTTGCCAGATGATTTTGATTTTTCGCTGCTTTCTGGTTGTTATCTAGAAATGGTGTGTTTTGGAGTACGTGTTACAAGGTTTGACTTCTCAAGGCCGCAGACATTCGCAGGTGTATCGCCCTATAAAGTTTCGTTCTGCGTAGAATGTGGGTTGAAATATCAAATTGAAGACCTTATGGGCGAACGAGAATTTAATGACTCATCTACCAGTGCGCCTTTGTTAGATTTTTTATTAATGGATGTTAAGTCTGTTGAGGAAATCGAGACTAATACACTACAGATAACATTTTGCAAGGGAGCGAAAATCATCATCGAATCGGATGCTACAAATGGTTATGAGTCCTACTCGATTTATTTGAATTCCGGTGACGTCATCGTCGTCTGAACGGGTAAAAAAGGGAATTGCAGCAAATAAATTTGATGTCCAAAGAAGAAATATAGGGAGGCCACGGTTACATTAAGGGTGGTCTTCCCCCTATTTTTCCGAGCAAATTGAGAAAGATCTTTATCTTCGAGATACGGTGAAGGGTTATCAACCCAGATGGATATTTTTAGAAGCGCCCCCCCCCCCCGCAGAAAATCTTTCGAGACTGCTGGAATTGAACAAGATTGACGTGATTATTCATAATTAGTTTTGAGGTTGGGAAATAGGGGGCATGGGAAATAGGGGTCAGACCACGATTAGTGCACCAATGTATATTGGTGGTCTGACCCTGAGGGATCCCCACAAATTTACTCCAAGCTCTGCGCCTGATGATGCACCTCATCACGCAGAGCATGCTCCAATATTTCTAATTGCTTTCGGTCTCCGAGACCTGTGCAACTGCGCCAATACTCCAGGCCTAAACGCCACAGAGAAAGTACTCGCCGCTCCTTGAGGCTGTTGCTTTGATAACGCCGCTCCAATTGGTTCTCTCGTGCCTGCAACCCTGTTAAGAAGATCAGGTAGTTGGCCAAAGCGGCAATCAGCAACAACACTTCAATGCGCTTTGGACAGTGGCTTCGATGCAGGTTCAAGCCCCATCCCAGATGCTCACTTTTGACATCCCGAAAGCCTTCTTCGATCTGCATACGCCGCTTATAAATCGCGACGATTTTTGCTGGATTCCACTCGCTTTGCGACAAGTTACTGGCAAGCAACCACGGCTCGCGTTCACGTCTAGCGGACTGCCGGCTTAGTTTGCTTCTAGCGACTGAGCCTGTAACACGCTGGTGTTTGCGGCCCTTTGCTGAATGACGGACACAGTACAAATCGATGAAGTGAGGGGCGCTACTTGTCATCTCGACACGGCCTAACGATTTGGCCGATGAGGTGGCCAGAGCGTACAAATTCTTCACTGGTTGCCAGTCATTGTCTTCGCGACGATAAAGCTCACGATTTCGTATACGGGCCACGTAATACCAGCCCTGCGCTGCTACAGCCTTCATCCAGGGGCGCCGGAAACCTGCATCAGTGACCAGGACTGGAACGCACCCATCAGGCAGTAACTCAGCCAACGTTTTGAGCAGACGGCTTTGATATCTGGGGCAACTTTCGCGTTCATGAACGCTTTCATAAATAGAAAATGAACGTCCCGCAAACGGGACCGCAGCTCTTAACAAAAAAGCGTCGCCAGGCGCATCAATTCTCGACCAGTCGACCAAGATTAAAGGGTGCTTCAAGGAGCCCAGCAATGCCCGCAGCATCGCCCAGTAGAACAATGGCCGCTCCGCTCTCAGGTGTTGATTACCCAACAATCGGTCCACTCGCTTGATTGCATGTTTTGGATACGCTTGACCTGGCATAAAACGTCCGAGCGCAGTCAGCGTCAGGCGACGACCTCGTAGTAACGAACTGACACAACTCACCAGCGTTGTCAGACGGCGAGAATGGATTGAAGGCAGTGCTTGAGCGAGTGCTCTGTGTAAAAATCGGATGGCCTGCATGAGTTCGGGGGTCTTGTTTTTGTGTGGTGCAAACCAAGTTGCCGACTCATGCAGGCGTCTTCAATATTCCAACTTCTTGATTTTCGGTAAGAAAAATCGGGGATCCCTCAGGGCCAGACCGCATTTTGTACAAACCCGCACACGGGATCACAGTGATGGCACAATGCCTCATGTAACGCCACCCACTGCCGACACACTGGCGATGACCAGACGCATCAGGAAAAGGTGAACCGGCCGTCGTCGGCGTTTTCGAAACCGCCCCACCGCTACCCACAAGGAAGAAATACATGATCAAGTTGTTCTGCAAAGCCGCTGTTGCTCTGTCGCTGGCCACGCTGTTTGGCTGCTCCTCGACGCCGTCGGTGGAGAAGATGCAGGCCGATGTGGCGAACTATTCGTTGCCTAAGGCTGCTGTCGCCGATAAAGGCTTGGTGTATGTGGTGCGTCCGAGCAACGTGGGGATGATGGTTCGCTTCAACGTGTTCCTGGATGACAAGGAAGCCGACTCGGAGATGGGTTACAACCGCGGTAACCAGTACATCTATTTTTTCGTGACACCGGGCAAGCACGTGATCAGCTCCAAGGCTGAAAACTGGGCGGACATGCCGATTGATGTCAAGGCGGGTCAGGTGGTTTACCTCAAGCAGGAAGTCGACATGGGCTTCGCCATCGCACGCAACAGCCTCAAAGTGCTGAGCGACCTCGAAGGCCGTTACCTGGTCAAGGATGCGTCCCTGGGCACCGTAGCGAAAGAAAGCAAGTGAGTTGAACCGTTGAAGCCTGCCAGGCTCCAGGTCCGGCAGGCCGTCATTTTTCACCCTGCGCAAACGTTCAAGGACTGATGTGAAAAACCTCCTCTTCATCCTCTTTACCACCCTTATCCTCGGCGGCTGTGTCAGCCATCCCCTTACACCCGAACACCGCGCCCAGATCAAGACGGTCAAGGTGTTGCCGGTAAAGTGGGAGTCGCAACAGATGGTCTACATGGGCCGTGAGCAAGCCTGGGGCGCAGCATTGGGGGCCGGGCTTGGCGCGGGCGTTGGCATGGCCAGCGGTGCATCCAGGCTGGGCACGGCGGCGTTGAGCGGCGCAGGGTTTGCAGGTGGTATGAAACTTGGGCAGTTGGCCGAGATGCCGACGCCGGTAGCGATCCTTACGGTGATGGACGCTGAAAAAATCGATTTGGGCGTGTTGCTCAAACAAAGCTTTATCGATGCGTTGGGCAAGACCTCAACCCTCAAAGTGGTGGGTGACGACGAACCCGCCGATGCGCAGATCCAACTGACCGTGGCCGAGTGGGGCTTTCGCCTGACCCAAGGGTTCAGCAGTGTGGTGTACCCCACCCTCAATGTGCTGGCGCAGATGAATCGCGGCGATGAAATGGTCTGGCGCACCAGCGAGGCGGTCACGCCGTTCAATGGCCAGAACGTCTACGGCTACACGCCGCTCACCTATCGCACCGACCCCGAGGCGTTGCGCCGCGCGCTCACGGGGATTACGCAGATCTCCAGTGGGTATTTGGTGAAAGAGCTCAAATAAGCCAGCCCGTGCATTAATGCTGGACCGCCCCTGTTTCCCGATTCCACGGACGCATCACATGAAAAAGGCAATTGTTCTACTGGCAATCACCGGCCTCGTCACCGGGTGTCAAGCTTCCAGGCCGCCAAGCTCCTTTGAGCAGAGTCTGGCCAACGTTCAATGCATGCTGTCCGAGGGCGAGAAAAGCCCCACAGCCGATCAGGTTCAGTTCATTCGTCAAGCCAGCGATAACGGCAACGTGCGCTGTAAGACTGCGCTCGGTGGTTTGTACGAATCCGGTCGTGGTGGCGTGCCACAAGATTTTCCCAAGGCCAGATCGCTTTATGAGTCCGTCGCCGCCGTGGATGGCGTCGGTTACGAGAGGCTGGCGCGCATGGCCGAGGAGGGCCACGGGCAAGTGCGCAACGATGTGGAGGCGCGACGGCTTTATCAGTTGGCGCTGACCAACAGCGACAGCGATAAAAGCAAACTCGCCTTGGCCCGATTGATGGAAGAGGGGCGCGGTGGCCCGCAGGATTTGTTCGGGGCCATGATGTATTACGTGGAGGCCAGCCAGCATGCCGGCGATGTCGCCTGGAAGGGCCTTCAGCGCATTCGCGCGCAACGTCCGGTGCTGACGGCTGAACAGGTACAGCGCTACAACGAGGCCTGGGGTGACACCAGTCGCAAGAGCCTCAATCGTACGGCACTGGACATCGAGATTGCCTTGAACAAGCAAATCAAACGCGGCAGCGCGAGCAAGCCGGTGACGCTGCAAGTGCAAGGCCTGTCGGGTTCGAATGTGCCGAAAATCCTATTGATCGAAAGCTCGGGCAACGCCGAGGTAGACCAGGCCGTGGTCACCGCATTCGGTCAATACCGCATTCCTGCCGAGCCGCTATTGCCGGCAGGCCAGGACTCCTGGTCGTCCGAGCGGTCTCTCAAGGTCGGTTTGAATTGAAGGGCTGGAGCCCTGATGCCATAGCCCGTTCGAACTCAACACAGACCCAATCACCTTGAAGCCGGAGCAACACCACATGGATGCAAGCCCCCCCCTAAACGCCCGACCGTCCTGGCCAGCATCGGTCGTCGCCTGGCTGCACGTATCGTCGACTGCGCCATCGCAGTGCTGATCTTTTTCATCGTGAAGTTCAGCGCCGGTCTGCTGTCAGCCCACGTGCCTGCGGTCACCCCCAAGGCCGGTTTCCTCTCGGCCTTTTTTGCGGCCTTTGCCTACTTTTTGCTGGCCGACGCGCTGCCAAACGGCCAGAGCCTGGGCAAGCGCCTGTTGAGCATTGCCACCGTCGACCGCAAGACCCGTAAAGGTTGCAGCGTTTCGCAGTCGTTCACGCGCAACTCCGGCGCGCTGGTGGTCATCGATTGGGTGTGGATTTTCATGGAGTCGCGCACGCGCCTGGGCGATATGTTCGCCAAGACCATCGTGATCCAGACCGGCAACCTGACGAGCGTTCGCAGCCTCGCGGATATTTATGACAATGGCAGAGGGTAAGGACGTTATGAACGATTCAGTAGCGACTAAAGAAACCTGGGACCTCGCCAGCCCGTTCAGACGGTTACTCGGCTATTTCATCGATATGGCCGTGGTGTTGTTCCTGTTGTTTTTGAACAGAAGCCTGGGCTCTGTCTTTCTGGACGCCGCAGTAGGCTCGGCATTGCTCAATGGCCTGCACTACGCGCTGTTGTTCCTGGCCTTCGGGTACTGCTTGTTTTGCGATGCGTTGCCCAATGGCCAGAGCTTGGGTAAGCGTGTATGCCGCACGGCGGTAGTGGGGTACCCGTACCCCATGAACTGCACGCTGTTCCAGTCGTTCCTGCGCAATGCGCCGAAGTTGCTGTTCAGCGTATTGGACGGTCTTTTTGTGTTGTTCGGCATGCGTCGTCGTTTGGGCGATATGTTGGCCAAGACGGTTGTGATCAATAGGTAGGTAGGATGATGGCCCAGGGCCAGCATCTTTTGTTTTGCGGACAAGGCCTTAGCGTTGCTTACTGGGCTTGTCGGGCAAAACGCCAGTAACACGGCGCCGCTCGGGCTGTAAAACAGCTTGAGAACGCCTTTCAACTCCGTAGAATGCCGCGATTGTTTAAAGCACGATACTTTTCAGGGACGAATTCAGACATGCGCGTGTTTGCCGTATTTCTCGCCGCCTGCCTCATGGCGGGCTGTGCCTCCAAGCCGGATTACTACATCTCCCCGGCGCCAGTGACCATTCCCAAGACTGCGACCTACTGGCTCGACACCTTCGACGTAGAGGTGGTGGGCAAGAACGAACGCTTCCTGCCGGATGACAAAGTGCGCCAGCAACTCGGGGTTGATCTGGTCGACCGCCTGCTCAAGGCCAAGCGATACGCCACCAGCAAGGCTTCCGCCGATTACCTGCTCGATGTGAAAGTCGTCTACAAACGGCTCATCCAGGATACGCACGGCGCGCTCGTTAGCACGATCATCGAAGACAACAAGTACTTGGTCTCGGTTGATTTCAGCTATGAGGTCAAGGTCAAGAAAGGCGATACCGAAGTCCTGCATTTTGCGCAAACGCGCGAACGCCTCATGCCGAGTATGGGGCCGGGACAATGGCAACACTGGAAGACCGTTGGCGGTATTTTGACCCGTAGCGGCAACTCAAATGTCGAGGGGTTTTATACCGGTAATTTGAGCAGTTTCATCGCCACCGATCTCCGTAACATTCCATCCCGTTAGTTTCATCCGCTTTAACCGATTTATCACCCAGGAGCACCCTGTGAACACACTGTCCAAAATCCTGCTGTCCGGCCTCACCGCCGCAGCGCTGCTGACCGTGGCCGGTTGCGCCACGGAGAGCAACCGCGCGATGCCGGTGGAACAAGTCGCCAGCGCCAACGTCGCTTATTCCGGCGTACGCGTGCCAATCGCCGTGGGCAAGTTCGACAACCGCTCCAGCTACATGCGCGGCATCTTCTCCGACGGCGTCGACCGCCTCGGCGGCCAGGCCAAGACCATCCTGATCACCCACCTGCAGCAGACCAACCGCTTCAGCGTGCTGGACCGCGACAACATGGGCGAAATCTCCCAGGAAGCCGCGATCAAAGGCACCGTGCAGAAGCTCAAGGGCGCTGACTACGTAGTGACCGGCGACGTGACGGAGTTCGGCCGCAAGGAAACCGGCGACCGTCAGCTGTTCGGCATTCTCGGCCGTGGCAAGACCCAAGTGGCCTACGCCAAAGTCGCGTTGAATATCGTCAACATCAGCACCTCCGAAGTGGTGTATTCCACCCAGGGCGCCGGTGAATACGCGCTGTCCAACCGCGAAGTGGTCGGCTTCGGCGGTACCGCCAGCTACGACTCCACCCTCAATGGCAAGGTCCTCGACCTGGCCATGCGCGAAGCCATCAACCGCCTCGTCGACGGCATCAACGCCGGCGCCTGGAACCCGCGCAACTGATCAGCAGCACCTCAAGGAGCAGTACAAGGATGAGCAAGGCAGTCAAGTTGGCGCTGATGCTGACAGCAGTGGCGACGGTCGCCGGGTGCCAAACCGCGCCCCAGCCGTTGTATCAATGGGAAAGTTATCAGCCGCAGGTTTACGAATACTTTAAGGGTGAGCCCAAGGAAGCGCAGGTCGAGGCACTGGAGCGCGATCTGCAGAAGATCAATGCCAGCGGCCGCAAGGCCCCGCCGGGTTACCACGCCCACCTGGGCATGCTGTACCTGAGCATGGGCAAGGATGACCAGATGGTGCAGGAGTTCCGCACCGAGAAGGCGCTGTTCCCTGAATCCGCCTCGTACATGGACTTTCTGCTGAAAAACGCCAAGACCGGAGTCGCCACCAAATGAGCCTGTTGAAACTTACGGGCGCCTTGCTGGCCCTGGCCCTGCTCGGCGGTTGCGCAGCCCCCAAGACCATTGATTACACGGCGTACAAGCAGGCACGACCGAAGTCGATCCTGGTACTGCCGCCGCTCAATGAGTCGCCGGAAGTGCAGGCTTCCTACAGCCTGGTCTCGCAAGTGACCTACCCGTTGGCGGAAGCCGGCTACTACGTGCTGCCGATAGCCCTGGTGGATGAAACCTTCCGCCAGAACGGCCTCACCACGGCCAATGATATCCAGGCCCTGCCACCGACCAAGCTGCATGACATCTTCGGTGCGGACGCCGCGCTGTACATCACCGTCACCGAGTACGGCACCAAGTACATGCTGATCTCCAGTGACACCGCCGTGACGGCTTCGGCCAAACTGGTGGACCTGCGCACCGGCACCACCCTGTGGACCGGCTCGGCGCGGGCGTCCAGCGAAGAGGGCAACAACAACAGCGGCGGCCTCGTCGGCATGCTGATCACGGCGGCGGTCAAGCAGGTGATCAACAGCTCCACCGATGCGGCGCACCCGATTGCCGGTATCACCAGTGCGCGCCTGCTGTCACCGGGGCAACGCGCGGGGATCCTGTACGGTCCGCGTAACCCGAAGTACGGCACGGACTGATATCCGGATTCTGAGAGCACCACGGTCCAAATGTGGGAGGGGGCTTGCCCCCGATAGCGGTAGACCAGTCTGTACATGTTTGACTGACCCACCCCATCGGGGGCAAGCCCCCTCTCACAGTTGGACTGTGGTGTTATTTGAATCAGGGTTAACCCGAACATCCCGCACCTCGCGTCTGACCTTGTGAACGGATCATTTCATTCACGAGGTTCAGCCCATGTCCCACCCTCTGTTTTTCCTGCGTCCTGCTGCCCAAGGCTTTGCCGTTACCATGGTGGTGGCGTTGGCCGGTTGTGGGCTGTCCTCATCCCCTGAGCTGGCCAAGCCGGCTGAGCCCGTCGCCGAGCTGCAAAGCGCGTCACCCCAGGGTGCTTTGGTCAAACGCATGGCAATGCCTGCACCGATGCGTATGCAGGAGTCAGCCGCGATGGACTACCGCAGCGAACCCCGCGAGCAATACGAAAACCTGCCGGACAACCCGGTGCACCGCGTGGCTGAAACGCCGGTGTCCACCTTCAGCGTCGACGTCGATACCGGCAGCTACGCCAACGTCAGGCGTTTCCTCAACCAAGGCAGCCTGCCGCCCGAAGGCGCTGTGCGACTGGAGGAGATGGTCAACTATTTCCCCTACCAATACGCGCTGCCCACTGATGGCTCGCCTTTTGGCGTGACCACCGAAGTCGCCGCCACGCCGTGGAACCCGCATACCCAGTTGCTGCGCATCGGCATCAAGGCGTCCGACCGCGCCGTGGCGCAATTGGCGCCGGCCAACCTGGTGTTCCTGGTGGATGTGTCCGGCTCAATGGACCGCCGCGAAGGCTTGCCGCTGGTGAAAAGCACGCTGAAGTTGCTGGTGGATCAATTGCGCGACCAGGACCGCGTTTCGCTGGTGGTGTATGCCGGTGAATCCCGTGTGGTGCTCAAGCCCACCTCCGGGCGCGACAAGGCCAAGATCCGCAACGCCATCGACCAACTCACCGCCGGTGGCTCGACGGCGGGCGCGTCCGGTATCGAACTGGCCTACCAGATGGCCCGCGAAGGCTTTATCGACAAGGGTATCAACCGCATCCTGCTGGCCACCGACGGTGACTTCAACGTGGGCATCAGTGATTTCGACAGCCTCAAGCAAATGGCCGTCGAACAGCGCAAGAGCGGCGTGTCCCTCACCACCCTGGGCTTCGGTGTGGATAACTACAACGAACACCTGATGGAGCAACTGGCCGATGCCGGCGACGGTAACTATGCCTATATCGACAACCTGCGCGAAGCGCGCAAGGTGCTGGTGGATCAGCTTAGCTCGACCTTGGCCGTGGTCGCGCGGGATGTGAAGTTGCAGGTGGAATTCAACCCGGCGCGTGTCAGCGAATATCGCTTGCTTGGCTATGAAAACCGCGCCTTGAAGCGTGAGGATTTCAATAACGACAAGGTCGACGCCGGTGAGATTGGCGCAGGGCATACGGTCACGGCACTGTACGAAATTGTGCCGAAGGGCGAGAAGGGGTGGTTGGAGCCTCTGCGCTACACCACTGCGCCTGTGGCCGAGGATAAATCTGCAGAACTGGCGATGCTGCGCGTGCGCTACAAACCGGCTGCTGGCGGTGCCAGCCAACTGATCGAACGGCCGATCAGCCAGGAGCCCTCCAAAGCCAGTGACGACCTGCGCTTTGCGGCGGCAGTGGCTGCCTTTGCCCAACAGCTCAAGGGCGATGGCCGCTACACTGGCAACATGAGCCTGCAGGACACCGCCGCACTGGCCCGCTCGGCGCGGGGCGATGACCCGTTCGGCCTGCGCAACGAGTTCGTGCAGCTGGTGGAGTTGGCCCAAAGCCTGAAACCCTGATCACAGCCATGACAACAATCAAATGTGGGAGGGGGCTTGCCCCCGATGGCGGTGTATCAGTATCAAGTGTGCTACTGACCCACTGCTATCGGGGGCAAGCCCCCTCCCACAGTTAGACCAGCTTCGGCTGATAAAAAGGAGTTCGCCCCCTACATGGCTGTTCCAGATGATCTACCCAGCGACGAATCGCTGCTGGCCCGCTACCGCACCGGCGACAGCGCCGCGTTCGAAGCCTTGTACGCGCGGCACCGCCAGGGCCTGTACCGATTCCTTGTGTCCTTGAGCAACAAGGCCGAACTGGCCGAGGAAATCTACCAGGAGACCTGGCTCAGCCTGATCCGCAGCGCCACCCAGCCTCAAGGTCGTGCGAGTTTTCGCACCTGGCTGTTCCAGATCGCCCGCAACCGCCTGATCGACCACTGGCGCAAGCACGGCATCCACAACCCGTTGCACGACAGCTACGACGAACAACTGCACGCCCAGGCCGACGACAGCGCCGGCCCCGAGCAGCAACTGAGCCTGAGCCGCGACCAGGCGCGCCTCGACGCCGCGCTGCAAGACCTGCCCGAAGACCAGCGCGAAGTCTTCCTGCTGCGCCTGCACGGTGACCTTGAAGTGCCGCAAATCGCCGCCCTCACCAACGCCCCGCTGGAAACCGTGAAAAGCCGCCTGCGTTACGCCCAGCAGAAACTGCGCCGCCTGCTGGCCGAGGAGATACCCGCATGATCGACTCCCGAAACACTCCCGATTCCGACGACGAATTGCTCCAGCACTATCGTCAACACAGCCCGGTCGAGCCGCCGGCGTCCCTCGACGCCTTCATCCTCAACGCCGCCCGCCGCGAAGCCCCGGCGCCGCAGCCGAACCTGTGGCAACGCTGGCTGCAAGCCTGCCAACGGCCGCGCTGGCAGATGGCATTCGCCACCGTTGCAGGGTTGGCCCTGATGATCGGCGTGGTGATGCGCTCGCCCGTGCCGCAACCCGACATTTCCACCGCGACCTTCTCTGCGCTGCACGACGAAGCACCGCGTCCCGCTGCACCCGCGATGTCCGCGCCTGCCCCCGTCGCCCGAATGGCCGCCGCGCCCCAGGCAGAGAGCGCGCAAGTCATGGGTTCGATGGCGGATGAGTCCAGCGCCAAATTCAGCAAGCGTGCGCCGGTAACGTTGCAGGAGGCGTTACAGGAGATCGTGAACCTGCGCCTGGCGGGGCACACCAAGGCGGCGGATGAGCAACTGCTGGTATTGCATGAGCGTTTTCCGCAGGAGGATTTGCCAGCGCTGTTGGAGGCGTTGCAAAAGCACTAGATCGATAACCGCAAAAAAGCCCCAGGTCGAAAGAACTGGGGCTTTTTTGTGCCTGGCCGGGAAGCAAGCGCGTTTTGCTGCGGAGAATATCCCTAAGGTTATCTCACTGATTCGAATGATTTTTTTACGAAAATTTCGATGGAAGTAACCTTTTACGTACCGTTAATTAACCGTTACTCAACTGGTCACCGGCATGACGGCATATGCACTATCCCAGCAGCCCGTTGAAACAAGCCTACTGACCGGGCCTGCACGCAAAGAAGGAAAATACGAGGTTGTCCATGACCTCAAAACAATAACAAAACAATAAATGGCGAGGCATATACGATGACGATTCATCAACTCTGGGAATCAATTGTCGCGTTCTATGAACCGACACTGGAAATAATCAGCTTATGGGCCTTCGGGCTGCCTCTTTTCGTCACAGTGATCGCGGTGATGTTCATCCTGTCGCAAAAGTGGCAGGGGCCTCTGACCCTGCGTTCTCTAACTAATGCAGCCTTTCCCAAGGAGCAATACGACCACCCCTCATCGCGCGTGGATAGGTGGAACGGTATTATCCTGCTGATGCTCGGTTTTCCCCTTGTCGGTGTCATCGCCATCAATGGCATTGCCATCGCTGACAATGTTGGCGCTTATCTCACCACGGAGTTCGGCGCCCGGGATCCCGTGATCACGTCGACCTGGCTGCTCGTCTCTGTTCAGTTTCTAGTCTATTTCCTCAGTGTCGACTTCGTGGGGTATTGGGTGCATCGCTGGTGCCATACCAATGCACTGCTGTGGCATCTTCACAAACCTCACCATACCGCTGAAACACTTACGCCCTGGACGCTCTTCCGACAGCACCCCATCGAGTTCTTTGGCCTGAATATCATCCCGGCGATTTGCGGTGGCGCCTTCACCGGGTTGGTGCTGTTTGCAACGGGCAGCCCCATTCACCCTGGCACGGTGGCAGCAGTCACCACCACGGCCTATATAGCGTTCTTCGTCATAGATGTGTTTTCCCACGTCCACCTGCCCATCTCCTACGGGTGGCTGAACAGGATCGTTTTGGCGCCGGTCATGCACAACCTTCACCACAGTATGGAACCCCATCACTGGGACAAGAACAACGCCGTCGTACTGACGCTTTGGGATTGGATGTTCGGAACACTCTACCTGCCCAAAAAGGGTGAGTCCTGGCGTTGGGGATGCAATGACGAAGAATATGGCGCCAACAATCCGCACAACACCCTGAAGGGCTTCTATATCGATCCTTTCATCACACTTTGGCGTCACTTGAAGGAAGGCAAGAGTCCGAATCCATGAGGGCGCCGGACTGCTTGATAAACATCTCGAGCTTGAAGCACACCATGCAATCGCTGGCTCAATTCCCTGCAAGGAAATCAACATGGCACTGCAAGACAAACTTCATTGGCGCTATGCAACCAAAAGCTACAACGGCGACAAGGTGGCCCGGGAAAAGATCGACCCGATCCTGGAAGCCATACGCCTCGCCCCCAGCAGTTCGGGCCTGCAGCCGTTCAAAGTGTTGGTTATCACGAACCCCGAGTTGAAGGCACAGTTACAGCCGATCTGCGCTAACCAACAGCAAATTTCCCAAGCGTCCCACGTATTGATTTTTGCTGCGTGGGATGAATATACGCCTGAGCGGGTCAACGCATTTTTTGAATACAGCAATGGGATACGCAAGCTGCCTGCCAGTGTCACGGATGATTACCGGCTATCGCTGCTCGACTCTTTTGGCAGCATGAGCAAGGAGCAGCAGTATTTCCACGCGTCCAAGCAATGCTACATCGCCTTGGGGTTCGCGCTGCTGGCGGCGGCTGAACTGGGGGTCGATGCCACGCCCATGGAAGGGTTCGACAACCAGGCGGTGAATGCGTTGCTGAGGCTTCCCGAACAGGGGTTGAACAGTGCTGTTCTCTTGGCCTTGGGCTACCGCGATACCGATAGCGATTGGCTGGTAACCCTCGAAAAGGTCCGGCGCGACAAGGCGGACCTTTTCGTGGACATTGCGTAGGGTCTATCCCTGACCGCAGTGGCTATTGAGCTGCTGCTTCGGTCTTGAGAGGTCTCGGCCTGGCTTCGCCATTGCCAGGCGAGGCCCCTCTCGCACGCCACATCTGACCGACGTCGAGCGGGCGGGCGATCAGCAACTCTGCCGATACATTCGATGGACCAAATGTGCGCACCTCATACATCGCTTCGAAGGCTTCGCTGTTGCCGAGCTGGGTCTTCAAGCGACTCAGCTCGGCACTGTCCGACGCAATCTTTGCGGCCTCTACAAGTGCGGGATCCATAATGCCGGCAACCACGACGATGTGATTGCCTGCGGGGCCGGGAAAGCGCGCAACGTACGCGTAATCACGGCGCATGATTCTTTCCGTGGAGGGCTCGGCCCAATCAGATTGAAATTGCTCGCCGCTCGCCCGATCCACAAGGGTATCGCCGCTGGCCGACAGCGAAAAACCGGAAAGATCGAAGAACGGCTCACGCAGATCGCCAAGAGTGTCGAGTAAACCGACATAGACAATATCGTGGTCGCTCAGCATCTGATTGGTGAAACGTGACGTCGTCACATCCTTGATCAGGCTTGAGTTGCCGGACCTCGTCGCGGCCAGGATGGGCGTCACCGAAACCAGCGCCGATGCGAGTCCACTCGGCAAGTGATAGGCGTTCATATCGATATACTTTTGGCCGGCCCCAGGCATGCGCTGCTTGTACTGATTGAGAGCCTCGCTGGACGCGATGCTGGCGTCAGCGATCATCCGATGAATCGAACCGTCAGTGCCCTGTTCACCGAATACATAGAAATCGCCGGACACGATCAATAGCGGCGCTGGGCTATGCGTCAGACCACTCCAGAGAATGCTCTCGATACGCGAATCACTGGGTGGCTTGCCTGCCAACCAGAGCCAGCATAATGCGTTGAATGTGAGGAAAAGCGCAGCGCCGGCAAAATACCGCCAATCAAGGTCAAGGTAGCGTCGGCCCGCAGGGTCGGAATAGATGGCGTGCTCATCGGGAGCCGCGACGACCAGGCGATATTCGCCACGCGGCAGGACGAGCCGTTCGCCCCGCTCATCGGCGGGTGCGGCATCCAGCTTTTTGCGCAGCCGGTGAATATGCACACGAACCGTCGCATCTGCCGCCAGGTCCACACTGGTGGATCGACCAAACACGGCGAGTGCAATCTCGACCTCTTTGGTTGCGGTTGCCGTCAGTGATCGCTCGAGGAGAAACTCGAAAAGACGAATGACCTGCCGCGATTTACCGAGCGCACCACTCTTTAGAATTCTTTGCGCGTGCGCCGTGAGCCGATGTTCCTCGTCAATTTCCTGCGGCTTATCCATTTCACACCCTCACTGCGCCCGTTGCCATTGAAGACAGGGCCGATACCCTGGCGCTCCTCCAGAATACGGATGCGATGGACAATGGTCGCGAGGTATAAACCGGGGATACGGTTTACAGGTTAATACGCATGATCAGGAGGTAACAGATCATGGCCTGATCTCCTCGGTTCAGGCTCGATGAGTTCGACCCCAGCATAGGCGGCGGGTCGTGTGTATCCGTATCCCAAATTGGCACTTAGCTGTGATCTTCGGGAGTCGACGTTGGCGTTGCTCTGATCGTCAGAAACAAGAAAGCCCGCACGGGGCGGGCTTCTTGGGGTGTTTCGTAGACTGTCTGAGACAGCCCGAGACTGCTATATGGTGCACCCGGCGGGATTCGAACCCACGACCCCTGCCTTCGGAGGGCAGTACTCTATCCAGCTGAGCTACGGATGCTTGTGCGGGCGACATCATACCCATGTCGACCTTGGGCGTCCATGCTGGTCTTTGGGCATCCAAGCGTAGGAATTCGCTGCATAAAGGCCCTGGGCCGGGCACCACCCATCGGAAGGGTAGAACCCGGCCCAACGACGCTGATCAGAAAGATCGACTAAAAGCGCCGTTTTCGTTCTTTTTTTCGAACAGACTATTGCCCTGCCCCCCCATTGATCCTAGGATTCGTTTGAGATTTCAAACGCTCTGTCTCCCGCGCGCTATTCACGCTACCCCGCGTGCTGGGGCTGATTTCCCTGACGGCAGCCCACAAGGCGCCTTTCAACAACTCTAATTCGCTCCGCGTGCGCGCGGTGCTGTTAAGGAAACCCGACATGCAGCTCAAAGATACCCAGTTGTTCCGCCAGCAAGCCTTTATCGATGGCGCTTGGGTCGATGCGGACAACGGTCAGACCATCAAGGTCAACAACCCGGCCACGGGCGAGATTCTCGGCACCGTGCCGAAGATGGGCGCCGCTGAAACCCGCCGCGCCATCGAAGCCGCCGACAAGGCCTTGCCGGCCTGGCGTGCACTGACCGCCAAGGAACGCGCCAACAAGCTGCGCCGTTGGTTCGAACTGCTGATCGAAAACCAGGACGACCTCGGTCGCCTGATGACCCTCGAGCAAGGTAAGCCGCTGGCCGAAGCCAAGGGTGAAATCGTCTACGCCGCCTCCTTTATCGAGTGGTTCGCCGAAGAAGCCAAGCGCATCTACGGTGATGTGATCCCTGGCCACCAGCCGGACAAGCGCCTGATCGTGATCAAGCAGCCGATCGGCGTGACCGCCGCGATCACTCCGTGGAACTTCCCTGCTGCGATGATCACCCGTAAAGCCGGCCCGGCCCTGGCCGCCGGTTGCACCATGGTGATCAAGCCTGCTTCGCAAACCCCGTTCTCGGCCCTGGCCCTGGTTGAACTGGCGCACCGCGCCGGTATCCCGAAAGGCGTGTTGAGCGTGGTCACCGGCAGTGCCGGCGACATCGGCGGCGAGCTGACCAGCAACCCGATCGTGCGTAAATTGTCCTTCACCGGCTCGACCGAAATCGGTCGCCAGCTGATGGCCGAATGCGCCAAGGACATCAAGAAAGTCTCCCTGGAGCTGGGCGGCAACGCGCCGTTCATCGTGTTCGACGACGCTGACCTGGATAAGGCCGTCGAAGGCGCGATCATCTCCAAGTACCGCAACAACGGCCAGACCTGCGTTTGCGCCAACCGCCTGTACATCCAGGACTCGGTGTACGACGCGTTCGCCGAGAAACTGAAAGCGGCGGTGGCCAAATTGAAGATCGGCAACGGTCTGGAAGAAGGCACCACCACTGGCCCGCTGATCGACGAGAAAGCCGTGGCCAAGGTGCAGGAACACATCGCTGACGCCCTGAGCAAAGGCGCCAAGCTGCTGGCCGGTGGCAAGGTGATGGAAGGTAACTTCTTCGAGCCGACCATCCTGGTCGACGTGCCGAAAAACGCGGCCGTGGCGAAGGAAGAAACCTTTGGCCCACTGGCGCCGCTGTTCCGCTTCAAAGACGAAGCCGAAGTGATCGCAATGTCCAACGACACCGAGTTCGGCCTGGCGTCGTACTTCTATGCCCGCGACCTGGGCCGTGTGTTCCGTGTGGCTGAAGCCCTGGAGTACGGCATGGTCGGCGTCAACACCGGGTTGATTTCCAACGAAGTGGCGCCGTTCGGCGGCATCAAGGCCTCGGGCCTGGGCCGTGAAGGCTCCAAGTATGGGATCGAGGATTACCTGGAAATCAAATACCTCTGCCTGGGCATCTGACCCGGCAAGAGCTTGCAGCAAACGCAAAGGGCACGAGAGCGCTGCCCCTTTGCGTGTTTCACCCCGCAATTCGTAGTGACCGGGAAAGCTGTGGCAGTCGATCATCGCATGCTGCCGTAGTTGCCTCCCCGCCACGTATTCCTTGGACCACGCCACCCGATGAGTGGCGAATGAGGACTTTATGAGCAAGACCAACGCATCCCTGATGAAACGCCGTGAAGCCGCTGTACCGCGCGGTGTTGGCCAGATTCACCCGATCTTCGCCGAATCGGCGAAGAACGCTACCGTGACCGACGTTGAAGGTCGCGAGTTCATCGATTTCGCCGGCGGCATCGCCGTGCTGAACACCGGCCACGTGCACCCGAAAATCATCGCCGCCGTGACCGAGCAGCTGAACAAACTGACTCACACCTGCTTCCAAGTACTGGCCTATGAGCCTTACGTGGAACTGTGCGAGAAAGTGAACGCCAAGGTCCCAGGCGATTTCGCCAAGAAAACCCTGCTGGTCACCACCGGTTCCGAAGCGGTGGAAAACGCCGTGAAAATTGCGCGGGCCGCCACGGGGCGTGCCGGTGTGATCGCGTTCACCGGCGCCTACCACGGTCGCACCATGATGACCCTGGGCCTCACCGGTAAAGTCGTGCCTTACTCCGCCGGCATGGGCCTGATGCCAGGCGGCGTGTTCCGCGCGCTGTTCCCGAACGAACTGCACGGCGTGAGCGATGACGATTCCATCGCCAGCATCGAACGCATCTTCAAGAACGATGCCGAGCCGCGTGATATCGCTGCCATCATCATCGAGCCGGTGCAGGGCGAAGGCGGTTTCTACGTCGCGCCGAAATCCTTCATGAAGCGCCTACGCGAACTGTGCGACAAGCACGGCATCCTGCTGATCGCCGACGAAGTGCAAACCGGCGCCGGTCGTACCGGTACGTTCTTCGCCATGGAACAGATGGGCGTTGCCGCCGACCTGACCACCTTCGCCAAATCCATCGCTGGCGGCTTCCCGCTGGCCGGTGTGTGCGGCAAGGCTGAATACATGGACGCCATCGCGCCAGGCGGCCTGGGCGGCACCTACGCCGGTAGCCCGATCGCTTGTGCAGCTGCGCTGGCGGTGATGGAAGTGTTCGAAGAAGAGCACCTGCTGGACCGCTGCAAGGCAGTTGGCGAGCGTCTGGTGACCGGTCTCAAAGCCATCCAGGCCAAATACCCGGTGATCGGCGAAGTGCGTGCCCTGGGCGCGATGATCGCGGTCGAGCTGTTCGAAGATGGCGACAGCCACAAGCCCGACGCCGCTGCCGTTGCCTCCGTGGTGGCCAAGGCGCGTGACAAGGGCCTGATCCTGCTGAGCTGCGGCACCTACGGCAACGTGTTGCGCGTACTGGTCCCGCTGACTTCGCCGGACGAGCAGTTGGACAAAGGCCTGGCGATCATCGAAGAGTGCTTCTCCGAGCTGTAAGAGAAAGCTGACCTGTTCGACAGAAAAAACCCGCTTCGGCGGGTTTTTTTATGCCCATTGCCGCACATTCAGCCCGTGTTCATTGTACGTAGGCGGCTCCATTGACTAAGGTTGCAAGCATTGCCGATGGAGCGTGCTGGATGACTGCTGTTGATTTACCCGCTGTACCCCGCGTGTTGATTGCCGAGGCGGACCCTTGGTCGCGGGACCTGCTCAAGCAAGTGTTGTTGAATGTGCGCTGCGACGCGCGGCTGGATGTGTGTGCCGATGGCCAGCAAGCGGCGATATTACTGCGCGAAAAATCCTACGACCTGATCCTGGCGGATTGGGAGCTGCCCGGCATCGATGGCCTGAGCCTGCTGCGCAGCGTGCGCCAGAAGCGTCGCTCGCCTTTGCTGCCGTTCATTCTGCTGAGCAGTCGCAATGACAGCGCCAGCGTGCGCGAAGCCTTGCCCCTGGCGCCCACGGCGTACCTGACCAAACCCCTGAACATGGAAGGCCTGACCCAACGTCTGCAAGACCTGCTGCTCAACGAAGGCGAAACGGTGTACTGCGAGATCCCACCGTTGGCGCCCGGCATGACCTTGCCAGTGTTCCTTGAGCGACGCCGCGAAGCGTCCGACGGCGCGCCATTGCGGGTCGATGTGAAAGCCGCCGTGCAACACAGCCTCAGGCCGGAAGGCCTGGACCTCAAGCATCTGGAAGACCAGGTGCGCATGGACCCGCAAATCACCGCCGTGCTCATCGCCGCCGCCAACAGTGCCGGCCATCACGGCGCACCGGTGCAGACCCTGCCCGGCGCCCTGCACAAGCTGGTGCCGGGGCAAAGCATGAACCTGATCCTCGGGCTGGCGCTCAAGCACAACGTGGTACTCGGTGACCCGGCGCTGGTGGCCTATGCCGAGCGGCACTGGCAAGTGTCCCAGGACACTGCCGACTACGCCCGGCGCCTGGCCCGCATGTTGGAGCTGGATCACGAACGCTGCTACAGCGCGGGTATTCTCCACCGGCTGGGCGACCTGGCGCTGTTGCGCTGCCTGGAGGACTGGCGCCAGGGTGGCGGCGAACTGGATGACGAAGCGATTGGCGAGTCCCTCTACACCTTTGGCGCTGCCTATGGCTCGGCACTGCGTGCGCGTTGGCGCTTGCCGTTGGAGCTGCGCCAGTTGATTGCGGCGATCTACTCGTTGGAGGGCGGTGTGTATGCGCGGGATGCGCTGGTGGTGCACCTGGCGGCGCAGATGGCGCGTTTGACTGAGCATGAAGGCCTGGAAGAACTGGCGGCGGGCAAGACGGCGCGATTGCTCAAGGTGGGCTTGTCGGAGCTGACCCGAGTGCGCAAATCCTGATGTGTGAGGGGGCTTGCCCCCGATGGCGGTGTATCAGTCACCCATGTGCTGGCTGACCCCCTGCTATCGGGGGCAAGCCCCCTCCCACATTTGAGCAGTGTTGACTACTAGCCCGCGATTACGCGGTTCTTGCCCAGGCGCTTGGCCTCGTACATGGCCGCATCGGCACGGGCGAACAGGCTGTCCAGGGTCGAGTCGCGATCGGTGAGGCTGGCCAGGCCCTGGCTGATGGTCACGCTGAAGGCCTGGCCTTCGTAGTTGAAGCTGAGTTCCTGGATCTCCCGGCCCAGGCGCTCGGCCACCTGCAACGCCATCTCCGGCGCACAGCCAGGCAATACGGCGGCGAACTCTTCGCCACCGATGCGCCCGAACAGATCGCCACGGCGCAGCACTCCTCGACCGCTCTCGGCGATACGCCGCAGCACCTGGTCGCCCTCCAGATGGCCGTAGCTGTCGTTGATGTCTTTGAAGTCATCGATGTCCAGCAGCAGAAAGGCCAGCGGCGCACCTTGGGCACAGGCAGTGTCGAAGGCCTGGTTGGCGCATTCGAAGAAGTGCCGGCGGTTACTGCTCTGGGTCAGCACGTCGGTGGTGGCAAGACGGTGCAGCTCCAGCTCCAGCTGTTTCTTTTCAGTGATGTCTTCGGCCATGCCCACCACGATCAGCGGCTCACCGGGCTCGACTTGCTGGTTCATGTAGCACTTGTCACTCAGCCAGCGGATCTGCCCGTCGGCGGTGATGATGCGGTACTCGCGGTCTTCCACGGCGCCCTGTTCCAGTACGCGGGCCAGGCTGTGTTCGGCGTAGTCGAGGTCTTCGGGGTGGATGCTGTTGCGCCATTCCCGGTGGTCGGCCAGCAGCAGGCCGGCAGAGCGCCCGAAGACTCGTTCGTAGGCCGGGCTCACGTACAGCACGCGGCGGGTTTCCCAATCGATGGCCCACAGCACGGCATTCACGCTGACCAGCATTGAACTCAGCAACTGCTCACGTTCGCTCAATCGTTCGACTTCACCCTGGGCATGCACCAGCGCCAGCAGGGTCGCCGCTGCTGCTGGGCGGGGATGCTCAGCTGCTGGCGCGTCGATTAAGGAGGACTTTTCGTGAACCATCGGCACAACTCTCTCTGGGCGCGCCGCAAACAGGAGCAGCGGTCACTACAAGGGGCCACCATGATGGCGAAGTGTTCATTGAGAGAGGCGAATTTCAGTGAAGTTCCGTCAACAGGACCGATTGCCGGTGCCCGGTAAATGACGCCAAAAAGCTGATAGGTGGGAGGGCAAGCCCTCCCACCGCAGCATCAGACTGCCGCAGGACGCAGCGAATAAGTCTTCAATTGGTGCGCAAAATCCCGTAGGGACTGGATGCCGCTGGCCTCGGCTTCATGCACCCATTCCTTGATGGCCGCCAGCATATCGTGGCCATTGGAGCTGGTCTTGAGCCAGATCTGCTGCAGCGCCAGGCGCTTTTCGTAGATCACTTTCAGTGCATGGCTGTGTTCCAGCATGCTCTGGATGCGCACGTGATGGCGGTCATCCAGCAAGCTGGTTTCCCGCGACAGCAGGCGCTTGGCGCGGTGGAACTGATGGCGCACCGAGTGATCGACCTTTTCCAGCTCCTGCTTGACCAATGGGCCGATCACCAACTTGCGGTACTGGGCCATGATCTGGAAGCGGTTGTTGAGGATCGCCATGGCAGTGTCCATGTCCAGGTGGCCCTTGCCTTCCACGCGGTGGGCAATAGGGGCGACACGCTGCACCTTGGCCAGGCGCAGGAAGCTGAATACTTTGATCCACGCCCAGCCCAGGTCGAACTCCCACTTCTTCACCGACAGCTTGGCGGAGTTGGGGTAGGTGTGGTGGTTGTTATGCAGCTCCTCGCCGCCGACGATGATGCCCCACGGCACCAGGTTGGTCGCCGCGTCACGGCATTCGAAGTTGCGATAGCCCACGGCATGCCCCAGGCCGTTGATCACGCCGGCGGCCCAGAAGGGAATCCACATCATCTGGATCGCCCAGATGGTAATGCCGATGGTGCCGAACAGCAGCAGGTCGATCGCACCCATGATCGCCACGCCCAGCAGTGGGTAGGGGGTGTAGATTTTGCGTTCGATCCAGTCGTCCGGGCAGTTCTTGCCGTAGATGCGCAGGGTCTCGGGGTTTTCGGCTTCGGCGCGGTACAGCTCGGCGCCTTTGCGCAGCACAGTGGACAGGCCCTTGATGACCGGGCTGTGCGGGTCATCCACGGTTTCGCATTTGGCGTGGTGCTTGCGGTGGATGGCAGTCCACTCGCGGGTGTTCTGCGCCGTGGTCAGCCACAGCCAGAAGCGGAAGAAGTGTTTCAGGCCGGCATTGAGCTCCAGGGAGCGATGGGCTGAATAACGGTGCAGATAGACCGTGACCCCAACAATGGTCACGTGGGTCATCAACAGCGTGACTGCCACCAGTTGCCAGGCTGACAGGTCAAGAAAACCGTTGTACCACATAGGCTGTATGGCCCTCAGATAAAGAAAAGAACAGCTCAAGCATTATCACTAAGCCTACAGAGAAAACCAGCGACCCTTTCAGATAAGACTTACGAGATGTTACTTATTCTATAATCCGCAGCGTTTATAGGGCGATTATGTTTTTTTGGTAAGGATTACTGACCATATGCTGTTTTCATACCGTGGAGCCCTACGCGCGGGGCTGGTATACCTTCTGGTTTCTGTCGCATGGCTCCAGCTCAGCAACCACTTATTGATCAGCTTTCTCGATGAACCGCGGGAGTTGGGACGCTGGCTGCAAGTGCGGGGCTATGTGTGGGTGGCCCTCAGCGCCCTGGCGATTTACCTGATGTGCGCCCGATTTGCGCGTGCCAACCAGTTGCAGCAACCGTTGA
The DNA here is from genome assembly GCF_900103345.1 of Pseudomonas azotoformans. Taxonomy (NCBI): domain Bacteria; kingdom Pseudomonadati; phylum Pseudomonadota; class Gammaproteobacteria; order Pseudomonadales; family Pseudomonadaceae; genus Pseudomonas; species Pseudomonas azotoformans. Next base: position 4,957,441 of record NZ_LT629702.1, read on the forward strand.
AGGAAAACCGCGAACGCCTGCGCCAGGCCGCCGCCGTGTTCGACTGCACCCGCGAAGGGGTGCTGGTCACCGACGCGCAGGGGCTGATCGTGCACGTGAACCGCGCCTTCATGGCGATCACCGGCTACAGCCGCGAAGACGTCATGGGCCAGCAGCCCAGCTTGTTCAAGTCGGGGCGCCATTCGTCGCATTTCTACCAGCAGATGTTCCAGAGCCTGGAGCGTACCGGCGAATGGAGCGGTGAAATCTGGAACCGACGCAAAAGCGGCGAGATTTACCCCCAGTGGCAAACCATTCGCGTGATTCACGATGACCAAGGCCACGTCAGCCATTACGTCGCGGTGTTTTCCGATATCAGCGCCATCAAGGACTCCGAGCACGAACTGGCCCACCTCGCCCATCACGACCCGCTGACCGACCTGCCCAACCGCCTGCTGTTCACCGACCGCGCCGAACAGGCACTGGCCTCGGCGCAGATTCACAAGCGTGGTTGCGCCTTGCTGTTGCTGGACCTGGACCACTTCAAAATCATCAATGACAGCCTGGGCCATAACGTTGGCGACCAGTTGCTCAAGCTGGTCGGCGAACGGCTCAAGGCGTTGTTCGGCCCGGGCGTGACCCTGGCGCGCCTGGGTGGGGACGAATTCGCGGTGCTGGCAGAAAGTTGTCCACAGGTGGCCCAGGCTGCGGGCCTGGCGCAACGCATACTGGATGCACTGAAACAGCCATTTATCTTTGACGGCCACCAGCTGTTTATCAGCGCGAGTATTGGCATCAGCCTGTTCCCCAGCGACGCCCTGAGCGCCGAGCAGTTACTGCGCAACGCCGATTCCGCGTTGTTCAAGGCCAAGAGTGCTGGCCGCGAAGGCTATGCCCTGTACACCGAAGAACTCACCGCACATGCGCAGAACCGCGTGGAGATCGCCAGTGAGCTGCGCCGTGCGCTTGAACAGCAGGAGCTGTGCGTCTACTACCAGCCGGTGCACGACCTGCAGGGCAGCCGCCTGATCGGCGTCGAAGCGCTGGTGCGTTGGCAGCACCCGGAGCGCGGTCTGGTGCCGCCGGGCGAGTTCATCCCGATTGCCGAGCGCACCGGCCTGATTGCCGATATCGACGCCTGGGTCATGGACCAGGCCTGCCGGCAGATGTGCCAATGGCTGGCCGATGAGGTGCCGCTGAGTTTTATCGCCATCAACGTTTCCAGCCGCCTGTTTGCCCGGCGTGAGTTGTACGAGCAGGTCGCCCAGGTGCTGCACGACACGGGCCTGGATCCCGCCTTCCTCGAACTGGAAGTCACCGAAAGCGCGGTGATGGACGACCCGGAAGTAGCCCTGGAACAACTGCACCGCCTGCGCGAGCTGGGGCTGCGCCTGGCCATCGACGACTTCGGCACCGGTTATTCCTCGCTGTTGCGCCTCAAGCGCCTGCCGGTGCAGAAGCTCAAGATCGATCAGGGCTTCGTCGCCGGGTTGCCGTGGGACGAGGACGATGCGGCGATTGTGCGCGTGGTGATCGCCCTGGCAAAAAGCATGGGGATGCAAGTGCATGCAGAGGGGATCGAGCAGGTGGAACAGGCGCGGTTCCTGTTGGATCAGCAGTGCGATATGGGGCAGGGGTATTGGTTTGGCCGGCCGATGCCGGCGGGCGAACTAGATTGGTCCAAGGCACCCGTGATCCGAACCTGAAATGCGTTCAAGTGTGGGAGGGGGCTTGCCCCCGATGGCAGACTGTCAGTCAATGAAGATGTGATTGACGCACCGCTATCGGGGGCAAGCCCCCTCCCACATTTGAAAGCAATCTGCGCGCAACCCCGCGTCCCACCAGAAAATTCTTTCTGGTTATATAAACATTCTTAAATAGTATTTTTAAGAATATCCGCGCTTATCTACTATCGCCCTCACGCCGCAAGCAGTGCCGCCACTGCGAGGCACTATTCATTTCAGGAGCGAGACCATGAGCGCATCTCTACGTAGCGTCGACGGCCAGGACGAAGCAGCCATTTTGCGTGAGATCCAGAGCGCCCTGCGCGATCTGCGGTTTGGCGCGGTGGAAATCACGGTGCACAACGCCCAAGTGGTCCAGATCGAACGCAAAGAAAAATTCCGCCTGCAGAACCCGGGTAACAAACCGAGCTGAGCAAGAACGGCGATTCGCAAGACCCGCAACTACAAGAAATACCCCTGTAGGAGCGAGCTTGCTCGCGAAAAACGTCAACGATAACGCAGCGCATCAGGTTCAACGCGTCGCTTTCAAGTTTTTCGCGAGCAAGCTCGCTCCTACGGTGTTCAGCCAATAACTAAGAATTCTAGGAGCCTTCTATGTCGTCGATTCGCCGTTACGCCCTGGCCGCCCTGGCCAGCGCCGTGTTTGCAGGTTCTGCGGTTGCCAAGGACTACGAGTTGCTCAACGTCTCGTACGACCCTACCCGTGAGCTGTACCAGGACTACAACGCTGAGTTCACCAACTTCTGGAAACAGTCCCACCCAGGCGACAACGTCAAGATCCAGCAATCCCACGGTGGTTCGGGCAAGCAAGGCCGCGCCGTGATCGATGGTCTGCGCGCTGACGTGGTCACCCTGGCTTTGGCCGGCGACATCGACGAAATTGCCAAGCTGGGCAAGACCCTCCCGGAAAACTGGCAGACCCGCCTGCCGGACGCCAGCACCCCATACACCTCGACCATCGTGTTCCTGGTGCGCAAGGGCAACCCTAAAGGCATCAAGGACTGGGGCGACCTGATCAAGAAAGACGTGTCCGTGATCACCCCAAACCCGAAAACCTCCGGCGGCGCCCGCTGGAACTTCCTCGCCGCCTGGGCCTATGGCCTCAAGGCCGGTGGCAGCGAAGCCAAGGCTCAGGAATACGTGAAAGAGCTGTTCAAGCACGTACCTGTGCTGGACACCGGCGCTCGCGGCTCGACCATCACCTTCGTCAACAACGGTCAGGGTGACGTATTGCTCGCCTGGGAAAACGAAGCCTTCCTGGCGCTGAAGGAAGACGGCGGCGCCGACAAGTTCGACATCGTCGTACCTTCCCTATCGATCCTCGCCGAGCCGCCGGTGGCCGTGGTCGACAAGAACGCCGAGAAAAAGGGCAACACCGAAATCGCCACTGAATACCTGAAGCACCTGTACAGCCCGGCTGGCCAGGAGATTGCGGCGAAAAACTTCTACCGCCCACGCGATGCAAAAGTGGCCGCCAAATACGCCCAGCAGTTCCCGAAACTGGACCTGGTGACTATCGACAAAGACTTCGGCGGCTGGAAAACTGCCCAACCGAAATTCTTTAACGACGGTGGCGTGTTCGACCAAATCTACACGGCGCAATAACGCCAACCCCACTGTAGGAGCGAGCTTGCTCGCGAAAAACTTCAAGACACCGCGTGCATCCAGACAGCCCGCGTTATCGTTGACGATCTTCGCGGGCAAGCCCGCTCCTACAGAGGGTCAGGAGAGCCCGCATTCGTTTGCGGGTTTTGCATGTCTGTTCCCTTAACCAAGGACTCTTATGTCGCGTCGTATCTCCCCCGTCATACCCGGCTTCGGGCTGACGCTGGGCTACACCGTGGTGTACCTCAGCCTGATCGTACTCATCCCGCTGGCGGCGATGTTTGTACACGCCGCTCAACTCACCTGGGATCAGTTCTGGAACATCATCTCCGCACCGCGTGTGCTGGCGGCGTTGCAACTGAGCTTCAGCACCGCGCTGTACGCCGCGCTGATCAATGGCGTGATCGGCACGCTGCTGGCCTGGGTGCTGGTGCGCTACACCTTCCCTGGCCGCAAGGTCATCGATGCGATGATCGACCTGCCGTTCGCGTTGCCCACCGCTGTCGCCGGCATCGCACTGACCGCGCTGTACACGCCTAACGGGCTGGTCGGCCAGTTCGCCGCCGACCTGGGCTTCAAGATCGCCTACACCCCGTTGGGCATCACGCTGGCGCTGACCTTCGTCACCCTGCCGTTCGTGGTGCGCACGGTGCAGCCGGTGTTGGCCGATATCCCCCGGGAAGTCGAAGAAGCCGCCGCGTGCCTGGGTGCCAAGCCGTTGCAGGTGTTCCGCCACATCCTGGTGCCGGCGCTGCTGCCCGCCTGGTTGACCGGTTTCGCGTTGGCGTTTGCCCGTGGCGTGGGTGAGTACGGTTCGGTGATTTTCATTGCCGGCAACATGCCGATGAAAACCGAGATCCTGCCGCTGCTGATCATGGTCAAGCTCGATCAATACGACTACCGCGGCGCCACGTCCATTGGCGTGTTGATGCTGGTGGTTTCCTTTGTCCTGCTGCTGCTGATCAACTTGTTGCAGCGGCGCATCGAACGTCCATAAGGAGGCGCGGAACATGTCCCAATCGTCTATTGCCGCCGCGTCCTCGGCCAACGCTGCCCGCCGTGGCAGCGCCGCGTCGCGACGCATCCTGATCGGCCTTGGCTGGCTGGTGTTCGCCCTGTTCCTGTTGTTGCCGCTGTTTATCGTGGTGACCCAGGGCCTGAAGAACGGCCTCGGCGCGTTCTTCACCGCGATCCTCGAACCCGACGCGCTGTCGGCGTTGAAACTCACGGTGATCGCCGTGGTGATCTCGGTGCCGCTCAACCTGGTGTTTGGCGTCAGCGCTGCGTGGTGCGTGAGCAAGTACTCGTTCCGTGGCAAGAGCATCCTGGTGACGCTGATCGACCTGCCGTTCTCGGTGTCGCCGGTGATCGCCGGCCTGGTCTATGTGTTGATGTTCGGCGCCCAGGGCTTCTTTGGCCCGTGGTTGCAGGACCACGACATCCAGATCGTGTTCGCCTTGCCCGGCATCGTGCTGGCGACCATCTTCGTCACCGTGCCCTTTGTGGCCCGTGAACTGATCCCGCTGATGCAGGAGCAGGGCACCCAGGAAGAAGAGGCCGCGCGCCTGCTCGGTGCCAATGGCTGGCAGATGTTCTGGCACGTGACCGTGCCGAATATCAAATGGGGCCTGATCTATGGCGTGGTGCTGTGTACCGCACGGGCCATGGGTGAGTTCGGCGCGGTGTCGGTGGTGTCCGGCCACATTCGCGGCGTGACCAACACCCTGCCGCTGCACGTCGAGATTCTCTACAACGAATACAACCACGTTGCCGCGTTTGCGGTGGCGAGTCTGTTGCTGATCCTGGCGCTCTTCATCCTGCTGCTCAAGCAGTGGAGCGAGAACCGTATTAACCGCCTGCGCGCCGGTGCGGCTGAGGAATAAGTCATGTCGATCGAAGTCCGTAATGTCAGCAAGAACTTCAACGCCTTCAAGGCCCTGAACAGCATCAACCTGGACATCCAGAGTGGCGAGCTGGTGGCCTTGCTTGGCCCGTCCGGCTGTGGCAAGACCACCTTGCTGCGCATCATTGCAGGCCTGGAAACCCCGGATGACGGCAGCATCGTGTTCCACGGTGAAGACGTCTCCGGCCACGACGTGCGCGATCGCAACGTCGGTTTTGTGTTCCAGCACTATGCGTTGTTCCGTCATATGACCGTGTTCGACAACGTGGCGTTCGGCCTGCGCATGAAACCGAAGAACCAGCGCCCGAGCGAAAGCCAGATCGCGGTCAAGGTCCACGAACTGCTGAACATGGTGCAACTGGATTGGTTGTCGGATCGTTACCCGGAGCAGCTCTCCGGTGGCCAGCGCCAGCGTATCGCCCTGGCCCGCGCCCTGGCGGTCGAGCCGAAAGTGTTGCTGCTGGATGAGCCCTTCGGCGCCCTCGACGCCAAGGTACGTAAAGAGCTGCGCCGCTGGCTGGCGCGCCTGCACGAAGACATCAACCTGACCTCGGTGTTCGTGACCCACGATCAGGAAGAGGCCATGGAAGTCGCCGACCGCATCGTGGTGATGAACAAGGGCGTGATCGAGCAGATCGGCTCACCGGGCGACGTCTACGAAAACCCGGCCAGCGATTTCGTCTATCACTTCCTCGGGGATTCGAACCGCCTGCACTTGGGTGAAGACAAGCACGTGCTGTTCCGTCCACACGAAGTGTCGCTGTCGCGGCATGAACTAGAGGATCACCACGCCGCAGAAGTGCGGGATATCCGCCCGTTGGGTGCGACAACCCGTGTGACCTTGAAGGTCGAAGGCCAGAGTGAGCTGATCGAAGCCGAAGTGGTGAAAGACCACGACAGCCTGACCGGCTTGGCGCGCGGCGAGACGCTGTTCTTCAAACCCAAGGTCTGGCAGAAAGCCTAAAAGCGCTGCAACCCCCACTGTAGGAGCGAGCTTGCTCGCGAAAAACGCAAAGGCACCGCGTTAAGCCAGGGTGTCCGCGTTATCGTCAGCAATTTTCGCGAGCAAGCTCGCTCCTACAGAGGGTCATGCGGCAACGTTTTTCTTGCTGCTGCGCACTGGCCCCGAGCGCTCCTCGATCTGCTGCTTGAGGTCATGCCGCAACCCCAGCAGAAACGCCAACTCCGCCACCACAAACAACGGCCCGACGATCAACCCCGACACGTCATCGACAAACGCAGGCTTCCTGCCTTCGTAGTAATGCCCGACAAACTGAATCACCCAACCCACCACGAACAGGCCGATACCGCTGCTGAGCCACACCAGCGTACTCTGCGCCGCCAGCACGTGTCCGGCCCACACCGACAGCGCCATCAGCACGGTCATCAACACGCCCAGGGCCAATTCCAGGCGCAGGTAAAACCACGCAGAGAACAGCGCGAGAAGAACGGCGGGTGAGATCCATAGGCCAGCGACGGCCCATTCCGGGCGTGACAACAACACCGCAACCGCCACCACGATCAGCGGGATGCCGACAAAGTGGCTGGCGATGTTGCGCGGGTCGCGGTGGTAGGCAGCGTATTGACTCAGGTGATCGACGAGGCTTTTCATTGTTATTCCTCCTGTAGGATGTTTGATCATGCCCCGTCAGCCTGTGGCGAACTGTCAGCTGGGCGACAATCTTCGGAGTTCACATGGACGCAGAACAATGGCGCGCCCGGTTGGCCAGCGGTCACTGGTTCAGCCACCTGGCGGCGCCTTTTCAGCATAGTCTGCTGGCCCATGCCCGGCTGCGGCAGCTGACGGCGGGGCAATACTTGTTCAAGCGCGGCGACCCGCCCTGTGGCTTGTACGCGGTGCTCGACGGCACCCTGCGGGTCAGCGCGGTGAACGAGCAGGGCAAGGAGGCGATACTCAGCCTGGTGGAGGCACCTTTCTGGTTCGGCGAAATCTGCCTGTTCGATGGCCTGCCGCGCACCCACGACGCCTGCGCGGTAGGTCCCAGCACACTGTTGCAGGTGCCGCAGCAGGCGCTGCTGGGCATCCTGGACGAGACCCCGCGATACTGGCGTGACCTGGCCCTGCTGATGAGCCAGAAGCTGCGCCTGAGTTTCATCGGCCTGGAACAGCTCAGCCTGATGCCGGCCCCGGTGCGGCTGGCCCACCGCTTGTTGATGATCGTCGAGGGCTACGGCGATACCGAACATGCCAAACGCGTGCTGCAATTGCCCCAGGAAGACCTGGCGGCCATGTTGAACCTGTCGCGCCAGACCACCAATGTGCTGCTCAAGGACCTGCAAGCCGCCGGCGTCGTGCGCCTGGGCTACGGCGAGATCGAAATCCTCGACGTACAGCGGCTACGGCAGGCGGCGCACCCCTGAGGGTGTTAGCCTGCACGCCTATCAATCGAGGTGTGTTATGCGCGTGCTGTTAGTGGAACATGAATCCGACGAGGCACAGCGGATGGCCTTGGGCCTGAACGAGGCCGGTTACAGCGTGGAAGTGGCGGCCAATGGCATGGCGGCGTTGCGCTTTGTTGAAAGCACCGAGTACGACCTGGTGATCCTGGATGTGATGCTGCCGGGGCTCAATGCCTGGAAGTTGCAGCAGGCGATTCGGCAGAAGGGCCAGACGCCGATGTTGTTCCTGACCACGCCCGGCGGGATTGAAGACCGCCTGCGCGGGTTGGAATTGCATGAGGATGACTATCTGCTCAAGCCATTTGCGGCCAAGACGCTGGTGGCGCGGGTCAAGAAGTTGTTGCGGCGTGGGCGGTGACTATTCTGACGCTATCGGGGCAAGCCCCCTCCCACTTTTGATCTGTGAATACGTTCAAAAATGTGGGAGGGGGCTTGCCCCCGATGAGGCCCTCCCAGCCACTACCAATCTCTATCTCAGCCCATCCCGAAACTGCCCCGGCGTCATCCCCGTCCAGCGCTTGAACGCCCGGTTGAAGCTGCTGGTGTCGGCAAAGCCGAGCAAATGACTGATCTCGGCCAATGAGCACTGTGGGTCGCGCAAGTGCAGCAAGGCCAGGTTCTCGCGGCACTCATTGAGCAGCGCATCAAACCGACAGCCTTCATCCGCCAGGTGCCGTTGCAGGCTGCGCAGGCTCAGGTGCAGCGCCTGGGCGACGCGTTCCGCACTTGGCTCGCCGTCGGGCAACTGCGCTTCGATCACTCGCCGCACCTTGCGCTCCCAGGTCAGCGGTTGCAGTTGGGCGAGGGTGCGCTTGAGCACGGTTTCATTGTGCTCGGCCAGTTCGGGGTTGGCGTCGTCCAGGTGGCTGTCGAAATCCAGGGCGGCGAACTCCAGGCGGTCTTCCTCAGCGCCGAAAAACACCGGCGCACGAAACACCGTGTGCCACGGCTTGGGGTCTGCGGGTTCGGGTCTTCGCAGGTACACCGCCAGCGGCGCGTATTCACGGCCCAGGCGATTGCGGCAGGTGCGTACGTAGATTGCTGCAAACGCATCGATGGCCTCGAACGCCGGCGCCGGGTTACCGGGTAGTTGCAACAGGCGAAACCGGTAGCGTTCGCCATCACCGCTCAGCTCCAGGCTCAAGGCATCGCTGACCACCTGGTGATACCGCACGATGCGCTCGAACACTTCCCGCAAGCTGCCACTGGCCACCAGCGCATACCCCAACGCATGAAACGTGGTGGGGCTGACGAACCGCGACACCCGCAGCCCAATCGCTGGATCACCGCTGGCCTGCACCGCCAGTTCCCACAAGCGCGTGGTGGCCGACAGCGGGTAGCGCGCATTCGGGTCGTCCATCTGCTGTGGGTCGAGCCCGGCTTGCAGGCACAGCGCGGCGCTGTCGAGGCCCAGGGCGTCGAGTTGCTTGCGCAGGGCGCGGGTCCAGCTGGCAAGGGAAGTGGGTTCGGTCATGGCGATTGGCGCTTGCGGTCAACAGGTTGGCGTCCGGGGCTAGCATCCTGATTGATCGCTTGGGGCAGGATGTGAGCATCAATAAACAAGAGGATGGAAGCATGGACGGTACTTCTGCAAGTCCCCAGCAGATGAACGCGCAACAGCGTTCGGCGCATATCCGTGAAGTCGTGCTGGCCGAAGGCGTGCGCCTGCGCCAGCAACACCCTTGGCTGCTGCATCAGGACGCGCTGGGCGCGGGCATTCTGGCGTTTGCGCTGCTCGGCATGCTGGGCTCGGCGGCGCTCTACATCACCGGGCACATGGCCTGGTGGGTGTGCCTGCTGCTTAACGCATTCCTGGCTTCACTGACCCACGAGCTGGAACACGACCTGATCCACAGCATGTACTTTCGCAAGCAGCGCCTGCCCCACAACCTGATGATGGGCCTGGTGTGGCTGGCGCGGCCGAGCACGATCAACCCGTGGGTGCGCCGGCACCTGCACCTCAACCACCACAAGGTCTCCGGCACCGAAACCGACATGGAGGAGCGCGCCATCACCAACGGCGAGCCCTGGGGCTTTGCGCGCTTGCTGATGGTGGGCGATAACGTCATGTCGGCGTTTATCCGCATGCTGCGGGCCAAGACCTGGAAGCACAAACTGACGATCCTCAAGCGCTCGCTGCTGGTGTACGCGCCACTGGCGCTGCTGCATTGGGGCGCGTGGTATGTGTTCCTCGGCTTTCATGTCGCCAATGGCGTCGCCAGCCTGCTGGGTGCGCCGATCGACTGGTCGGCCGGCACGTTGCAGATGATGCAGGTGATCGATATCGCCGCCGTGGTGATCATCGGCCCTAACGTGCTGCGCACCTTTTGCCTGCACTTCGTCAGCTCCAACATGCACTACTACGGTGATGTGGAGCTGGGCAACGTGATCCAGCAGACCCAGGTCTTGAACCCCTGGTGGCTGTGGCCTTTGCAGGCGTTCTGCTTCAACTTCGGCAGCACCCATGGCATTCACCATTTTGTGGTGAAGGAGCCGTTCTACATCCGCCAGATGACCGCCAAGGTGGCGCACAAGGTCATGGCTGAGATGGGCGTGCGCTTCAATGATTTCGGGACGTTTGCGCGGGCCAATCGGTTGGGTTTTCCACCGCCTGCAGGGTTTCGATCAACGCCTTCGCCGCAGGCGACAAGCGCACCCCAGCGCGGCTGATCACCCCGCAGCGGTTGCTCAGGCTATCCAGGGCGTGCGGCAGGTTGCGCCAGTGCAGTGCGTGCAGTTCGCCCTTGATGAACCCTTCGACAAACGCCTCTTCGGCGCCCAGGCCAATGGCATCGGACTGACGCACGACAGTGGCCAGCGCGGCAAATTGTTCCAGCTCGATGGCGGGCGCGAAGTCGACGCGCCCGCTGAGATTGGCCAGCAGTTTGCGGATGCCCGGCGCGATCAGCGGCGTGGCCAGCGGGTAGCCGAACAGGTCGTTGGTGGACAGGCTGTCTTTGGCCAGCAGCGGGTGCCCCGCACGGCAGAAAAACACGCTGCGCCGAGGCGTCAGGGCCAGGGTCTGGAAGTTCGGGTCGGCCTCGAAGTGACGTACATCGGCGATAAAGAATTCGATCTCTTCACGGCTCAGGCTGCGCGCGAGTTTTTCCCAGTTGTCCACCTGCAACACGGTGCGCACTTTGGGGTAAGCCGTGATGAACCGCGCCATGGCCTGGGGCGCCAGGTTCACCGCGGCCACGGCGTCGCTGCCGAAGCGCACTTCACCGGCGTCGAGTTTGGTCATGCGCGTGACTTCATGGCTCAACAGGGCCGCGCCTTGCACCAGGCTCAACGCGTGTTGCAGCACCACCTGGCCTTCGGGGGTGGGGCGCAGGTCTTTATGGGCGCGGTCCACCAACACGCAGCCGAACTCCTGCTCCAGGCCCTGGATGCTGCGGCTGAAGGCGGGCTGGGTGATGCCCATGGCGTCCGCCGCACGCACGAAGCTACGGTGCTCGTTCAGCGCGATGAAGTAGCGCAGTTGGCGAAGGTCCATGGTGTGCCCGGCATTCTGTAGGAGAACCGGGATTTTAAGCGGGCTGCTTATTCCGTCAATGAAGCTTTTTTATTTTATCTAGATCTTAAATGCATACCTATAGAGCAGGTGCCGTGCGGTACGTCGCCGGGCTGAATACCTGCGTTACCAGCAGCATGGCCACGGCGGTCACCGTTAACACCACCCACGCGCTGGCAAAGCTGCCGGTGAGTTCGCGCAGCCAGCCGGTCATCCATGGCGAAATCGCATTGATCAAAAAGCCCACGCCCTGCACGAATGCCGCCAGTTGCCCGGCCAGGCGCGGGTCGCGGTGGTGGTCGAGGGTCAGCAACAGGCTCAGGGCAAAACATGCTCCCAGGCCAAAGCCGCACAGCGCCACCCACAGGTGGGGAAATTCCAGCGGCGCCAGCAACAGGCCGAGGTAGCCGAGGGTCTGGGCCAGCAGGCTGATCCACAGCAATGGCCGACGGTCGACCCCGCGTTGCGCCAGCACCGGCATCAACAGCGCGGCGATCACCTGGAAGATGGTCATGAATGCCAGCAGCGAACCGCTGGGCAACACGCCCCAGCCCAGTTGCTGGTAGTAGGCCGGCAACCACGCCACCAGGCTCATGTAGCCGCAGTTCACCAGGCCGAAATACAGCGCCAGCAGCCAGGCGCGCCGATTGCGCAGGCCCTTGAAGGCAGGCGGCACCTGTGGGTTTTTCGCTGCGCCCAGCGGCAACCCGGCCCACAGCAATAACGCCGCCAACGCGGGTAACAACCACACACCCAGCCCGGCCTCCCAGTGCTGGAAATACGTGGCCACCACCGGGCTGAGCAGCGCCGCCAGGCCGCCGCCGGCCATCAACGAGGCCGAATAAACGCCCATCGCCACCGGCACGCGGTGATGGAATTCACGCTTGATCATCGCCGGCACCAACGCCTGGATCAGCGCCACACCGGCGCCGCCGAGCAAGGCCGTGACCAGCAGCGTCGAGCCCTGGCCCATCAGCCAGCGCGCCAGGAAGGCCAGCAGGATCATCAGCAGGCCCAGGGCGATGCCGCGTCGCTCACCCAGCTGCGCTTCAACACGCACGCCCACCAGCGCCACCAGGCCCATGCACACCACGGGCAGGCTGGTGAGCAGGGCGCTGCTCTGGAAACTGAGGCCGGTGGCCAGGCGGATCTCGCCGAGCAACGGGCTGATGGAGCTGAGGATCGGCCGCAGGTTCAGTCCCAGGACCACCAGCAGGCCCCAGCCGGCGAACCGGCCTGCGGTTGAAGAGTTAAGCGACATGCAGAACCTATGGCGTGTGCAAAGGAGGCGTGAAGTATCGCCAGTCGCCGAGGTATTCTGAAATTAAATATAACCATGCTAATCAGTGGCAAATGGAATGGTGAGCGTCATGTTCGATCCCGTGCTGTTGCGCAGCTTTGTCGCCGTGGTGGACTGCGGCAATTTCACCCGTGCCGCCGAGCGCCTGCACTTGACCCAGTCCACCGTCAGCCAGCAGATCCGCCGTCTGGAAGAAGCGGTGGCGTGCCAACTGCTCGACCGCGACCAACGTCGTGTGGTGGCGACGGCGGAAGGCGAGCGCCTGCTGGCCTATGCGCGGCGCATCCTCGCATTGCATGAGGAAGCCGCCGATGTCTTGATCAACCAGCAAAGCGACGGCGTGCTGCGCCTCGGTGTGCCGGAAGACTTCGCTGCCGAACGCCTGATGCCGCTGTTATCGGCCTTTGTGCTGGCGTATCCCAGGATGCGCCTGGAGGTCACCAGCGGTCTTGGCCCCGAGTTGCAGCGCCAGTACCGCAGCGGTGAGTTCGATGTGTTGCTGGTCAAGCAAATGGGCGACAGCGATGACTGCCTGGCCTCCTGGCCGGAGCCGTTGTGTTGGGTAGACAGCCGCAGCACGCCATCCCTGGGGCGCGACCCATTGCCGTTGGTGGCTTTTCCGGTGGGCGGCCTGTACCGCAATGAAATGCTGCAACACTTGGAAGTGGGCGGCTGGCGCTGGCGCATCGGTTATTCCAGCGCGAGCCTGGCCAGTGTGTGTTCGGCGGTGGCGGCGGGGTTGGGTATCAGTCTGTTGCCCCGGCGTGTGGTGCAGGCCGGGCATGTCGTATTGGGTGCGGATAGCGGGTTGCCTGCGGTGCAGGGCGTGCGGCTGGCGTTGTATGGGCGCACTGGCCTGGGCGCCGCGGGGCAGAGCCTGCAGCGCCAATTGCTGGATTTGTGCGCAAACAGCCCGGCCTGAACCATGCCTTTGCCGAATATTTTTTATGCCTGGAAAGCATGCAAAAACATCGCCTGGACGCCAGCCCGTGCAGGACGGGGCTTTGGCGTTTCAGCATGCTTTGTTTATTCGTTCTAGATCTATGTATAACTTCAAAGATTACTTTAAGAGATAAGCATCTGGCCCGGATGATTCACTCCTCGACGGCCTTCGATGCAGGCCTGTCGGTTTTTTTGCTTAAAAACCGTAGGGAGTGAATCAATGGGCAATGTCCAGACCGCCGCCAGTGCACACGAGGCGCCGTGGCGCCAGGCACCGGGTGGTGAGTTGGTCGACCTTGGCCGGCCGCACCGCGCGCCGTTGGGGCAATTGTGCACGCAGAAAACGCCAAAGCGTTTCTCCAGCCGTCGTGAAGGCATCCTGCTTGGTCTGCTGGTGCTGGCCCTGCACGGTGCGGTGATCTACTGGGTGAGCCAGAAGCCGACGCCGGTGCTGCCGATTGTGCCGCCGGAAATTCCGCCGATGACCATCGAATTTTCCCAGCCGGCGCCGCCGGTGGTGGAACCGCCACCGCCTGTGCCACCACCGCCGCCGCCACCCGTGGTCGAGCCACCGCCGCCGGTGGTGGATGAGTTGGCCGCCAAGCCGGCGCCGCCCAAACCGATTCCAAAACCCAAGCCGAAGCCAGTGCCAAAGCCTGAGCCCAAGCCCGCACCGAAACCGGTCGAGCAACCGCCTGCGCCACCGACACCCGCGCCGCCTGCGCCTCCCGCTCCACCGGCGCCGGCCCCGGTAACGCCGGCTTCGGCCAACGCCGCGTACCTGAAGAACCCGGCGCCGGAGTACCCGTCACTGGCTCAGCGGCGCGGTTGGGAAGGCACGGTGTTGTTGCGGGTGCATGTACTGGCCAGCGGCAAGCCGGGCGAGATCCAGATCCAGAAGAGCAGCGGGCGCCAGCAACTCGATGACGCCGCACTGACCGCCGTGAAGCGTTGGAGCTTCGTGCCGGCCAAGCAGGGCGATGTGGCCCAGGACGGCTGGGTCAGCGTCCCGATCGATTTCAAGATTCACTAACTATTCGGCTGCGGTGTGTTGCACACGCCGCGACCTGCACAGAGGGAAGACATCATGGCATTAGCATCTCCACTTGAATCCATCGAAAGCGCGGTGATCTGGCTGCTGGTGGTTTTTTCGGTCGCCACCTGGGGCCTGGCCCTGCTCAAGGGCGTGCAGTTCGGTCGCCTCAAGGCGCAGGATCGCAAGTTCCATAAACAGTTCTGGGCGGCGTCGAGTCTCGACGCTGCCGCCGAATTGGCAGAAACCCAGCCTGGCGCCGCCGCCCGTGTCGCCCAGGCCGGTTACGCCGCGATCCAGGTGGGCGAAACCCCACACGCCGCCGACCTGAGCCAGGCGATCAACCATCAGGACCGCCTTGAGCGTGCCCTGCGCCAACAGATCGTGCGTGAGCGGCGCTCCCTGGAAACCGGCCTGGCCGTGGTCGCCAGTATCGGCAGCACCTCGCCGTTCATCGGCCTGTTCGGCACCGTGTGGGGCATCATGGAAGCGCTCAAGGGCATCAGCGCCGCCGGTTCCGCCAGCCTCGAAACTGTGGCCGGGCCGATCGGTGCAGCCTTGGTGGCGACCGGTGTGGGTATCGCCGTCGCGGTGCCGGCGGTGCTGGTCTACAACTATTTCCTGCGTCGCCTCAAGCTGACGGCTGCCGACCTTGACGACTTTGCCCACGACTTCTACAGCCTGGCGCAGAAGAATGCCTTCCGCGTATTGCTGCACCCAACCCTGAACAAAGCCGGCGCCGGCACCCCGCAAAAAG
Organism: Pseudomonas azotoformans; assembly: GCF_900103345.1. Taxonomy (NCBI): domain Bacteria; kingdom Pseudomonadati; phylum Pseudomonadota; class Gammaproteobacteria; order Pseudomonadales; family Pseudomonadaceae; genus Pseudomonas; species Pseudomonas azotoformans. The sequence goes on from NZ_LT629702.1 coordinate 4,972,640, forward strand.
TGAAGGAGGCCTCCTGACATGGCCTTCTCCACGCAAGACAGCGATGAAGTGCTGAGCGAGATCAACGTCACGCCGCTGGTGGACGTGATGCTGGTACTGCTGGTGGTGTTTATCGTCACCGCGCCGCTGTTGACCAACGCGATTCCGATCAACCTGCCCAAGACCGAGGCCGTGGCCCCGGTGGAGCAGAAGGACCCGCTGGTGGTGAGCATCGACGGCGCCGGCAAACTGTTTATCAACAAGGACGAAATCCAGCCGGACCTGCTGGAGTTCAACCTGCAGGCGGCCAAGGCCAAGGACCCTGATGTGCGGGTGCAACTGCAGGCGGATGATGGCGTGAATTACGGCGAAGTGGCGCGAGCCATGGCGTCTATCGAGCGCGCGGGCATTACCAAGCTGTCGGTGATTACCGCACGTTAGTTGCAAAAGCCTCGACAATTTTTTGGCCGTCTCCTTGGCAGGGTGCGGCCTTTTTTTTGCCTGCGATTCAGTCCTCAAGTTGAAATGCGATCAAGGTGGGAGGGGGCTTGCCCCCGATTGCAGTGTGTCAGCCAATCAATCTGTAACTGATACACCGCCATCGGGGGCAAGCCCCCTCCCACATTTTGGTTTCATACAAGATTGGTTTTTTGGTTATTAATAAATAGCTTCTTATTCCTTAACGAATATAACCCTCGTCCCTATACTGTTCAGCAACGTCAAACGCTGCAGGAGGGCACACCCATGCACAGCGAGTCGATTCGTTACCTGATCGTGCCGGGCTGGCAAGGATCGCCAGAAGATCATTGGCAAACCCATTGGCAGAACAGCCTGCCCAACAGCGCTCGCGTGGAGCAGGCCGATTGGCTGACGCCGCGTCGTGAAGACTGGGTGGCGGCGCTGGCCGAGGCTATCGCGGCCGATAGCACACCGGTGATCCTGATCGCCCATAGCCTGGGTTGCATCACGGTGGCGCATTGGGCGGCCACCGCGCCGGTGCACTTCCTGCGCCAGGTGCGCGGCGCCTTGTTGGTGGCCCCGGCCGATGTCGAACGGCCCGCCTGCTCTCCTGCGTTGCGTAATTTCGCGCCGATCCCGACCGACCTGTTGCCGTTCCCCAGCCAGGTGGTCAGCTCCGACAACGACAGTGCCGTCAGCGCCCCGCGAGCCCTGGAACTGGCCCGCAACTGGGGAGCCGAAGCCGGCATTCTGTCGGGGGCGGGGCACATCAATGTGAAGTCCGGCCACCAGCGCTGGGAGCAGGGCTTTGCCTACCTCTATCGCCTGCAAAGCCGCCTTGAGCATCACGCCCGGCGTACTGCCTGAATTTTTTCAACGCCCCGTCCCTTGAGTGGATTGGGGGCGGGAGCCTGCCATGAGTCTGCATGAAACCTACGGCCAGCCATTGCTGACCTTTCCCGACGCGGAAAAAAGCCCGCTGAGTATCCGCGCCAAGGCGTTGGTGTTTGTCGACCCGCGTTCGCGGCAACTGCGCGAAGACCTCGAAAGCCTCGCACCGCGTGCCTTGCCCGTGTTGATCCGTGGCGAGACCGGCAGCGGCAAAGAATTGCTGGCGCGGCATATTCACCGGGGCAGCGACCGCACCGGTTTGTTTGTTTCGGTCAATTGCGGCGCGATCAGCCCGACCTACGCTGATGCCGAATTGTTCGGTTATGCCGCCGGCAGCCACAGTGGTTCGGCCAGTAGCCGGGCCGGCTGGTTTGGCTCGGCGAATGGCGGCACCTTGTACCTGGACGAGATCGGCGACCTGCCGCTACCGATCCAGGTCAAACTGCTGGCCGCCCTGGAAAACCACGAAGTCACCCGCGTCGGCGCCCATCAGCCGAGCCCGGTGGATGTGCGCTTGGTGGCCGCCACCAGCATCGACCTGGCCCAGGCCGTGACCGCCGGTAAGTTCCATGAGCGCCTGTTTCACTACCTGAGCGAAGGCCGGTTGGATTTGCCGGCGCTGCGCGAGCGGGTTGGTGACATCCTGTCCCTGGCCGAATACTTCTTGGGCATCTACAGTCAGCGCCTGGACCTGCCGGTACCGCTGATCAGCGATGCCGCCCAGCGTGTGCTGGAACACCACAGCTGGCCGGGCAATACCCGCGAGCTGGAAAACGTTATTCACTTTGCCTTGCTGGTCAGCAGCGGCGACGAGATTTTGCCCGAGCACCTTAACCTGCCGGTGGCCGGCTCGCCGTTGGAGCAAGTGCAGCGGATTTTCGAGCGCGCCAGCCCCGCCGAGCGGGAAACGTTGAGCAAATTCCTACATGAACAAAATGGAATATCAACGTGAATAAAAGATATTGTTCCGGAATAAAAAAACTAGGTATTGTCCGTCCCACGCCGCGATAGCACTTCGCTGGCACACTACATAAAAAACGGTCGTCAGAGACGCCCCGGAATTTCGATAAGGACACTGCATGAAAAAGGTTCTGTTGTTTACCGCACTGGCGGCTGCCCTGACTGCAAGCTTCACCCAGGCCAACGAAAAACTGGTGGTGGCCGCCACGCCGATCCCGCACGCCGAGATCCTCGAACTGGTCAAGCCAACCCTGGCCAAAGAAGGCGTGGACCTGGAAATCAAAGTCTTCACCGACTACGTGCAGCCAAACGTACAAGTCGCAGAAAAGCGTCTGGACGCCAACTACTTCCAGACCCTGCCGTACCTGGAAAACTTCAACAAGGGCAAGGGCACCAACCTGGTCACCGTGGTCGGTGTGCACGTTGAACCCTTCGGCGGTTACTCGAAAAAGATCAAGAACATTTCCGAGCTCAAAGATGGCGCCACCGTGGCCATCCCGAACGAAGGCTCGAACAGTGGCCGTGCCCTGTTGCTGCTGCAGAAAGCCGGCGTGATCACCCTCAAAGACCCAACCAACGCCCTGGCCACGCCAAAAGACATCAAGGACAACCCCAAGCACCTGAAATTCAAGGAGCTGGAATCGGCCCTGCTGCCACGTGTGCTGGACCAGGTTGACCTGGACCTGATCAACACCAACTACGCCCTGGAAGCCGGCCTGAACCCGGCCAAGGACGCGCTGATCATCGAAGACGCCAAGTCGCCGTACGTGAACTTCCTGGTGGCTCGCCCGGACAACAAGGACAGCGACGCGATCCAGAAGCTGTCCAAGGCCCTGACCAGCCCGGAAGTCAAAGCCTTCATCGAGAAGAAGTACAACGGTGCTGTAGTGCCTGCGTTCTGATGTAGCCCAAACCCCCTTCAAGGTTTGAACGCCGACGGCTTGTTTAGCGTCGGCGTTTTTTATTGGGTCTGGAATACGGTCAAAACTGTGGGAGCGGGCTTGCTCGCGAAGGCGGTGTGTCAGAGACACATTCATCGCTGACCCACCGCCTTCGCGAGCAAGCCCGCTCCCACATTTGAACTGCGTAGGCTCACATACCTCGTGCGTTGATCGCCCTGCGCAGCGCCATCAACCACTTCACCAGTTCCTGCGGGTCCATCGGTTTCGCTTCGTTCATTGTTCGATCCCTCGAATCCCAGACCCCCAAACCATAGCTCTCACCCGCCAAACCCGCGAATCCGCCGGTTATCTTTTTGGGTGATATCAATATGCTATTTCGGTATTTAAAATTTGCTTTTTATACCTTTAAAGTTCGCGCTACCCGGCGTTACCCACGCCGGATCGGATTGCGCTCGCTGCATTACCCTTGCGGCGTCATGGACTGGAAATGACCTTCGATTTCGCTTTTATCCTCAGCACCCTGCCGGCGTTCCTGAAGGCCGTGGGGGTGACGCTGCAAGTGGGCCTGATCGCCATTGCCACCTCCCTGCTGGTGGCGCTGATCAACGCGGCGCTGCTGGTGTTTCGCACGCCGTACCTGTCGCGCCTGGTGGCGCTGTATGTGGAGCTGGCGCGTAACACGCCGCTGCTGATCCAGCTATTTTTCGTGTACTTCGCGCTGCCGGCCCTGGGTTTCAATATCTCCGGATTCTGGGCGGCGATCATCACCATGACTTTCCTTGGCGGCGCGTACCTCACCGAAGTGCTGCGCGCCGGTGTGGAAGCGGTGCCGCTGGCGCAGATCGAGTCGGGCAAGTCCATCGGCCTGTCCGACTGGCAGCTGCTGCGCCATGTGATCCTGCCCCAGGCCGGCATCCTCAGCCTGCCGGCGCTGTTCGCCAATTTCATCTTCCTGCTCAAGGAGACCACCGTGGTCTCCGCCGTGGCGGTGCCGGAGATTCTCTACACCACCAAGAGTTACATCGCGCTCTACTACAAGACCTACGAAATGCTCGCGGTGCTGACGCTGATTTGCGTGTTGCTGTTCCTGCCGCTGTCGCTGCTGCTCAGCCGCCTGGAAAGGAGGCTCCAGCATGGCCAGTTCGGGTCTTGAGTTGCTGTGGGTGTCGTTGCCGCAACTGGGCAAGGGCGCCGCGCAAAACCTGTCGATTTCGTTCTTGAGCATCGCCTTCAGCACCGTCGGCGGCGTGTTGTATGGCGTGCTGCGTACCTTGAACAACCGGCTGATCAACGGCGTGCTGCGGGTTTACCTGGAGTTGTTCCGTGCGATCCCGGTGCTGGTGTGGTTGTACCTGCTGTTTTTCGGCCTGCCGATTTTCTTCGGCCTGAGCATCCCGAGCTTCTGGTGCGCGGTGCTGGTGCTGTCGCTGTGGGGCGCCAGTGAAGTGGGCGAAGTGGTGCGCGGCGCGTTGCATTCGCTGCCCCGTGGCCAGCGCGAGGCGGGCTTGTCGATTGGCCTGTCCGACCCGCAGCTGTACGGCTACGTGCTGCTGCCGCAAGCGCTCAAGCGCATGACGCCGCCAACCATCAACGTCTACACGCGCATCATCAAGACCAGCTCCCTGGCGGTGCTGATCGGCGTGGTGGACGTGATCAAGGTTGGCCAGCAAATCATCGAGCGCACCTATGAGTCTGTGTTGATCTACGGCGTGCTGTTCCTGTTTTTCTTCTTTATCTGCTACCCGTTGTCGGCTGCCTCCAAGGTGCTGGAACGGCGCTGGGGCCAGGCATGAGCGCATTGATCGAGTTCCAGGGTTTCAACAAATTCTTCGGTGAGCAGCAGGTGCTCAAGGGCATCGACCTGAGCGTGCAAAGCGGTGAAGTGGTGGTGATCCTCGGCCCCAGCGGCTGCGGCAAAAGCACTTTATTGCGTTGCCTCAACGGGCTGGAAGTCGCGCACAGCGGCAGCCTGCGTTTCGCCGGCAAAGAGCTGTTGGACAAAAGCACCGACTGGCGCCAGGTGCGCCAGGACGTCGGCATGGTGTTCCAGAGCTACCACCTGTTCCCGCACATGAGTGTGCTCGACAACATCCTGCTCGGCCCGCTGAAAGTGCAAAAACGCGACCCCCGTGAAGCCCGCGAACAGGCGGAAAAATTGCTGGCCCGCGTCGGCCTGGCGGACAAGCGCGACGCGTTCCCGCGCCAGCTCTCCGGTGGCCAGCAGCAACGCATCGCCATCGTCCGGTCGCTGTGCATGAACCCCCAGGTCATGCTGTTTGACGAAGTCACCGCCGCGCTCGACCCGGAGATGGTCAAGGAGGTGCTGGAAGTGATCCAGGGCCTGGCCCGCGATGGCATGACCCTGCTGATCGTCACCCACGAAATGGCCTTCGCCCGCGCCGTCGCCGACCGCGTGGTGTTCATGGAGGCCGGTCGCATCCTCGAACACAACACCCCCGAGGCATTCTTTACGAACCCGCAAACCGCACGCGCGCAGCAGTTCCTGGAGAAGTTCTCCTTTGTTTCAACACTGCCGAAGAAAACCCAGGAACTGGAGCTGATATGAAAAAACTACTGCTGCCACTGTTTGCCGTCGCCCTGCTCGCCGGCTGCGATAAAAAGGCCGAAGAGCCGGTAAAACCTGCCGCTGTCAGTTACATCGACAAAATCAAAGCGCGCGACAAGCTGATCGTTGGCGTGTTCACCGACAAACCACCGTTCGGCTTCGTCAACGAAGCCGGGCGCTACGTCGGTTTCGATACCGACATCGGCCGCCAATTCGCCAAGGACCTGCTGGGCGATGAAAACAAAGTCGAGTTCGTCGCCGTCGAGCCGGCCAGCCGCATCCCGTTCCTGCAAAGCGACAAGGTCGACCTGATCCTCGCCAACATGACCGTGACCCCGGAGCGCAAGGAAGCGGTGGACTTCACCAACCCCAACCTGAAAGTCGCGGTACAGGCCCTGGTGCCAAACGACAGCGCGGTAAAAAGCCTGGATGACCTGGCCACTCGCACCACCATCGTCACCACCGGCACCACCGCCGATATCTGGCTGACCAAGAACCACCCGGACTGGAAACTGCTCAAGTTCGAGAAAAACTCCGAGTCGCTGCAAGCGCTGTCGGCTGGCCGTGGCGATGCCTACGCACAGGACAATCTGGTGCTGTTCAGCTGGGCCAAGCAGAATCCCGGCTACCGCGTGCTGGAAGAGAAACTCGGCGACGAAGCGCCGATTGCTCCGGCGGTGAAGAAGGGCAACATTGAATTGCGTGACTGGGTGAATGCCGAGTTGGCGAAGCTGGGCGAGGAGAAATTCCTGCTCAAACTGTATGACCAATATGTGCGTAAAGAGCTGAGCGATGACACCAAGCCTGAAAGTGTGATTGTTGAAGGCGGGAAGTGGCAGGGCTGATCCCTTGCTCTTGTGGTGACTGATCTACCGCTTTCGCGAGCAAGCCCGCTCCCACATTCGCCCGCATTCCAAAGGTGGAACTCGGTCAAATGTGGGAGCGGGCTTGCTCGCGAAGAGGCCCGCCCAGCCACCACTTACTCCGGCCAATGCCAGGCGGGGCATCCAATATCCCCTGCCCGACGATCCGGGTTTCCCCCAGCACCTTCTCCAGCACAATCGAATTACACCCCTCGTCCTGCTGCAACGCCGCAATCAACCGGCTGGCTGCCGGGACGCCTGGATAATCAGACGCGCCCTGGGCGGTTTCCGCCAAAAGACGCAGGGCTCGGTACAGGTTGGACTTGCCGCTGCCGTTGGGGCCGGTGATCAGGTTCAGCCGGTCCAGGGGCACCACCCATTTATTGATCGAGCGGTAATTGGCCACCGCGAGGGTCTTGAGCATGGGCATCCAGTCAGCGTGGGAACCATTGGAGTATGGGAGCCTCCATGCAGATAAGGAACCCTGAACTAAGCTCACAGTCGCATACACACTGGCACGTCGGCATCACGCAAAAGGAGCCTGCATGGGCGCTCGCATTTCCACCTGTATTCTCGGCCTTGGCCTCTTGGCGCTGTTGAGCGGCTGTGGCGAGGACAAGGCTGAACCCAAGGCCCATTCACGCGTGTTCGTGCAGACCGTGCAGCCGGCGGATTTTGCTGCGGCGGTGACCCTCACGGGTGATATCCAGGCCCGCGTGCAAACCGATCTGTCGTTCCGCGTCGGCGGCAAGATCATCCAGCGCATGGTGGACGTGGGCGACCGCGTGACCGCCAAGCAAGTGCTGGCCAAGCTCGATCCCAAGGACTTGCAGACCAACGTCGATTCCGCCCAGGCCCAGGTCGTGGCCGAACAGGCGCGGGTCAAGCAGACTGCCGCCGCCTTTGTGCGCCAGGAAAAACTGCTGCCCAAGGGCTACACCAGCCGCAGCGAATACGATTCCGCCCAGGCCGCATTACGCAGCAGCCAGAGCGCCCTGGCCGCAGCGCAAGCCCAACTGGCCAACGCCCGCGAGCAACTCGGTTACACCGCGCTGATCGCCGAAGCACCCGGGGTGATTACCGCGCGCCAGGCCGAAGTCGGCCAGGTGGTGCAGGCCACCGTGCCGATTTTCAGCCTGGCGCGGGATGGCGAGCGTGATGCGGTGTTCAACGTCTATGAGTCACTGCTGGTGGAACCGCCGCCCGATGCGCCGATCACCGTCAGCCTGTTGGATAACCCCAGCATCAAGGCTGTGGGCAAAGTCCGTGAGGTCACTCCGGCAGTGGCCGCCAACACCGGCACCGTGCAGGTGAAAATTGCCCTGCAGGCCTTACCCAAGGGCATGGAGCTGGGCTCGGTGGTAAGCGCCACCGCCAATGGCCCGGCCAAGGCCAGTATCGAATTGCCGTGGGCCGCGCTGACCAAAGACCTCAGCGAACCCGCCGTGTGGTTGATCGATGGCGACGGCAAGGCGCAGCTGCACAAGGTCACTGTGGCGCGTTACCTCACCGGCAAAGTCATCATTGGCGACGGCCTCAAGGGCGGCGAAAAAGTCGTGGTGGCCGGCGGGCAATTGCTGCACCCCGGCATGATTGTCGAGATCGCCCAGCCAGGAGCCCAGCCATGAAGCGCCTTATGGGGATACTCGCCGCCAGCCTGTTGCTGGTGGCCTGCTCCAAGGAAGAACCGCCGCCCGAGCCGGTGCGCCCGGTACTGTCCATGGAAGTGAAGGCGGAAGACCAGGAAAACCTCGGCCGTTTCGCTGGCACCATCCAGGCGCGCTACGAAAGTAATTTGGGCTTCCGCGTACCCGGCCGCATTGCCCGCCGCGCCGTGGACGTGGGCGCCGAGGTGGAGAAGGGCGCCTTGCTCGCTGTGCTCGACCCCACCGACCAACAGAACCAACTGCGCTCGGCCCAGGGCGACCTGGCCCGCGTGCAGGCGCAGTACATCAACGCCCAGGCCAATGCGCGCCGCCAGCAGGAACTGTTCAACCGTGGCGTCGGCGCCCAGGCCCAATTGGATATCGCCCAGACCGACCTGAAGACCACCCAGGCCTCGCTCGACCAGGCCCAGGCCTCGGTCAATCAAGCCAAAGACCAGCTCAACTACGCCGAACTGCGCACTGACCACGCCGGTATCGTCACCGCCTGGAATGCCGAGGCCGGCCAGGTGGTCAGTGCCGGCCAGCAAGTGGTGACCCTGGCGCGCCCGGATATCAAGGAAGCGGTGATCGACCTGCCCGCCGGCCTCGCCGAGCGCTTGCCACCGGACGTGGTGTTCCTGGTTGCCGGGCAACTTGACCCCAGCGTGCACACCACCGCCATCGTGCGCGAGATCGAACCCCAGGCCCAAAGCGCCACGCGCACCCGCCGAGCACGGCTGACCCTGGCCGAAACGCCGCCCGCGTTCCGCCTCGGCACGGCGATCAGCGTAACCTTGAGCACCGCCATCGCCCCGCGCATCGAAGTGCCCCTGAGCGCTTTGCAGGAGGTCGACGGCAAGACCCGCATCTGGCTGCTTGATATTCAGAACCAGACCGTGCAACCGCGCGACATCAGCGTGATCAGCCGTGACGCCGACAGCGCCTTGCTCAACGGTGGCGTCAAACCCGGCGAGCGCATCGTCACCGCCGGCGTGAACAGCCTGAAACCCGGGCAAAAAGTCAAAATTGACGAGGACAGCCCGCGATGAAAGGGAGCTTCAACTTATCCGACTGGGCGCTCAAGCATCAGTCCTTCGTCTGGTACCTGATGTTCGTCGCGCTGCTGATGGGCGTGTTTTCGTACATGAACCTGGGCCGCGAGGAAGACCCTTCGTTCACCATCAAGACCATGGTGATCCAGACCCGCTGGCCGGGTGCGACCCAGGAAGAAACCCTCAAGCAGGTCACCGACCGCATCGAGAAAAAGCTCGAAGAGCTCGACTCCCTCGACTACGTGAAAAGCTACACCCGGCCGGGCGAGTCCACGGTATTCGTGTTCCTCAAGGACACCACCAGCGCCAAGGACATCCCCCATATCTGGTACCTGGTGCACAAGAAGATCGACGACATTCGCGGCAGCTTCCCACCGGGGTTGCAAGGACCGTCGTTCAACGATGAGTTCGGTGATGTGTTTGGCTCGGTGTACGCCTTTACCGGCGATGGCCTGTCGATGCGCCAGTTGCGTGACTACGTGGAGCAGGTGCGCGCCGAGATCCGTTCGGTGCCGGGGCTGGGCAAGGTCGAGATGATCGGCCAGCAGGACGAAGTGATTTACCTGAACTTCTCCACGCGCAAACTCGCGGCACTGGGGATTGACCAGCGCCAGGTGGTGCAGAGCCTGCAATCGCAGAACGCGGTGACGCCGGCCGGGGTGATCGAGGCCGGGCCCGAGCGGATTTCGGTGCGCACCTCGGGGCAGTTCGCCTCGGAGAAGGACTTGGCCAACGTGAACCTGCGGCTCAATGACCGGTTCTACCGCCTGGCGGATATCGCGGACATCAGCCGGGGTTATGTGGACCCGGCGCGGCCGATGTTCCGCTTCAACGGCAAGCCAGCCATCGGTCTGGCGATTGCCATGCAGAAGGGCGGCAATATCCAGTCGTTCGGCAAAGCCTTGCACGAGCGCATGGACGAACTCACCGCCGACCTGCCGGTGGGCGTCGGCGTGCACAAGGTGTCCGACCAGGCGGAAGTGGTGGAAGAGGCGGTCGGCGGTTTTACCAGTGCCTTGTTTGAGGCCGTCATCATCGTGCTGGTGGTGAGCTTTATCAGCCTCGGCATGCGCGCCGGACTGGTGGTGGCGTGCTCGATTCCGCTGGTACTGGCGCTGGTGTTCGTGTTCATGGAATACAGTGGCATCACCATGCAGCGCGTGTCCCTCGGTGCGCTGATCATCGCCCTCGGCCTGTTGGTGGACGACGCGATGATCACCGTCGAGATGATGATCACGCGTCTGGAAAAAGGCGAAACCAAGGAACAGGCGGCGACCTACGCCTACACCTCGACGGCGTTCCCCATGCTCACCGGTACGCTGGTGACGGTCGCGGGGTTTGTGCCGATCGGCCTCAACGCCAGCTCGGCGGGCGAGTACACCTTCACCCTGTTCGCGGTGATTGCCGTGGCGATGCTGGTCTCGTGGGTGGTGGCGGTGCTGTTTGCGCCGGTGATCGGCGTGCATATCCTGAGTGCCAACGTCAAACCTCACAACGCAGAGCCGGGGCGGATCGGCCGGGCGTTCAATGGCGGCATGCTATGGGCCATGCGCAACCGCTGGTGGGCGATTGGCATCACCGTGGCGCTGTTCGCGGCGTCGGTGTTTTCCATGCAGTTCGTGCAGAACCAGTTCTTTCCCTCGTCTGACCGCCCGGAAATCCTCGTCGACCTCAACCTGCCGCAAAACGCCTCGATCAACGAGACGCGCAAGGCCGTCGACCGCCTGGAAGCGATCATCAAGGACGACCCGGACATTGCGCGCTGGAGCACCTATATCGGCCAGGGCGCGATCCGTTTCTACCTGCCCCTCGACCAGCAACTGGAAAACCCCTACTACGCGCAGTTGGTCATCGTGAGCAAGGGCCTGGAAGAGCGCGGCGAGTTGATCGCGCGCCTGCAAAAGCGCCTGCGTGATGACTTCGTCGGCATCGGCAGCTACGTGCAGCCGCTGGAAATGGGCCCGCCGGTGGGCAGGCCGATTCAGTATCGCGTGTCGGGCAAAGACACCGACCAGGTGCGCAAACACGCCATCGAACTGGCGACCTTGCTGGACAAGAACACTCACCTGGGCGAGATCATCTACGACTGGAACGAGCCGGGCAAAGTGCTGCGTATCGACATCGCCCAGGACAAGGCGCGCCAACTGGGCCTGTCGTCGGAAGACGTGGCGCAGTTGATGAACAGCGTGGTCAGCGGCTCATCGGTGACCCAGGTGCACGATGATATCTACCTGATCAACGTGGTCGGCCGTGCCGAAGACGCTGAACGCGGTACGCCGGAAACCCTGCAGAACCTGCAGATCGTCACGCCCAACGGCACCTCGATTCCGCTGCTGGCCTTCGCCACCGTGCGTTACGAGCTGGAGCAGCCACTGGTGTGGCGTCGCGACCGCAAGCCGACCATCACCATCAAGGCGTCGGTGCGTGATGAGATGCAGCCGACGGATTTGGTCAAGCAGCTCAAACCTGAGATCGACAAATTCAGCGCCGGCCTGCCGGTGGGCTACAAGGTCGCCACCGGCGGCACCGTGGAAGAAAGCGGCAAGGCCCAGGGCCCGATTGCCAGCGTGGTGCCGCTGATGCTGTTCCTGATGGCCACCTTCCTGATGATCCAGCTGCACAGCGTGCAGAAGATGTTCCTGGTAGCGAGCGTCGCGCCGCTCGGGCTGATTGGCGTGGTGCTGGCGCTGATCCCCACGGGCACGCCCATGGGCTTTGTGGCGATCCTGGGGATTCTGGCGTTGATCGGCATCATCATCCGCAACTCGGTGATCCTGGTGACGCAGATTCATGAGTACGAGGTGGCCGGCTATACGCCGTGGGATGCGGTGGTGGAAGCCACCGAGCACCGGCGCCGGCCCATCCTGCTCACGGCGGCGGCGGCGAGCCTGGGCATGATCCCGATTGCCCGTGAAGTATTCTGGGGGCCGATGGCCTACGCGATGATCGGCGGGATCATCATCGCGACGTTGTTAACACTTTTGTTTTTGCCTGCGCTGTACGTAGCTTGGTACAAGATTCGGGAGCCCAAACCAGAGCAGAGCTGAACATGCCTCACTACCTGCGCCATGGTCTGTTGATGTGCACACTGTTGCTGTCACCCGTGGCTTTTGCCGGCACCGTATTGGAAAACCCCCTGTGGCGGGTCGAACTCGACCCGGCCACCCTCGCCATCCGCGTGACACCCAACGGACAGGCGGCGATGCAAGCCTCCAGCGGCTTGCCGGCCCGTGCCGTCAGCCAGCTTGTGCAGAGCGATCAACAGGCCAGTTGGCAGTGGGATGACGGCGCCTTCCGGGTGAGCGCCAGCCTTGAACAGCGCGACCTCAAGTTGACCCTGCACGCACGTGAGCCTGGCGAGCTGCCCATCCTCCGGCAACCCGCCAGCGCCCTCGGCAAAGGACTGATGTGGCCATTGGCCGAAGGGCATTACGTGCCTGCCGACAACGCTGTATGGAAAGCGTTTTTGCAGGAACAAGGAGACCTCAACACCACCCAGGACCTGAGCCTGCCGCTGTGGGGCCTGGACCATGGGGGCTTTACCTTGAACTGGTTGCTGACCAACTCCTACAACAATCACCTGCGCTGGCAGGCAGGGATGGCGCTGTCAGTGGCCCATGAGTTCACCGCGCTCGACCCCGCTGCGCCGATGACCCTGCTGTTGCACCTGGGGGAGGCTGATCCCTTGGCCGGCGCCAAGCGTTATCGCCAATGGCTGGTCGAGCAAGGGCGTTATGAACCGCTGTCGGACAAGCTGCGGCAGACGCCCGAGGCACAGAAGCTGCTGGGTGCCAGCCATGTCTACCTGTGGGGCAATGACCTGCTGGCAGCGGAGGATGTGCGTGACTGGCCGTTGTTGCTCAAGCGCCTGCGTGGCCATGAGCTCAAAGGCTTGCTCGACAAGGAATCGACGAAAGTCCTGGCGCAGGCCCCGGCCTTGAATCGCTATGAGCAGACGGTGCTGCTGCGCGGGCTGAACGCGGCCATCAACCGGAAGGCCAGACAGAGTTGGCAGGTAGATGAGCCTGATATGACGCGCCTGGCTGCACGTTATGGTGAGCTGCGCAGCGAGTTGGCTGTCGCGTTTGCCGGGGCGCTGAGTGACGCCCCTCAAACTTGGGGCAGCCGGGCGATCCAGTCGCTGCGTGACTCAGGTCTTTCACGCTTGCTGCTGACCCTGGGCGAAGGCTGGGAGGGCGGCCTGTGGCACCCCGAAGCCATACGCGCCGGGGTCGATGCGGGTTACCTGATGGCGCCCTACGATTCCTATGAAACTGCGTTGTCCGCCACGGAAAATCCGGATTGGACCACCGCCCACCTGGGCAGCCGGGCCTACCGCGAGTGCGCGATTGTGCTGAAGGATGGCAAGCTGAAAACCGGCTTCCAGCAGTCCGGCCACTACACTGACCCGCGCTGCGTGCGCCCTCTGTTGGAGGCCCGCGTAAAGGCTATCCAGGCCAAGGCTGGCTTCAACGCGTGGTTCCTTGATGCCTATGCCACCAGCATGGTGTTCGATAGCTACCGCGACGGCGCCCGGATGACCCAGGCGCAAAACGCCGAGGGCAATATCGACGCCTCGCGCTGGCTCAACACCGTGCTCAAATTGCCAGCGGGCTCCGAAGACGGCAACGCCATCACCGCCCAAGGCATTCTGTTCGCCCACGGCATGCAGACGCCGGTGATTGGCTGGGGTGACCAGGACATGACCAAAGACAAGCAATCGCCCTACTACGTGGGCAACTGGTACCCGCCGGAGCAGCCGGCGGTGTTCTTCAAGCCGGTGCCGCTCAAAGAGCCGCTTCGCACGGTCTACTTTGAGCCGAGCATGCGCCTGCCGTTGTACCAGGCGGTGTTCCACGGCTCGGTGATCACCACCCACCACTGGCTGTTCGACAGCCTGAAGCTGAGCAACGTGCAGGCTGAAAGCGAGCTGACGCAACTGCTCTATAACGTGCCACCGCTGTATCACCTTAGCGCCTCGACCGTTAAACAGCGGCTGCCGGTGATCCTGCGTCAGGATCGGTTTTTCCGGCCGCTGCACCAGCGTTTGGCGACCCAGGCGATGACGGATTTTCGTTGGCTGACGCCGGACAGGCAGGTGCAGCAAACCACCTTTGCCGATGGGACGCGGTTGGTGGCGAATTTTGCTGCGACCTCGAGAGAAGGCTATGCCGGACGCAGTGTGACTGCATATGGGGTGGGTGAGAAACCGCTGGTGTATCTGGTGGAGTAAGGTTGCCTCAGCAGGCGTCATCGGGGGCAAGCCTCCTCCCACATTTTAAATGTATTCACAAATCAAACTGTGGGAGGGGGCTTGCCCCCGATGGCGTCAGACCAGGCAACGAAAATCTACCGCTTGCGCCACACACTCGCCAACCAGGGCTGCTGCGCCCTGGGCAGCCCTGCCGGCCGGTAGTAATGCTCCAACTCCACAAACCCGGCTTGCGTCAGCAGTGATTGCCACGCCGCCAGGTCGTGATAAGACCCATACCGCGGCCCATTCCAGCCTTCCTGGTTCTCACCCCGAGGGTTGGAACTGAACAACACGCCCCCCGCTTTCAACGCGCCATGCAGTTGCTTGAGCACCCGCGGCAATTCCTGCTTGGGAATATGAAACAACACCGCATTGGCGAAGATCCCGTCAAAGCGCTTGGCAGGCAGGTCCAGCTTGAGGAAGTCCTGTTGCAACACCTCACAGCCACTGTCCTCCCGCGCCATCTGCGCAAAGCGCTCAGAGCCGTCCAGGCCCACGGCGATATGTCCCATGCGCGTGAAGGTCTGCAAGTCACGCCCTGGGCCGCAGCCGAAATCCAGCACAGTGAACGGTGCCGTACCTTGGATATGCCGCAGCAGGGCATCGATGTTCTGGCTCACATCGTGATCGCGGGTGCCTTCACGGAAGTCCTCGGCCACTTTGTTGTAGTGGCCGAGCGTGGTGGCGGTGATGGTGCTGAGGTCGTCGGGCTTGAGAGTCATGACGGGTAATACCGGGCGTCTTCGATGGCCCGACTATACCTCACCTCTTGTTGAGGACCCGCGCCAACCGATCACCCCCCAACTGAATCACCGCTACCAGCGCCACCAGCAGCACAATCACGGTCAACATGATCTGCGTATCAAAGCGCTGATACCCGTACCGGTACGCAATATCCCCCAGGCCCCCCGCGCCAATCGCGCCGGCCATGGCCGATGAATTGATCATGGTCACCAGCGTGATGGTGAAACCGCCAACAATCCCCGGCAGCGCTTCCGGCAACAGCACATGCCAGATGATGTGCCAGCGGCGGCAGCCCATGGCTTGTGCGGCTTCGATCAGGCCGTGGTCGACCTCGCGCAGGCTCACCTCGGCGATCCGTGCAAAGAATGGCGTGGCGGCGATGGTCAGCGGTACGACTGCGGCCCACACGCCGTAGGTGGTGCCGACGATCAGGCGGGTGAACGGGATCAGCGCCACCATCAGGATCAGGAACGGAATCGAGCGGAACAGATTGACGAACGCCCCCAGCACGCGGTTCAGCGCCGGCGCCTGGTAGATGCCGCCTTTGTCGCTGGTCACCAGGAACACCGCCAGCGGGATTCCCACCAGCAGCGCGATCAGCGATGACACGCCGACCATCAGCAAGGTGTCGATGGCGCCTTGTACCAAACGATCAAACCACATAGCCCAGCACCTCTGTGTGTTGTGCCCAATTCCCGGCTCGTTTGCGCAGTTCTTCGGCGCTGTGGGGCGAGCCATTCACCGCCAGCAGCAATTGCCCCAGGGCATGCCCCTGGATGCGTTCCACGCCGCCTTGCAACAGGCGCACGCGGCCGCCGAGGGCGCTGAACAGGGCGGCAAGATCCGGTTCGTCGGTGTCGCCGCCGGTGAATTGCAAACGCAGCACCAGCGCCGCGTCAGGCGATGCCGGGGTAGCCTGCAGGCGGCTTTGCAGTTCGTCCGGCAGCCCGTGTTGCAGCGGTGCCAGCAGGGTTTTGCTGACTTCATGTTGCGGGTTGCCGAACACCTGCCACACCGGGCCTTGCTCGACGATGCGCCCATGTTCCAGCACCACCACGCGGTCGCAGATCTCACGGATCACCGCCATCTCGTGGGTGATCAGCACAATGGTCAAACCCAGGCGCCGGTTGATCTCGCGCAGCAGGCCGAGAATCGATTGGGTCGTCTCCGGGTCGAGGGCCGAGGTGGCCTCGTCGCACAACAGGATCTCGGGGTCGTGCACCAGCGAGCGGGCAATGCCCACCCGTTGTTTCTGCCCGCCGGACAGCTGCGCCGGGTAGGACTTGTGTTTGTCCTGCAACCCCACCAGTTCCAGCAGTTCGCGCACCTTTTGCTCGCGCTGCAGCTTCGGTACGCCCGCCACTTTCAACGGCAATTCGACGTTCTGCCACACCGTCTTGGCCGACATCAGGTTGAAGTGCTGGAAGATCATGCCGATGCGCCGACGCAGGGCTACCAGGCGGTCTTCGTCGAAGCCGCCGATGTCCACCTGATCGATCAGCACCCGCCCGCTGCTGGGTTGTTCCAGGCGATTGATGGTGCGGATCAGCGATGACTTGCCGGCGCCGCTGCGGCCGATGATGCCGAACACTTCACCGCGCTGGATCGCCAGGTCGATGCCTTGCAAGGCATGCACGGTGCCGTCGTAGCTCTTGCCCAGGTTGATAAAACGCACATGGGCGCGATTGAGGTCCGGGTGCAGCTCGGTCTGTTCGGCGTCCCTGGGCGGCCGGCCCAGGTCGCGCAGTGGGGCATGGGCGGCGGTCATTTTTTATCTTCCCAGCCGACTTGGTAGAGCTTGCCGAGGGATTTATCCAACGCGGCGCGCACCACCGGTGAGTGTTGGTAGATATCCACAAACTTGATCACCCGTGGGTCGGTCTTGCTTTTGGGTTGGATCACGAACTGGATCACGTACTCCGGATGGTCTAGGCCGTCGAACAGCAGCGCCGACTCGGCATCGAAGGTTTTGGACAGGCGGATATACGCTGGGTAGCCCTGCACCAGGTCGGCATCGTCATAGGCGCGCACCAGTTGCACCGCTTCGACCTGCAGGATCTTGATCTTCTTCGGATTGGAAACGATGTCCTCTTCGGTGGCCTTGTAGCCCACGCCCGGCTTGAGTGTGATCAGCCCCGCCTTGGCCAGCAGTTGCAGGCCGCGACCGCTGTTGATCGGGTCGTTGGCAATCGCCACGCTGGCGCCCTGGGGCAGGTCGTTGATGCTCTTGTACTTCTTTGAGTACAGCCCGACGTTGTTGATGATGCCCGGCGCATAAGGCACCAGGTCAAAACCGGCGGCGGCCTTGGCGTTTTCCAGGAACGGGATGTGCTGGAAGTAGTTCACGTCTATATCGCCAGCAGCCAGGCTGACGTTGGGTGCGATCCAGTCGGTGAACTCCACCAGTTCGACTTTCAGGCCTTGCTTGCCGGCTTCGGTGACGGCGGCTTCAAGGGGGATGGCGAAAGCGGCGGTGGTGCCGACTTTCAGCGGCGCATCGGCGGCGAATGCTGCCGAGCTGAAAAGGCCAAAAGCCAGGGCCAGTGCTTTGACTGGGTGGGAGAGCAGTGTTTTTTTCATAGTGGTTTTCCAGTCATAAGGTATGGGTGCAAACAATGAAGATCCCATGTGGGAGGGGGCTTGCTCCCGATAGCAGTGGGTCAGTAAATGAATCTGGTGACTGATACACCGCTATCGGGAGCAAGCCCCCTCCCACATTTTGATTAGTGGCGATAGGTGGAACCGGTGTGTTGTTCGGGTAGTCGGGCGCTGCCCTGGAAGACTTTTTCCCGCAGCGTTCCCTGTTCATATTCAGTTTTGTACGACCCGCGCTTTTGCAACTCCGGCACCACCAGGTCGATGAAGTCCACGTAGCTTTCCGGCGTGACGATGCGCGTGAGGTTGAAGCCATCCAGACCGGTTTCGCTGATCCAGGATTCCAGTTCATCGGCGACCTGTCCGGGCGAGCCGACCAGGGTGATGTAGCGCCCGCCCAGGGCGTGCTGTTCCAGCAATTTGCGTCGGGTCCAGTCGTTGTTCTGCAGGTTTTTGGTGGCCGACTGGATCGCGTTGCTCTTCACGTACTGGATCGGTTCGTCCAGTGCGTATTGTGCAAAATCGATAGCGGTGGACGCCGAGAAATGCGCCACGCCGGCCTCCGGGCTGGCGTAGCTCAAGTAGTCCGCGTGCTTTTGCCAGGCAAGTTCTTCGGTGGCGCCCACGATCACGTTGAGGCCCATGAACACCTTGATGTCATCCGGGTTGCGCCCGGCCGCGACCGCGCTGGCGCGCACCTTGTCCACCTGGACCTTGGTCGCCGCCTTGTTCTGCCCGCTGATGAACACGCACTCGGCATGCCGCCCGGCAAACAGCAAACCGCGCTCCGAACTGCCGGCCTGGAACAGCACCGGTGTACGTTGCGGCGAGGGCTCGCACAGGTGATACCCCTCGACCTGGTAGAACTCGCCCTGGTGCTCGACCTTGTGCACCTTGCCCGGCTGCGCGTACACCCGCGCCTTGGGATCGTTGAGCACCGCGTCGTCTTCCCAGCTGCCTTCCCAGAGTTTGTAGAGCACTTCCAGGTATTCATCGGCCTGGTCGTAGCGGCGGTCATGCTCGACTTGTTCAGTGAGGCCCATGGCCTTGGCGGCGCTGTCGAGGTAGCCGGTGACGATGTTCCAGCCCACACGGCCACGGCTCAGGTGGTCCAGCGTGGACATGCGGCGGGCGAACAGGTACGGCGGCTCGTAGGTGAGGTTGGCGGTGAGGCCGAAGCCGAGGTTTCTGGTGACGGCGGCCATGGCTGAGACCAACAGCAGCGGGTCGTTCACCGGCAGCTGGATCGACTCTTTGAGCGGCACATCAATCGAGTTCTGGTACACGTCGTACACACCGACGATATCGGCGATGAATAAACCGTCAAACAGCCCGCGCTCGAGGGTTTGCGCCAGCTCGGTCCAGTACTCGGTCGTCTTGTATTGGGTCGAAGTGTCCCGTGGATGGGTCCACAGGCCGTGGTTGATATGCCCGATGCAGTTCATGTTGAAGGCATTGAGCAGGATTTTTTTCTTCGCCATCAAATGGTCCCCCGCAGTGGCGGGTTTTCATCGTTCAGGTAGTAATTACCCACCGCGTGGTACTTCCAGCGCACCGGGTCGTGCAGGGTATGCACGCGGGCGTTGCGCCAGTGACGGTCCAAGCCATGTTCAGCCAGGGTCGCCTGGCTACCGGCCAGTTCGAACAGCGTGCTGCCGGCGGCCAGGGAAATTTCGGTGCTCAAGGCGCGCACTTCCGCGACCGCAATCGAGGCGGCAGCGACGGTCTCGGCGTTGCTGTCGGCCTGGGCGCGGTCCAGGTATTCGCCTGAGCGCTCCAGCAGCGCCTCGGCGGCGTGCAGGCGGATGCTCAGGTGGCCGAAGCTTTTCAGGGTCAGTGGGTCTTCGGTGGCCTTGTCGTTGCCGGCGTCGATCCACGGGCGGGTCTTGGTGCGCACAAAGTGCAGCGCATCTTCAAACGCCGCGCGGGCGATACCGGTGTCGATGGCGGCGTGAAGGATCTGCGCCAGCGGGCCGACGGTGGTCGGGCGTTCGAAGGCGCTCTGGAACGGGATCACGTCCTGCGCGGCTACCCACACATTGTCGAACACCACCGAACCGCTGCCGGTGGTGCGCTGGCCGAAGCCGCTCCAGTCGTCGATCACGCTCAGGCCTTCACTGTCACGCGGCACAAAGGCCAGTTGCTGCACGCCGTGTTCATCCACCACCGAGGTGGGGATGCGCTGGGCGTAGATCGCGCCGGTGGAATAGAACTTGCGACCGCTGATGCGAAAGCCGTCACCGTCGCGGGTGATTTTAGTGACGCGGTCATGGGCCGTCTTGGTGCCCAGTTCCGCCAGGGCGTTGCCGAAGCGCTGGCCGCCAAGTACCTCGGCGTACAGGCGTTTTTGCTGCGCCGGGCTGCCGTTTACGCGCAGCACTTCCAGGGCGTAGAAATGGTTCTGCGGGATCTGCCCCAGGGACGCATCGGCCTGGGCAATCAAGGCAATCACCTTGGTCAGGGTGACGTTGGACACGCCCGCGCCGCCGTACTCCTTGGGCACGCTGATGCCCCACAGGCCGGAGCGTGAAAACACGTCCAGTTCTGGCAGCGGCAGGCGACGTTCGCGGTCACGCTGGGCGCTGTCGCGGCGGAAGTCTTCGGCCAGGTCGCTGGCGACAACAAGGGCTTGTTCGTCGCTGGTGATGACCGCGACGGGATGAGAGAAAGTCATGATGTTCTCCAGAGGTCTGGTCGGTCAGATCCAGGAATGACGAGCCGGCAGAGTGCCGTTCAGGCGATAAGCGCCTACCGCGTGATACTTCCAGCGCACCGGGTCGTGCAGCGTGTGCACCCGGGCGTTGCGCCAGTGGCGGTCGAGGTTGAATTCGGCGAGGGTGGCGCGGCTGCCGGCCAGTTCGAAGAGCTTCTCGCTGACCAGCAGCGACACTTCGGTGGTCAGCACCTTGGCCTCGGCCACGGCGATGGAGGCACGCGCGGCGGATTGCGCGGTGATCGGTGCGGCGCTGACCTGGTCCAGCACTTGCCCCGCTTTGCGCAACAGGGCTTCGGCGGCGTGCAGTTCGATCTTCAGCTTGCCGATGTCGGCGATCACATACAGGTCATCGCTGGCACGCTCGACCTTGGCGTCGATCCAGGGGCGCGAGCGTTCGCGTACGAAGGCGATGGTGTCATCCAGCGCACCACGGGCGATGCCGGCGTCGATGGCCGCCTGGATCAGTTGCGAGACGGCACCCTGGATATTCGGCGTCTCGCCGATGCGCCAGTTTTCCACGACCAGTTCGGCCTCCACCGGCACCTGATCCAACAGCACCGTGCCGCTAGCGGTGGTGCGCTGGCCGAAGCCGGACCAATCGTCAACGATGCGCAGCCCCTCGGTGCCACGGCGCACAAATGCCATGACCTGCTTGCCGTCATCGTTCAACGCCTTGACCGCCACCCAATGGGCAAACAACGCGCCGGTGGAATAGAACTTTTGGCCGCTGATTACGTAACCGTCACCCTTGGCGGTGATGCGCGCCTTGAGCTCCAGCGTATTCTTGGTGCCGCGTTCCGGGCCGCCATTGCCGATGCGCCAGCCGTCGAGCACGCTTTGGAACAGCTGTTTTTTCTGGCGCTCGGTGGCGGCGCCCTGCAACAGGTGCAGGATGCCGAAGTGGTTCTGCGGGATCTGCCCGAGGGCCGGGTCGGCCGCGCTGATGATCGCGAACACCTCGGCCAGGGTCACGAAAGACACCTGCGGGCCGCCGTACTCACGGGGAATGGAAATACTGCCCAGCCCACTGCGGGTGAACTGCTCGATCTGCGCCCACGGCAGTTTGCGTTGCTGGTCGCGCCTGGCGGCATGCAGGCGCGCGGCCTGGGCCAACTCATGGGCAGCCTTCAGCGCCTCTGCATCGTTGCGCAGCACGGTGGCCGGCAACAGCAGGGGGGCTACGTCCAGATCACTCTGGGGGGGTGTTAGAGCCAAGTTAGACATCAGCGCCGCTCCTTGGCTGCACGTAATGCCCTGGCGTTGCGCACCGGGGTAATTCTGACCATACCGACCTCGCATTCAATGAAATAAAAACAGAAAAATCAGAGATGTCCGGTGGTCCGGTGTATATACCCTAAGCGTGTTAAATATTTAAATAAACTAACTTTTGGGAATATGCATAGAAGGTCTGTCACCCAGGTTCGCAGGGAGAACCCAGAGTTCGTGGCTCGTAAATCAGCGCGCTCCCGGCCTGGCGGGACGGTGCGCCCGCTGCGATGCGCAAGGTGCGCGCGGGTGCCCAGAGTGAATTGTTGCCGACACGATCGAGAATGCAGTACGTCACCTCCAGCCGGCAGTCGTCACCGCCTTCGAGAATGACTGTCGACGGCACCCAGACCTGCACGGCCTGGCCGACTTCCCGGGCCTGGACCTTGGGCAGATCCAGGCGTACATCGCCCCAGCGCAAGGTGATGGCATCGCCGTTGGCCATGTTCAGGTACGGCTCGATAGTCAGGGGAATACCGCGTCGCACCTGCCCGGCGTTGACGCCGTAGCGGCGGATGGTGTCGGGCAGGCCCACGGGGGCGAGGTTCTGGTTCTCGTCGAGGTACAGGGGCGAGGGCTGGCCGCCCGGGTAGAGGGTCTTGACGCGGACTCGGGTCACCGCTGAGCGAGCCGGAGCATGACCGACTTGCATGACCTGGTAGTGCACACGAGCCGGGCCATCGAGCACGAAACTTTCCGGTACTCGCAGGTGGGTGACCGCGCCGATCCTGCCGGCGGTGACCCGGCGTGAAGCGGCGAAGCAGTTGTTCCAGAACAGCTCGATCAGGTCGCCTTCATCCATGCCGGGATACGGAGCGATGTCGACCTGCAAGTGGGTGGCGGCCAAGGCATTGATGCCATTGCCGATGGCCTGGGGCAGTGTCGGGGCAGTGAGCAGGGGGCGTGTCATAAGTCATCTCCTTGATGCAGCCAGCAGCCATCGTTCCGGACCTTTGGCGTGGGTGCACGCGGTGGGCCGAAAAGAACGATTCAGTGAATAGCCGGGATAGGATCCAATCCTCTGGGCGCTAGATAAGAGGGTTGGCCGAGGGGCGTCAATGGCGGCAAAAGGCTAATCGGTGGGTTGGAGCAGATTCAGAAGGGTCTGACGGGGAGGGGGATTTCTGGACAGGCGTGGCGGGGTGTTTTACCGGTTGGAATGCAGTTAAAAATGTGGGAGCGGGCTTGCTCGCGAATGCGGAGTGTCAGTCACTGAATCAGTTGGCTGATACACCGCATTCGCGAGCAAGCCCGCTCCCACATTTGGAGTTGTGCCAGGCTCAGTGAGCCAGGAATTTGCTCAGGAACTGCTTGGTGCGCTCTTCCCTGGGGTTGGCGAACAGCGCCTTGGCTTCACCTTGTTCGACGATCACGCCCTTGTCGAAGAAGATCACCCGGTTGGCCACATCCCGCGCAAAACTCATCTCGTGGGTGACGATGACCATGGTGCGGTTTTCTTCGGCGAGGCTGCGGATGGTTGCCAGCACTTCACCCACCAGTTCCGGGTCCAGCGCCGAGGTGGGTTCGTCGAACAGGATCACCTCCGGCTCCATGGCCAGCGCACGGGCAATCGCCACGCGCTGCTGCTGGCCGCCGGACAGGCGCCGTGGGTAGGCATCTTCCTTGCCTTCCAGGCCTACCCTGGCCAACAGCTTGCGACCCAGCGCGACCGCGGCGTCGTGCGGCATCTTCTTGACCACGGTGGGGCCTTCGATGACGTTTTCCAGCGCGGTGCGGTGGGGGAACAGGTTGAAGTTCTGGAACACAAAACCCACGTGCTGGCGCAGGCGCCGCACCAGGCTTTGTTGCTGGTTGATTGGCCTGCTGGTGTCGATCTCGATGTCACCCACCTTGATGCGGCCGCTGGTGGGTTGTTCGAGGAAGTTCAGGCAGCGCAGGAAGGTGGTCTTGCCGGAACCGCTGGGGCCGATGATGGCGATGACTTCGCCTTCCTTGACCTCCAGGTCGATGCCGTTGAGCACCACCTGACCCTTGAATTGTTTGGTCAGTTTTTCAACCACGATCATGCTTCAGGACTCCAGGTCATGCCGGTTGACCCGGTCTTCCAGGCGGTTTTGCAAGTGCGCCAGGATGCTCGCCAGAATCCAGTAGATCAGCGCAGCGGAGAGATACATGGTGAAGATTTCAAAGGTCCGTGCCGACACCAGTTGCGCCTGGCGGAACAGCTCGGGCACCTGGATGGTGGCGGCCAGCGCCGTGTCCTTGACCAGCGAAATGAAGCTGTTGCCCAGCGGCGGCAAGGCGGTGCGCATCGCCTGCGGCAGGATGGCCCGGCGCAGGGTCTGCGCGCGGGTCATGCCGATACTGGCGGCGGCTTCCCATTGGCCGCGCTCGATGGAACCGATGGCGGCGCGCAGGATTTCACAGGCGTAGGCGGCCATGTTCAGCGAAAAGCCGATCATGGCCGCCGGGATCGGATCCAGCTCGATGCCCACTTGCGGCAAGCCGTAATAGATCAAGAACAGCTGTACCAGCAAGGGCGTGCCGCGAAAGAACGACACATAGACTCGGGCGAGCCAGCTCACCAGCTTGAAACGCGACAGGCGCATCAAGGCCAGGCCGAAGCCCAGCAGCAAGCCGAAAAACATCCCGCCGAGGCTGAGGATCACCGTGTAATACGCGCCCTTGAGCAGAAAGGGCGCGGAGTCCAGCGCGAGTTGGAAACCTGCTTCCATTATTGAGTGACGTCAGCGTTGAAGTACTTCTCGGACAGCTTCTTCAAGGTGCCGTCGGCGCGCAGTTTGTCGAGGGCCTTGTTCACCGCATCAAGCAGTTCTGGCTCACCCTTGCGCAGGGCGATACCGGCTTCCTGACGGGAGAAGGCGTCGCCGGCAGCGGCGGTGTCCGGGGCTTTCTTGGCGTATTCCAGGGCGGCCAGGCGGTCGATCAGGATGGCGTCGATACGGCCGATGCGCAGGTCCTGGAACTTGGTTGGGTCGTCGTTGTAGGTCTTGATGATGGCTTGGGGTTGGTTGTCCTTGAGCCATTGCTCGTAGTTGGTGCCCAGGCCCACACCGACTTTCTTGCCGGCCAGGTCGTCGGCGGTCTTGATGGTGTCGACGTTTTTCTTCAAGACCAGGGCCTGGATACCGGAGACGGTGTAAGGCTTGGAGAAGTCGTATTTCTTTTTACGTTCTTCGGAGATGGTCACTTGGTTGACCACGGCGTCCAGGCGCTTGGATTCCAGGGCGGCGAGGATGCCGTCCCATGGCGTCGCTTGCAGCTTGACCTTCACGCCCAGCTCTTTAGCCAGCGCTTCGGACAGCTCCACTTCGAAACCGCTGAGCTTGCCGCTTTCATCGACGAAGCTGAACGGCGGGTAGGTACCTTCCAGGCCGATCTTGATCTCGCCGGCTTTTTTGATATTGCCCAGCTGATCACCCGCGACTGCTTGGCCGATCAGGCCAGCCCCGAGTGCCAGGCCCAAAGTGCCAACCAGCAACGTGCGACGGAATACAGAAATAGTCATGAAGAGCCCCTGTGTTTTTATGGTGTGCGAAGCAGGTGACGCAGTAGTCGTATCCTGCCTTAAAGCGCGTAGCGCGTCTTCGCCCACGGCGCGACTATAAAGCCGGTTTTTAAGACTTGAAAATAATATAAATTAATCTATTTATTCCTTTATGGAATAATAAAAATTCTTTCTGTAGGAGCGAGCTTGCTCGCGAAAAACCCGAGAGCGCCGCTGGGTATCAGATACCCAGCGTTATCGTTGACGTTCTTCGCGAGCAAGCTCGCTCCTACAGGGATGGGCGTGAATCAGAAGGCAGAGCCGTAGGCAAACAACGCCGGTGCCCCGCCGGTATGCAGGAAAATGATCGGGCCATCCTCGAAGCGCTGACGCCCGATACCGTCCAGCAAGCCGGCCATGGCCTTGCCAGTGTAGACCGGGTCCAGCAGCAGGCCTTCCTGGCTCGCCAGTAACTTGACCGCAGACAGCGTGCCGGCGTTCGGTTCGCCATAGCGCGGGCCGAAATATTCGTCCCACAGGATCACCTTGAATGCCTCGGGAATATCCACACCCAGCAATTCGGCGGTGCGTTCGGCCAGGCCCTGCACTTTCGGGAACTGGGCTTCTTCGGTGCGCGATACGGTGATACCGATCACCGGCAACTGCGGCAGCACTTCACTCAACGCCAGGGCCAGGCCGCTGTGGGTTCCCGCGCTGCCGGACGCCAGCACCACGGCGGCAAATTCGATGCCGCTGGCTTCGATCTGTGCGGCCAGCTCCAGGCCGGCGCGCACATAGCCCAACGCACCGAGGGCGTTGGAGCCGCCGATAGGCACCAGGTACGGCTGCTTGCCGTTGCTGCGCAGGCGGTCGGCGAGGGCGTTGAGTTGGTCGTCGACATTGTCGAGGTTCTCCACCAGCTCCACCTTGGCGTCGAACAGGTCCAGCAGCAGGCGGTTGCCGTTGCCCAGGTAGTTGGGGTCTTCGGTGCCGGTGGGGTTCTCCAGCAGGGCGACGCAGCCCAGGCCGAGCTTGGCGGCCAGCGCGGCGGTCTGGCGCACGTGGTTGGACTGGATCGCGCCAGCGGTCACCAGGGTGTCGGCGCCTTGGGCGATAGCGTCGGCGGCCAGGTATTCGAGTTTGCGCAGCTTGTTGCCGCCCATGGCCAGCGGTGTGGTGTCGTCACGCTTGACGTAGATGTCCCTGCCCAACCAGGCCGACAGCCGCTCGAGTTTTTCCAGGGCGGTGGCGCCACCCAGCAGTTCCAGGCGGTTAAAACGGTCGAGCTGTTGTTTGATCATGGCTACGCACGGTTGATGAGGATGGGGCGACTATAGGCAGGCACTTTTCATCGGGCAACCGCCAATCGCTTATTCCGGATGGTTCTTAGTATTGCACCATTGGTTCTTAAGGGCGGCCAGCGTGCATACCGTAAAGTGAGCGCCATTACGTCAGGAGTGAAAACCGTGAGTGAGCGTTCCAGTCATTGGCAATTACAGACCATCGTCAGCCAGTTGCGCGGTGCCCGGGACCAGTGGCGCACGCGCAATGGCCGCTTGAGCGGTGAGCATGGTGGCCGCGAGTTGCCGTCCCGCGAGGCGGTGGCGCAGATCCTGGAGTCGTTGTGCGGCGCTTTGTTCCCCATGCGCCTGGGGCCGGTGGACCTGCGTGAAGAAAGCGAAGATTTCTACGTCGGCCACACCCTCGATGTGGCGCTCAATGCCCTGCTCGGCCAGGCGCGCCTGGAACTGCGCTATGCCGCGCGCCAGAGCGGCGAGGACGACAGCGCCGTCGATGCTCACGCCATCCGCCTGATCCAGGATTTCGCCCTGGCCTTGCCGTCCCTGCGCAGCCTGTTGGACACCGACGTGCTGGCCGCCTACCACGGCGACCCGGCGGCGCGCAGCGTGGATGAAGTGCTGTTGTGCTACCCCGGCATCCTGGCGGTGATTCACCATCGCCTGGCCCACCACCTGTACCGCGCCGGTCTGCCGCTGCTGGCGCGCATCAGTGCCGAGATCGCCCACTCGGCCACTGGCATCGACATCCATCCCGGCGCGCAGATCGGCCCGAGTTTCTTTATCGACCATGGGACCGGTGTGGTCATCGGCGAGACCGCGATCATCGGCGAGCGCGTGCGCATCTACCAGGCCGTGACCCTCGGCGCCAAGCGCTTCCCGGCGGACGAGGACGGGCAGTTGCAGAAGGGCCATCCGCGTCACCCGATTGTCGAGGACGATGTGGTGATCTACGCCGGGGCGACGATCCTGGGGCGCATCACCATCGGCAAGGGCTCGACCATTGGGGGTAACGTATGGCTGACCCGCAGCGTGCCGGCGGGGGCGAATATCACCCAGGCGAATTTGCAGCATGAAGATGGCGCGCAGAAGTAAAACCCCTGCACAAATACCCTGTGGGAGGGGGCTTGCCCCCGATAGCGGAGTGTCAGTCAACATTGAATTGACTGAATCACCGCCATCGGGGGCAAGCCCCCTCCCACCTTTGCCTGCATTGCACATTTGAACCGTATTTCAGCCACTAACCGCTGAACGATTTGCCGTTCCTGCCCGTCATACCTTTCCTTGAGCTAGTGTAGGAATCACCTACCACTCAGCCTTGCGATTAGTCCCAGACCGCCTATCCATGTTTAACTTGAATGCTCGTTCAAGTTAAACCCGGTGGTTCGCTGCCCGCTCACAACAGGAGGCTTACCTTTGCTGAGTCCGTTATTGACAGCCACATCCCTCACCCTCGGGGTGCATCGTTCATGAGTGCATCGTCCACCCCATCCAGCGGCCTGGTGCGCATGAATGCGCCGGTCTTCTACTTCGCCGCGACGTTTATCCTGCTGTTCGGCATCACTGTCATCGCTATCCCGCAACAGGCCGGTGCCTGGCTGCTGGCGGCGCAAAACTGGGCGGCCAACACGGTCGGCTGGTACTACATGCTGGCGATGACCCTGTATCTGGTCTTCGTGGTGGTCACCGCGCTATCGGGCTACGGCAAGATAAAACTCGGTGCCGACCACGACGAGCCCGAATTCAGTTATCTGTCCTGGGCCGGCATGCTGTTCGCCGCCGGGATCAGCATCACGCTGTTCTTCTTCTGCGTCTCCGAGCCGCTGACGCACCTGGTGCAACCGCCGCAAGGCGCGCCGATGAACGCCGACGCCGCACGCCAGGCCATGCAGATTCTGTTTTTGCACTGGGGCCTGCATGGTTGGGGCGTGTTCGCCTTTGTCGGCATGGCCCTGGCGTACTTCGCCTATCGGCATAACCTGCCGCTGGCGTTGCGCTCGGCGTTGTACCCGCTGATCGGCAAACGCATCAATGGCCCCATCGGTTACGCGGTGGATGGCTTCGGCATCATCGCCACGGTGTTCGGCCTGGGCGCGGACATGGGTTTTGGGGTGCTGCACCTCAACTCCGGTCTCGATTATCTGTTTGGCATTGCCCATACCCAGTGGATCCAGGTTGGCCTCATCACCCTGATGATGGGCGCGGCGATCCTGGTCGCCGTGGCCGGCGTTGACAAGGGCGTGCGGGTGATGTCCGACATCAACATGCTGCTGGCCTGTGCGCTGCTGCTGTTCGTGTTGTTCGCAGGTCCCACCCAGCATTTGCTCAACACCCTGATCCAGAACATCGGCGACTACCTGGGCGCCTTGCCGACCAAGAGTTTCGACGTGTATGCCTACGACAAACCCAGCGACTGGCTGGGCGGCTGGACGGTGTTCTACTGGGCCTGGTGGATCGCATGGTCGCCGTTCGTGGGCCTGTTCATCGCACGTATTTCCCGTGGCCGTACCATCCGCGAATTCGTGTTCGGCGTGTTGCTGATCCCGCTGGGTTTTACCCTGGCGTGGATGTCGATCTTCGGCAACAGCGCCATCGACCAGGTGCTCAACCACGGCATGGCCGCACTCGGCCAATCGGCCATCGATGACCCGTCGATGAGCCTCTACCTGCTGCTGGAAACCTACCCGTGGAGCAAGACCGTCATCGCGGTCACGGTGTTTATCAGCTTCGTGTTCTTCGTCACCTCGGCCGACTCCGGCACCGTGGTGCTGTCGACCCTGTCGTCCAAGGGCGGCAACGCCGATGAAGACGGGCCGAAATGGCTGCGGGTGTTCTGGGGGGCGATGACCGCGCTGGTCACCAGTGCCTTGCTGTTCGCCGGCAGTATCGACTCGCTCAAGTCAGCGGTGGTGCTGACCTCGCTGCCGTTCTCGATGATCCTGCTGCTGATGATGTGGGGGCTGCACAAGGCGTTCTACCTCGAATCGCAGAAGCAGATTGCCCAGTTGCATTCGTTGGCGCCGGTTTCGGCAGCGCGCAAAGGCCGGGGTGGCTGGCGTCAGCGGTTGAGCCAGGCGGTGCATTTCCCGTCGCGGGATGAGGTGTATCGCTTCCTGGAATCAACCGTGCGCCCGGCGATTGAAGAGGTGACGGCGGTGTTCGTCGAGAAGGGCCTGAGTGTGGTCACCCAGCCCGACCCGTCCAACGACAGCGTCAGCCTGGAAATCGGCCATGGCGAGGAACATCCCTTCGTCTATCAAGTGCAGATGCGCGGCTACTTCACGCCGTCGTTTGCCCGTGGTGGTATGGGCTCTAAAGAGATCAACAACCGTCGCTACTACCGGGCGGAAGTGCACTTGGCCGAGGGCAGCCAGGACTACGACCTGGTCGGCTATACCAAGGAGCAGATCATCAACGACATCCTCGACCAGTACGAACGGCACCTGCAGTTCCTGCACCTGGTGCGTTGACGGTCAAAGCAGGCCTGTTAGAGAAGCTTTATGTGAGAGGGGGCAAGCCCCCTCCCACAAAAGTATGTGCAAGGCCCTGAATTTTCGGGTTTTCTTAAATTTAATTTCATCCGTCACCCGCCGGTTTTGACGCGCAACTGTCATCTGGCCACTGCGTAATTGTGTGAAGCGTTTGACGCTTTCATTTCAGAACAGTGACGGAGACCGGTACCAATGAAGACGTTGATAAGCCCTATGGTGGGTGCCGCCATGGCGAGCTTTATGCTGTCCGCCCACGCCGATTTTATCGATGACAGCCACGCCGATGTGACCCTGCTCAACCGCTACCTCAACCAGCAGGGGCGTGACGTGGTGAACAGCAACGCCAAGGCCCACAGCATTCGCGATTGGGGCCAGGGGTTTGAGTTCAACTTCAAGTCCGGCTACACCGAAGGCCCGGTGGGGTTTGGCCTGGACCTGCAGGCGTTCTACGGGTTGAAGCTAGACTCCGGTGGCGATCTCAACGACAAGGATCACCAGGGCCGCTACCCCGGCAGCATGTTCCCGCTGGACAACGGCAAGTCCGCCGACCAGTTCGGCGTGTTGAGCCCGACGTTCAAGATGCGTTTCGCCAAGGACGAGTTGCGCCTGGGTACGCTCTACGGCAACAACCCGGTGCTGGCCAACACCGACGGGCGCCTGTACCAGCAGACCAACACCGGTGTGCAACTGGTGTCCAAAGACCTCAGTGATTTCACCTTCACCGGTGGCGATATCTTCAAGACCAAGATCCGCAACGAAACCGGCGACCAGGGCATGATCACCGCCGGTGGCACCAAAGAGAGCGATCGCTTCCTGTTCGGCGGTGCGGACTACACCGGCATCCAGAACACCACGGTCAGTCTGTGGTACTCCAACCTTGAGGATTACTACCAGCAGTTCTTCCTTGGCGCCAAGCGCCATGATGCCTTGTCGGTGGGCGCTATCGACACCGATGTGCGGGTGTTCCGCAGCCTGGGCGTGGGCGGCAACGCCGATGGCGACAAGGACTTCGCGGCGGCCGGCCTCTACGGTGACGGCACGGGCAAGGGGCGTATCAACCAGACCACCGCCAGCCTGCTTGAGAGCTACAGCCTTGACGGGCATACCGTCGGCCTGGGCATCCAGAAAAACAGTGGCGACAGCGATTTTCCGTACCTGGATTCCGGCCTGAACAGCGGTGACAACCGCCAGGGCCCAGGTTCAGGCGCCGACACTCCGGCGCTGACCAACATGCAGTTGAATAAATTTCAACACGCCGGTGAGCGCACTTGGCTTGCACAGTACAAGTATGACTTCGGTAAGCTGGGCCTCACGGGCCTGACGTTCTCCGCCGCCTATGCCCACGGCGATGACATCCGCACGGCGCAAGGCACTACCAGCGAATGGGAACGTAACGTCGCCGTGGCGTATCAAGTGCCCACCGGCACCCTCAAAGGCCTGGGTGTCACCTGGAAAAACGCCCACGCCAGCCCGGACATCAGCGGTGCCACCGTGCAAGATGAAAACCGCTTCTATGTGAGTTATGTCGTTCCACTCTGGTAGGCAATTGCTGTAGAACGGAACGGCAGACTTAAGCGATTCAGCTGGTTAAAAGGCCTGGGAATAACATTATTTCCAGGCCTTATTTGCCGACGTCCAAGAGAGGATTCGATGACTTACATTGCTGCCGAAAACCGCTATGAATCTATCCCGTATCGCCGCGTAGGCCGCAGTGGACTGGTGCTGCCCGCACTGTCCCTGGGGTTGTGGCACAACTTTGGCGACAGCACCCCGATCGACACCCAGCGCGCCCTGCTGCGCACCGCGTTCGACCTGGGCATCAACCACTTCGACCTGGCCAACAACTACGGCCCGCCCTACGGCAGCGCCGAGATCAACTTCGGCCGTTTGCTGCGCGAAGACTTCAAGCACTACCGCGATGAACTGATCATCTCCAGCAAGGCCGGCTGGGACATGTGGCCCGGCCCTTACGGCCAGGGCGGCGGCTCGCGCAAGTACATCCTCGCGAGCCTCGACCAGAGCCTGCAACGCCTGGGCGTCGACTATGTGGATATCTTCTACTCCCACCGTTTTGACGCTGACACCCCGCTGGAAGAAACCGCCAGTGCCCTCGCCACTGCCGTGCAACAAGGCAAGGCGTTGTACATCGGTATCTCGTCCTACTCGGGGGTAAAAACCCGCGAAATCGCCGCCCTGCTCAAAGACTGGAAAGTGCCGCTGTTGATCCATCAGCCGGCCTACAACCTGCTCAATCGCTGGGTGGAAAAAGACCTGCTGGACACCACCGAAGAACTCGGTGCCGGGGTGATTGCCTTCACGCCGCTGGCCCAGGGGTTGCTGACCGACAAATACCTCAACGGCGTGCCGGCGGATGCGCGGGTCAACCGTCCGGGGGGGGGGTCGTTGCAGGCCAAGCACTTGTCCGAAGCCAACATCGCCCACGTGCGTGCGCTGAATGAGATCGCCAAGCGTCGTGGTCAGAGCCTGGCGCAACTGGCGCTGGCCTGGACCCTGCGTGACCCACGGGTGACCAGTGCGCTGATCGGTGCGAGCCGGCCGGAGCAGATCATCGAGAACGTCGGGGCGTTGAAGAATTTGAGCTTCAGCGTTGAAGAACTAGCGGAGATTGATCGATTTGCGCAGGAAGGTGGGATTAACTTGTGGGAAAAGCCGTCCACGGCTGAATAACTGGTCATCACTCGGCCATTGTGGGAGGGGGCTTGCCCCCGATGGGGGTGGGTCAATCACTGATTAGTTGGCCGACAATCTGCTATCGGGGGCAAGCCCCCTCCCACACTTTGATTTTCAGTGTTGCTGAGATCCTGTGGGCCTAGAACGGCACATCCCCCAAAATCGTCGCCCGATGCATCACCCGCCGCTGCGGCCGGTAGTCATCCACCGCGTAGTGCTGGGTCACGCGGTTGTCCCAGAACGCTACGTCGTTTTCCTGCCAGCGCCAGCGGATGGTGAATTCCGGGCGCGTTGCGTGGGCGAACAAGAGCTTCAAGATTGCTTCACTCTCCGCCGGTTCAAGCTCATTGATCCTGGTGGTAAACCCATCACTCACGAACAGCGACTTGCGCCCACTCACCGGATGAGTACGCACCACCGGATGCGACAACGGCGGGTTCTTCCTGCGAGTCTCTTCCCAGCGCGCCAGGTCTTCGGCGGTGCTGCCAAAGCGCTCCAGCGGGAAGGACTTGGTGAAGTCATGGGTCGCCGTCAGCCCGTCGAGCAAGCGCTTCAACGGTGCGGACAACGCCTCATACGCCGCAATCCCACTGGCCCACAGCGTATCGCCGCCAAACGCCGGCAGCAGCTTGGCGCTGAGTACCGCGCCCAACGCCGGAGTGGGCAGGAAGGTCACGTCGGTGTGCCACACGGCATTGTCGCGCACGTCGGTGACGGCGGTGTCGAGGATCAGCACTTCGGGCTGTTCCGGCACGTTGGGGTAGATCGGGTGAATATGCAGGTCGCCGAAATTTGCCGCGAACCGCGCTTGCTGTTGCGGGTTGATTGGTTGATCACGGAAGAACAGCACCGAGTGCTGGAGCAACGCCTGTTCGATGGCATCGCGCTCTTCAATGTTCAACGGCTGGGTGATATCGACGCCACTGATCAGGGCACCCAATGCGGTGCTGACGGGGGTAACGGTCAGGCTGCTCATGCTGTTCTCATTCACTCAGTGTGCCTGGCCATGCCACGGCACCAGTTTACGCTGCAGGGCACGCAGGCCCATTTCCATGGCGAAGGCGATCAGGGCGATCACCAGAATCCCCAGCACCACCACATCGGTGACCAGGAACTGCGCCGCCGACTGCACCATGAAGCCCAGGCCGCTGGTGGCCGCGATCAATTCTGCGGCGACCAATGTCGACCAACCCACACCCAGCCCGATGCGCACGCCGGTGAGGATGTCGGGCAGTGCGCTCGGCAGGATCACATGGCGAATCAACTGGGCACGGGTGGCGCCCAACGACTGCGCCGCCCGCAGTTTGGCCGGGTCGACGGTGCGCACGCCGGTGGCGGTGGCGATGGCAATCGGCGCAAAAATCGCAAGGTAGATCAGCAGCACCTTGGACAGCTCGCCGATGCCGCACCAGATCACGATCAGCGGCAGGTAGGCCAGCGGCGGGATCGGCCGGTAGAACTCGATCAGCGGGTCGAGGATGCCACGGGCGATTCGGTTGGAACCGATGGCGATCCCCACCGGCACGGCAGTCAGCACCGCAAAACCCAGGCCCAGGCCGATACGGCTGAGGCTCGCGCCCAGGTGTTGCCACAAGGTGGAATCCATATAGCCGCTGGTCGCCAGCAGCCAGCCCTTTTGCAGCACGGCGGACGGCGGTGGCAGGAACAGCGGCTCGATCAAGTCGCTGGCGGTCACCGCCCACCAGAGGGCCAGCAACGCGAACAGGGTCAACACGCTGATCCAACGCGTGCTCAGGCTGCGGCGTACCGGGACCACTGCGTGTGCCGCCGGTTTGGTCACCGTGGCGGGAAGTTCGAAGCTGCTCATGCGGACACCTGGCGTTGAGAGAACACTTTGCCCAGCACGTGTTCGCGGGTTTCGATAAAGCGTGGGTCGGACTTGATCGCCCGCGCCGACTCACCGGCGGCGTAGCGTTGGCCGAAGTCCAGGTGCAGGCGTTCGACGATCTGGCCGGGGTTGGGCGCCAGCAGGATCAGGTCGGTGGCGAGGAACACCGCTTCTTCGATGTCGTGGGTAATCAGGAATACCGGCTTGGCCGTGCGCCGCCAGACCTGCAGCAGCAATTCCTGCATCTGTTCGCGGGTGAAGGCATCAAGGGCGCCGAAGGGCTCGTCCATCAGCAGCACACGAGGGTCGGCCGCCAGGGCGCGGGCCAGCCCGACGCGTTGCTTCTGGCCGCCGGAAAGCTGCCAGATACGGCGGCTGTCGAAACCGGCGAGGTCCACCAGCGTGAGCATTTCCCGGGCGCGTACTTCACGTTGCGCCTTGGGCACGCCAGCCAGCTCCAGGCCGAAGCCGACGTTGGCCAGCACGTCCTGCCAGGGCAGCAGGGCGTCGTCCTGGAACACCACGCCGCGTTCAGCACTGGGGCCTTTGACCGGCACGCCATCGAGGGTGATGCGCCCGGCGCAAGGTTCGACGAAACCGGCAATCAGGTTCAACAGCGAAGTCTTGCCACTGCCGGACGGGCCGAGAGCCACCAGCAACTGCTGGGGCCCCAGGTCGAGTGAAATATCTGACAGTACCGGTTCTGTGGCGCCTGGGTACTGTGCGCTGATGCGCTCCAGCTGTAGCAAGGCCATCGCTATGAACTCCCGATCAATGGGTGATGAATTTGGCGCTGACGTAAGGGGCGTAGTCCGGCAGTACAGCATCGACCTTGCCTTGTTCCTTGAGGAACGCGGCGGTGTCGGTCACGGCTTTGGTGGTCGGTGCGCCCAGCAGGGTCACCTGGTCAGCGGCCAGCGGGTAGACGTTGCCTTGCAGCAGCAGTGGGATGTCGCTGGCCTTGGCGCCGGAGAGTTTCACCAGTTTGTCGACGTTGCCTTTATCGGCGAGCCAGGCTTGTGGGTCTTTGCGGTAGGCGGCGTAGGCATCCAGGGTGACTTTGGCGAACGCGGTGACGATTTCCGGGTGCTTCTCGGCGAAGTCCTTGCGCACGATCCAGGCATCGAAGGTTGGCGCGCCAAACTTGGCCAGTTCGCCGGAAGTGATCAGCACCTTGCCGTTTTCCTTGGCCACGCCCAAGGCGGGGTCCCACACGTAGGTGGCGTCGATGTCACCGCGCTTCCAGGCGGCGATGATCGCTGGTGGCGCGAGGTTGAGGATGGTCACTTTGGACGGGTCGATGTTCCAGTGCTTCAGGGCGGCCAGCAGGCTGTAGTGCCCGGTGGACACGAAGGGCACAGCGACTTTCTTGCCAACCAGGTCCTGCGGGCTGTTGATGCCCGAGCCATTGCGGGCCACCAGGGCTTCGGCGCCGCCGATCTGGGTGGCTACGAGGAAGGTTTCCACCGGTACTTTACGGGTGATGGCCGCAGTCAGCGGGCTGGAACCGAGGTAGCCGATCTGCACGTCGCCGGAGGCGATGGCGGCGATGATGTCGGCACCGTTGTCGAATTTGCGCCAGTTGATCTTGGCGTGGGTGGCTTTTTCATAGGCGCCATCGGCTTGGGCGACTTTGGCCGGGTCCACGGTGGTCTGGTAGGCGATGGTTACATCCGCCGCCTGGGCAAACAGGCTGGCACCGGCCAGGGACAATGCGGCCAGGAGGCGCAGAGGGGTTAACAGTTTCAAGGGGAAGCTCCTCAATCAGGCGGCCGAGGGTCGGCGTGTGAGGAGACTAAATGATCTAAGAATCCGAAAATAAATAACATTTTCGAATTAGCTTATGAGGAGAATAGAGAGCGCCGAACATGAATTGAAATGAGGTCAAATGTGGGAGGGGGCTTGCCCCCGATAGCAGAGTGTCAGCCACTGTATAGGTAGCTGACCCACCGCCATCGGGGGCAAGCCCCCTCCCACATTTGCCCCGGTTTCGGCTTACTTAGTTGCTGATGGCCAGGATGCTGGCCTGGTACGAGCCGACAAACACGTCAAAGTCGCCGACTTCGTTCTGCTCCAGCTCGGCTTGCTGTGCCAGTGAGGCGCGCGCGAGTTCTTCAAAACGCGCCTGCTCTTCAGCCGCCAGCGGCTCCTTGCGGAAATGCTCCGCGTGCAACTGGCTCTGATGCAGGGAGAATTGCGCAAAGCTCTCTTTACGCTCGGCCATCGCCGCCAGCACCTGGGCCGACGGGGTCAGGGACGAATCGTTGACCTTGGCCAACTGGGCGTCGAGCGCCTGGCTGTGCTCGGTGATGCCGTGGCTCTCATCCAGCAAGGCAGCCAGTGGCGCAATCTGTTCGAGCAGCTCGGCGGCCCATTCCTTCATGTCCACCGGCTGGCCCTGGCGTTGCAGTTGCAGGCCCGGACGGCGACCTTCCTTGACTACGCTGAGGAAGTTGGAGGTGGCATTGCCGCACTCGTTGTTGGCGAACAGCGGGCTGTCGTTCAGTGCGCAGAACAGCAGGAAGGCGTCGAGGAAGCGCGACTCTTGCAAGTCGATGCCCATCGGCAGGAACGGGTTGATGTCCAGGCAGCGCACTTCAATGTACTGGATGCCACGGGCCATCAGCGCCTGGATCGGCCGCTCGCCAGTGTAGGTCACGCGCTTGGGGCGGATGTTGGAGTAGTACTCGTTTTCGATCTGCAGGATGTTGGTGTTGAGCTGTACCCACTCAC
Organism: Pseudomonas azotoformans; assembly: GCF_900103345.1. Taxonomy (NCBI): domain Bacteria; kingdom Pseudomonadati; phylum Pseudomonadota; class Gammaproteobacteria; order Pseudomonadales; family Pseudomonadaceae; genus Pseudomonas; species Pseudomonas azotoformans. The sequence goes on from NZ_LT629702.1 coordinate 5,010,064, forward strand.
CGTCCTTGTGCGTGCCGATTTCGACGTAGGGCGCGTAGGGCGTTGCCACCGCTTCGCGCAGGCTGTCGGTGTAGCTGGCCAGGTCGTTGTAGCACGGCGTGAGGCCGGCCTGGGCGTTGCTCTGGTAACCCAGGTCACTCATGCGCAGGCTGGTGGCGTAGGGCAGGTACAGGGTATCGGCGTCGAGTACTTCCAACTGGTGCGAACGACCACGCAGGAACCCGGCGTCCAGGGCAGGCGAAGCACCGAACAGGTACATCAACAGCCAGCTGTAGCGGCGGAAGTTACGGATCAGCGCGATATAGGCGTTGGACTGGTAGTCGCGGTCGGTGCCGACAAACCCTTCGGTTTCCTTGAGCAACGGCCACAGCGCCTCGGGCAACGAGAAGTTGTAGTGGATCCCGGCGATGCACTGCATGGTCTTGCCGTAACGCAGGGCCAGGCCTTTGCGATACACGTACTTGAGCTGTCCGATATTGGACGTGCCGTAGTAGGCAATCGGGATGTCTTCCTCGGCCGGCAACGGGCACGGCATCGAGGGGCTCCACAGGTATTCGCTGCCGAGCTTGGTGTAGGCAAAGCGATGGATCTTGTCCAGGCTGCTCAGGGTATCGGCCGGGTTGGGCAGGGCGGGAGTGATGAACTCCAGCAGCGATTCCGAGTAGTCGGTGGTGATCTGTTCGTGGGTCAACGCGGCGCCCAGGGCTTCGGGGTGCGGCGTTTGCGCCAGTCGACCCTCACCGGTGACACGCAGGCATTCGCGCTCGATGCCGTGCAAGCACTGCTCTAGCAGGGAGAGGTGTTCGCGCTTGCCGAGCAGGGCCAGGCGGCGGTTGAGAAGTTCGCTCAAGTTGGATTCCTTCACGCGTCAGTCGCCCCAATATGGGGGTGGGCAGGACGGTCTACAAGGGTGAAGTTGAAACTGGCGTGATCGCCTGGTTTTGAGTCGATTTGACCCGCTCTGAATATGCCGACTTCACTCCATGAATTTGGCTACAGCGCAGCGAGAAAATTCCGACGCCGTTAGTGCAGCGCCGAAATTAACTCAAATCGGGGGTGGGGAGCTATAGGACAGCGAACGTGCCCTGTGCTTTTGCGACAAGTCTTTCGTCCTGATACACCTCCGCCTCGACCACCAGCGTGCGGCGGCCGGCATGAATCACCCGGCTGGTGCACAGCACGTCACCGTCCGACACGGCGCGGATGTAATTGATCTTGCACTCGATGGTCGCGCTCTGCTGGTCGAAACCATGGGAACTGGAACAGGCCAGCCCCATCGTGATGTCCACCAGGCTGAAAATCGCCCCACCATGGAGCTTGCCCGCGCGGTTGCGCAGTTGCGGCTCCAGGGTCAGGGCCACCTCGGCAACGCCTTCTTCAAGGCGTTGCAGGCGGCAGCCGATCAGTTCGCTGAAGGCGCTCTGGGTCAAGCCGGCCGGGATTTCCATCAACGTTTCTTCAGCTGTTTGGCGTTGGCGAACAGCGAGGCCATGGCGTTGTTGCTTGGCGCGGCGGTGGCGGTTTCCTTGCGCGGTGCGTTGTTTTCAGAGCGGTTCTGCGACTGGCGCGGTGCCGAGCCTGGGCGTGCGCCGCGGGCACCGTCGATTTTCTCGCCGGGGGTGTCGCTCATGCGCATCGACAGGCCGACGCGTTTGCGCGGGATGTCGACTTCCATGACCTTGACCTTGACCACGTCACCGGCTTTGACCGCTTCGCGGGGATCCTTGATGAATTTCTCCGAAAGCGCGGAGATGTGCACCAAACCGTCCTGATGCACGCCGATGTCCACAAAGGCGCCGAAGTTGGTCACGTTAGTCACCACGCCTTCGAGGATCATGCCCGGTTGCAGGTCCTTGAGGTCTTCGACACCGTCCTGGAACTCGGCGGTCTTGAACTCGGGACGTGGGTCGCGACCCGGTTTTTCCAGTTCTTGCAGGATGTCGGTGATGGTCGGTACGCCGAAGGTTTCGTCGGTGTACTTCTTGGGATCCAGGCGCTTGAGGAACGCGGCGTCGCCGATCAGCGAACGGATGTCGCGGTCGGTCTCGGCAGCAATGCGTTGCACCAGCGGGTAGGCTTCCGGGTGGACCGCAGACGCATCAAGCGGGTTGTCGCCATTCATGACGCGCAGGAAGCCGGCGGCCTGTTCGAAGGTTTTTTCACCCAGGCGTGCGACTTTTTTCAGCGCGGCGCGGGTTTTGAACGCGCCGTTTTCGTCACGATGGCTGACGATGTTCTGCGCCAGGGTGGCGTTGAGGCCGGAGATTCGCGCCAGCAGTGCCACGGAGGCAGTGTTCACGTCCACGCCCACGGCGTTTACGCAGTCTTCGACCACCGCATCCAGGCCGCGCGCCAGTTTCAGCTGCGACACGTCGTGCTGGTACTGGCCGACACCGATGGATTTAGGGTCGATTTTCACCAGCTCGGCCAACGGGTCCTGCAGGCGACGGGCGATGGATACCGCGCCACGGATCGACACGTCGAGGTCAGGGAATTCCTTGGATGCCAGTTCCGACGCGGAGTACACCGAAGCGCCGGCCTCGGAAACCATGACCTTGGTCATCTTCATGGCTGGGTATTTTTTGATCAGTTCGGCGGCCAGTTTATCGGTCTCGCGGCTGGCGGTGCCGTTGCCGATGGCGATCAGGTCCACCGCGTGTTTGGCGCACAGGGCGGCCAGGATCGCCAGGGTCTGGTCCCACTTGTTGTGCGGCACATGCGGATACACCGTGGCGTGGTCCAACAGTTTGCCGGTGGCGTCGACCACGGCGACCTTGCAGCCGGTACGCAGGCCCGGGTCGAGGCCCAGGGTCGCGCGCGGGCCGGCCGGGGCAGCCAGCAGCAGGTCGTGCAGGTTGTGGGCGAACACGTTGATCGCCTCGGTTTCGGCGCCGTCGCGCAATTCGCCGAGCAGGTCGGTTTCCAGGTGGGTGTAGAGCTTGACCTTCCAGGTCCAGCGCACCACTTCGCCGAGCCACTTGTCCGCAGGACGGTTCTGATTCTGGATGCCGAATTGTTGACCGATCATGCCCTCGCACGGGTGCATGGTGCCTGGCAATTCGTCGCCGACCTTCAGCGCGGAGCTGAGAATGCCTTCGTTGCGGCCACGGAAAATCGCCAGCGCGCGGTGGGACGGCATGCTTTTCAGCGGCTCGTCGTGTTCGAAGTAATCGCGGAACTTGGCGCCTTCTTCCTCTTTGCCGGCGATGACGCGGGCGCTGAGGATGGCTTCCTGCTTCAGGTAGCTGCGCAGTTTTTCCAGCAGGCTGGCGTCTTCGGCAAAGCGCTCCATGAGGATGTACTTGGCGCCTTCGAGGGCGGCCTTGACGTCGGCGACGCCTTTTTCTGCATCAATGAAGCGGGCGGCTTCAACTTCCGGGGCCAGCGACGGGTCGTTGAACAGACCGTCGGCCAGCTCGCCCAGGCCGGCTTCCAGGGCGATCTGGCCCTTGGTGCGACGCTTCTGTTTGTACGGCAGGTAGAGGTCTTCGAGGCGGGTCTTGGTGTCGGCGAGCTTGATGTCGCGCTCGAGTTGTGGGGTCAACTTGCCCTGTTCCTCGATGCTGGCGAGGATGCTGATGCGCCGTTCGTCGAGTTCTCGCAGGTAGCGCAGGCGCTCTTCCAGGTGACGCAGTTGGGTGTCGTCGAGGCTGCCGGTCACTTCTTTACGGTAACGGGCGATGAAGGGCACCGTGGAGCCTTCATCCAGTAGAGCGACGGCCGCTTCGACCTGTTGTGGGCGTACACCGAGTTCCTCGGCGATGCGGCTGTTGATGCTGTCCATAAAACCACCTGAAATTCTGAAAAGCAGCTCGCAGGCCCGGAAAACAAGGCCCTGGGAGGCTGGTTGAGCGGCCCGACTGGCGCCGCTGCCTGGGTCAAGAGGCAGCCTATTGACCCTCGAAATCGAAAAATTCGCGACAAGCGGGTGAAAAAAGCCTCGGCAGCAAACGGTAACGATCTGACGTTGCCCTGCACGGCGGCGGCGCATTATAACCAGCGTTCTGTCCTTGGGGGGGATTGCGCCCACGGTTGTAGGGCGCGGGTACGCTGGCGGTAGAGGAAAAATCTGCTAACAATGCACACGGTGCGTATAACGGCAGCTAGGCCATAATGCGCGCCGAGATAAGAGGAGCATCCAATGAGCAGCACTGCACAAACTGCTGAAGGCGAAAAAATTCTCATCGTTGATGATGATCCGGGGCTGAGCAGCCTGCTGGAGCGTTTCTTCAACTCCAAGGGCTACCGTGCCCGCGCGGTGCCGAACACCGAGCAGATGGACCGCCTGCTGGGGCGCGAAGTCTTCAACCTGGTCGTACTCGACCTCATGCTGCCCGGTGAAGACGGCCTGAGCGCCTGCAAGCGCCTGCGCGGCGCGAACAACCAGATTCCAATCATCATGCTCACCGCCAAGGGTGATGAGCTGAGCCGTATCAAGGGCCTCGAACTGGGCGCTGATGACTACCTGGCCAAGCCCTTCAACCCTGACGAGCTGATGGCACGGGTCAAGGCCGTACTGCGTCGCCAGGCCCCGCCGGTGCCGGGCGCACCGGGCAGCGAAGACGAAAGTGTCACCTTTGGCGACTACGAACTGTCGCTGGCGACCCGTGAGCTCAAGCGTGGCGATGAAGTACACATGCTCACTACCGGCGAATTCGCCGTGCTCAAGGCCCTGGTGATGAACGCTCGCCAGCCGCTGACCCGCGACAAACTGATGAACCTGGCCCGTGGCCGGGAATGGGACGCACTGGAGCGTTCTATCGACGTGCAGATCTCCCGACTGCGTCGGATGATCGAGCCGGACCCCTCCAAGCCGCGGTATATCCAGACAGTGTGGGGCGTGGGTTATGTGTTTGTGCCGGATGGCAACAAAACCAGTTGACCGATGATTTGCAGTACGGGCCTCCCGGTGCCTGACTCCACGAGGGTCGACGGGATGCCCGGCGTCTGCAATTCTGCGAGCGCCGCTCGTTTCTGCAAGGTATCCAGCTGTCTTCTATGAAAACCCCGTTGTGGTTCCCCCAAAGTTTCTTCTCCCGCACCCTCTGGCTGGTGCTGATCGTCGTTCTCTTTTCCAAAGCACTCACGCTGGTTTATCTGTTGATGAACGAGGACGTGCTGGTAGATCGACAATACAGTCACGGCGTAGCCCTGACGCTGCGTGCCTATTGGGCGGCTGACCCGGAGAATCGCGAGAAAATCGCCAAGGCTGCGACGCTGGTACGTGTAGCAGGAGCGGGTGTGCCGGAGGGCGAGCAACATTGGCCCTACAGTGAGATCTACCAGCGCCAGATGCAGGCCGAGCTGGGTGAAGACACCGAGGTGCGGTTGCGCATGCATGTATCGCCGGCATTGTGGGTGCGTGCGCCGAGCCTGGGTGAGGACTGGTTGAAAGTGCCGTTGTATCCACATCCGCTGCGGGGGCAGAAGATCTGGAACGTGCTGGGTTGGTTCCTGGCGATCGGGTTGCTTTCCACCGCGTCGGCGTGGATTTTCGTTCGACAGCTCAACCAGCCGCTCAAGCGTCTTGTGTTTGCAGCCCGCCAATTGGGCCAGGGGCGAAGTGTGCGCCTGCCGGTCAGCGATACGCCCAGCGAGATGACCGAGGTGTATGGCGCGTTCAACCAGATGGCAGAAGACGTCGAACAGGCTGGGCGTGAGCGCGAGTTGATGCTGGCGGGGGTCTCCCACGACTTGCGTACACCATTGACGCGATTGCGCCTGTCGCTGGAGTTGATGGGCAACCATACCGATCTCACCGATGATATGGTCCGCGACATCGAGGACATGGACGCGATTCTCGACCAGTTCCTGGCGTTTATCCGCGATGGCCGGGACGAGATCGTGGAAGAAGTCGACCTGACGGACCTGGTGCGTGAGGTGGTCGCGCCCTATAACCAGAACGGTGAACAGGTGCGTATGCGCCTGGAGCCGATCCAACCGTTTGCGCTGCGTCGGGTATCTATGAAGCGCCTGTTGAACAACCTGATAGGCAACGCCTTGCACCACGCCGGTTCCGATGTGGAGGTGGCGGCGTATGTGTCTGGCGACAGTGCAGCGCCCTATGTGGTGCTGAGTGTGATGGACCGGGGGGCGGGCATCGACCCGGATGAGCTGGAAGGCATCTTCAACCCCTTCACCCGAGGCGACCGTGCCCGGGGTGGCAAGGGTACTGGCCTCGGGTTGGCAATTGTGCGGCGGATTGCCTCGATGCATGGTGGCAATGTTGAGTTGCGCAACCGCGAAGAGGGTGGCCTGGAGGCGCGGGTGCGCTTGCCGCTTGGGCTGATGTTGCCCCGCGACGCGGTCTAAGCACCGACACAGGTCAAATGTGGGAGCGGGCTTGCCCGCGAATGCAGGGGGTCAGTCGATACATATTTGACTGATCCACCGCTTTCGCGAGCAAGCCCGCTCCCACACTGGTTTGTGGCGGTTGATCAGCCCTTGCCCTTGGTCCTGGTCATATTCGGCCCACCATTCTTCTCCAGATGCTGAATGATGATCCCCGCCACATCCTTCCCGGTGGTGGTCTCAATGCCTTCCAGGCCCGGCGACGAATTCACCTCCATCACCAGTGGCCCGTGGTTGGAGCGCAAGATATCCACCCCCGCCACGGCCAACCCCATGACCTTGGCCGCCCGCAGTGCGGTCATGCGTTCTTCCGGGGTGATCTTGATCAGGCTGGCGCTGCCGCCACGGTGCAGGTTGGAGCGGAACTCCCCCGGCTTGGCCTGGCGCTTCATCGCCGCAATCACCTTGTCGCCCACCACAAAGCAGCGGATATCCGCACCGCCAGCTTCCTTGATGTATTCCTGCACCATGATGTTCTGCTTGAGGCCCATGAACGCTTCGATCACCGATTCCGCCGCCGTCGCGGTTTCACACAGCACCACGCCGATACCCTGGGTGCCTTCCAGCACTTTGATCACCAGCGGCGCGCCATTGACCATGTCGATAAGGTCAGGGATGTCGTCGGGGGAGTGGGCGAAGCCAGTCACTGGTAGGCCGATACCGCGGCGCGACAGCAGCTGCAGGGAGCGCAGCTTGTCCCGTGAACGGGCAATAGCGACCGACTCATTAAGGGGAAACACCCCCATCATTTCAAACTGGCGCAACACTGCGCAGCCATAAAACGTCACCGAAGCACCGATACGGGGGATCACTGCATCAAACCCCTCCAGCGGCTTGCCCCGGTAGTGGATCTGCGGCTTGTGACTGGCAATGTTCATATAGGCACGCAACGTGTCGATCACCACCATTTCGTGGCCACGTTCGGTGCCGGCCTCAACCAGGCGGCGGGTGGAATACAGACGCGGGTTTCGCGACAGCACAGCAATCTTCATGCAGCACCTGGGGCAGATAGGGTAGAGACCGGGAACACCGGCTTGTCTTGTACGTACTTGATACCGGGATTGACCACCAACTGGCCGTCAATCAAGGCTTTGGAACCCAACAACAGGCGATATCGCATGGCTTTGCGGCAGGCCAGGGTAAATTCCACTCGCCATACCCGATCACCCAGCGCCAGCGTGGTGCTGATGACATAGCGCACCTGCGCATGGCCATTGGAGCTCTTGATGGTTTTCATCGTCACCAGCGGCGCTTCGCAGCGGCGGTGACGTAATTGCACGACGCTGCCCAGGTGCGCGGTAAACCGCACCCACTGCTCACCGTCACGCTCAAACGGCTCAATGTCGGTGGCGTGCAGACTTGAGGTGCTGGCACCGGTGTCGATCTTCGCGCGCAGGCCTGCCACTCCCAAGTCGGGAAGTGCCACCCACTCACGCAGACCCACAACGGTCAAATGGTCAAATGTCTTCAATATGGATAACCGATCAATTCGCCCAGGCCTGAGGGGATACCTCGGCCAGGGCTTTAAATGCAGGCTTGGCGAACCAGTAGCCTTGCATCAGAAATATTCCACAGTCGGAGAGAAAGTCCCGTTCGCCGGCACTTTCGATGCCTTCGGCGATGACAGTAACCCCCAACTGCTCACAGATTGTGACAATCCCCTGGACGATGACCTGACGGACACGGTCCTGATCAACATCGCGGATCAGCGCCATGTCGAGTTTGATCAGGTCAGGTTGGAAATCGGCCAGCAGGTTCAGCCCCGAATAGCCCGCGCCGAAATCGTCGATGGCGGTCTTGAAGCCGAATTCGCGGTATTCACGCAGAATATTCGTCAAATGGCGATAGTTATCTACATGCTCGCTTTCCAGGGTCTCGAAAATCAGCTGGTTCAACGGAAAATTATGCGCGCGAGCTGCCTCCAGGGTGCTACGGATGCACAGTTCCGGGCGGTACACGGCATTGGGCATGAAGTTGATCGAAAGGTGGGTTTGCATGCCCAAGGTCGCCGCACCGGCTATCGCCTGGGTTCGGCAGCGTTGGTCGAAGCGGTAGCGGTTGCTTTCGTTGACCTGGTTTAGCACCGACAGCGCCCCCTCACCTTGCGTGCCACGCACCAGAGCTTCGTGGGCAAAGATCGAATGGTCCCGCAGGTCTACGATAGGCTGGTAAGCGAACGCAAAATCGAACCCGAGGGGCTCGCTTTGCTGGCAACCCACACAGCGCTGGTTGGGCGAGGTGAGTGAAAGGGGAAATTCGGTCACAGCATACCTCGCGAAAACAGGGTGCTACCTGGCGTATCTTAGGTGAGCCTGGGGGTTTATGCGTTGAAGGGTTTCAACGGTAAAGTTGCGACATTTTTCAGAGCGAGGAATTCAAGTGGCTCAAAAGCAGGAAGAGGAAGAAAAGGTCCGTCTGGACAAGTGGCTGTGGGCGGCGCGTTTCTATAAAACCCGTGCCCTGGCCAAGGCCGCCATCGAGAGCGGCAAGGTGCATCATCGTGGCGAGCGCTGCAAGCCGGGCAAAGAGCCACGTGTCGGTGATGAGTTTCAGATTCGTGCAGGGTTTGATGAAAAGACGGTCGTGGTTCAGGCGCTTTCCATCGTTCGTCGTGGCGCACCTGAAGCGCAAGCGTTATACGCCGAAACCGAAGCCAGCATCGCCAAGCGTGAAAATGCGGCCGCGATGCGCAAGGCCGGTGCCACTGGCATGACCACCGATGGCAAGCCGAGCAAGAAGCAACGCCGCGACCTGTTCAAGTTTCGCGGCAGTGGCAACGATGACTAGCCTCAATCGAACGGGGCCTTGTGGCGAGCCGGCTTGTTGTGGTGAGCGGGCTTGCCCCGCGCTGGAGTGCGCAGCGCTCCCGCTTTTTTGGGGCCGCTCCGCAGCCCAGCGCGAGCAAGCTCGCTCACTACAAATTATTGCGCAGGCCTGACGACGCTCATTCGCCCCACTATGGGTAAACGAGCAGCCAGCCCAAACACCGGCGCCGTCACCCGTAACAACCCACTCGAAACCTTCGCCGCAAACGGTGTGTAGTATCCCCAGCCCAGCGCCAACAGCGCCAGCAACACACCGCCGATGTAATCGTCCTGCCCCCAATGTGCCCCCGCCACCAGGCGCGGCATCATGAACAGCAGCGCCAGGCCCCAGATCACCAGCACCTGGCCGACGCGCTTGGCGAACACGGTCATGAACATCCCCCAGATCAACAGCACCGAGGCATGGTCCCCCGGGAAGCTCTGGCTCGAGCGGTCCTTCAATTCCCAGGTCTTTTCCAGGCCAGGGAAGTAGTCGCTCATCTGGATCGCCCCGCTGATTACCATGGACGGGCTATGGTGTTGCCAGCCCATGTGCGCAGCGAGTTTGGAAAACAGCATGCGGATAAACAGCAACAGCAGCAGAATGCCGACAAAACCTAACATGGCCTGGCGCACGTGTACGGCCTTGAACACCCAATCGCCGCGAATCAACAGCATCAGCAGAATCACCCCGACCACCGCATCGAACGGTCGCAAACTCGCTACAGCCCACACGTGCAGCCATGTGGAGTTGGTCGCAAGAGGGCCGTTGAGCAGATGAAACAGCCACTCGTCGAACATCACACACAGCATCTGGCCCGTGGGCCACAGCCAAAAACACAGCAACCCGACAGCGAGTAGATTGCAAACGGCCCATCGCCCGAGGTTCCACTTGGCTTGGAACAAACCCGGATTGTTCATAAACTGTCCCCCACGGCTTCAGAAAGCTGCACCAAAACGGTGCTAAAGCGTTTAATTCTATAAACCTTGTAATCAATTTGTCATCAATTCAGATACCCAGACCTATGACTGATCTACCGGATACCGACTTCACCCAACGCTTCATCTTCGACGAGAGCGACGCCCGCGGCGAGCTGGTCTCGCTGGAGCGCAGCTATGCCGAAGTCCTCGCCAAGCACCCCTATCCGGAGCCGGTCGCGCAACTGCTCGGTGAACTGATGGCAGCGGCAGCGTTGCTGGTGGGCACCATGAAGTTCGATGGTTTGCTGATTCTGCAGGCGCGCTCCGAAGGCCCGGTGCCGATGTTGATGATCGAATGCTCCAGCGAGCGCGAAATCCGTGGCTTGGCCCGTTATGAAGCCGACCAGATTGCGCCGGATGCCACCTTGTCCGACCTGATGGCCAATGGCGTGCTGGCGATTACCGTCGACCCGACCGAAGGCCAGCGCTACCAGGGCATTGTCGACCTGGACGGCGAAACCCTGTCGGAGTGCTTCACCAACTATTTCGTGATGTCCCAGCAGGTGGGCACCAAGTTCTGGCTCAACGCCGACGGCAAGCGCGCCCGTGGCATGCTGTTGCAGCAACTGCCGGCTGACCGCATCAAGGATGAAGATGAGCGCACCGACAGCTGGCGCAAGCTGACTGCCCTGGCCGGCACCCTCACCGCTGAAGAGCAACTGGGCCTGGACAACGAAACCATCCTGCATCGCCTGTACCACGAAGAGGCCGTGCGACTGTTTGACGCACAGGGCCTGCGCTTCAACTGCAGTTGTTCGCGTGAGCGCTCGGCCAATGCGCTGGTCAGCCTGGGCCTGGAAGATGCGCAAAACCTGGTGGTTGAGCACGGCGGCCATATCGAGATCGACTGCCAGTTCTGCAATGAGCGTTACCTGTTCGATGCGGCCGATGTAGCGCAATTGTTCGCCGGTGCAGGCATCGACACGCCTTCCGACACCCGCCACTAAAACGTTTAAGCACAGGTAAATCACCTGACAAACGCCGGATTAGCGCAGTTCTGACGGGAGGGCCCTACTCTTTTTGGGCTTTTCTGGCATAATCCGGCCCACTTTTTTCGCGGTAGTAGTGCGCAACTTTCTACTACAAAACGTTTGGAGCACTCGGCCATAGGCCGACGGGGAACCTCATGACGCAAGCCAATAACGCCGTATACACCGATCTGAGTGTTGACGATCTGGTCAAAGAAGCCCTGCAGCGCGGTGAAGGCGTGCTTGCCGATACTGGCGCGCTGGTCGTAGAAACCGGTCACCGTACCGGCCGTTCGCCAGTCGATCGTTTCATCGTTGAAGAGCCTACTACCCAGGCTTCCATCGCCTGGGGCCCGATCAACCGCAAGTTCCCGGCCGATAAGTTCGATGCCCTGTGGGCTCGCGTCGAGGCATTCAACAACGCGCAAGAGCATTTCGTTTCCCACGTTCACGTAGGGGCTGCCGAAGACCACTACCTGGCTGTGAAAATGACCACCCAGACGGCCTGGCAGAACCTGTTCGGTCGTTGCCTGTTCATCAACCCGGCCCAGTACAATCCGGCCGGTCGTGAAGAGTGGCAAGTGCTCAACGTGGCCAACTTCGAGTGCGTGCCAGAGCGTGACGGCACCAACTCCGACGGTTGCGTGATCCTCAACTTCGCACAGAAAAAAGTCCTGATCGCCGGCATGCGCTACGCCGGTGAAATGAAAAAAGCCATGTTCTCGGTGCAGAACTTCCTGCTGCCGGCTTCCGACGTACTGCCGATGCACTGCGCCGCCAACATCGGCGAAGCAGGCGACGTGACCCTGTTCTTCGGTCTGTCGGGCACCGGCAAGACCACCCTGTCCGCCGACGAAAGCCGTTACCTGATCGGTGACGACGAACACGGCTGGGGCGAAGGCGTGGTGTTCAACATCGAAGGCGGTTGCTATGCCAAGTGCATCGACCTGTCCGAGAAGAACGAGCCGGTCATCTGGAAAGCCATCAAGCACGGCGCCGTGCTCGAAAACGTGGTGATCGACGACGCCAAGCACGCCGACTACACCAACGTCAGCCTGACCCAGAACAGTCGCGCCGCCTACCCGCTGGAGCACGTGGCCAAGCGTTCCGAGAAGAACCTGGGCGGCGAGCCAAACGCGGTAATCTTCCTGACCTGCGACCTGACCGGCGTACTGCCACCGGTGTCGATCCTCAGCGAAGAACAGGCGGCCTACCACTTCCTGTCCGGCTACACCGCGCTGGTGGGTTCGACCGAAATGGGTTCCGGCGGCGGCATCAAGTCGACCTTCTCCACCTGCTTCGGCGCACCGTTCTTCCCGCGCCCGGCTGGCGAATACGCTGAGCTGCTGATCAAGCGGATCCGTGGCTTCGGCTCCAAGGTCTACCTGGTCAACACCGGCTGGACCGGCGGCGGCTACGGCGTCGGCAAGCGCTTCAATATCCCGACTACTCGCGGCGTGATCGCAGCGATCCAGAGCGGCGCGTTGGTCGGTGCTGAAACCGAACACCTCGACACCATCAACCTCGACGTGCCATTGGCCGTCCCGGGCGTTGAAACCGGCCTGTTGAACCCACGTAACACCTGGGCCGACAAGGCTGCCTACGACGAAGCAGCAAAGGCGCTGGCCGGTCTGTTCATCGAGAACTTCAAGAAGTTTGAAGTGAGCGATGCGATCAAGGCGGCAGGTCCTAAGTTGTAAGAGACAGTCGTTGTGAAAAAGCCGCCTCTTGTGAGGCGGCTTTTTTGTGCGCGGCAGGTTAGTCGGCGATATGTAAAACCACCGCGCCGACCAGTACGAGCGCAACCCCCAGCACCTGCACTGCCGATAACCGTTCCTTGAAAAACACGAACCCCAGGATCGCCGCGATCCCGCCCGACAACGTACTGATCACCGTCACCACCGACACCGACCCCGCCATCGCCCCCCATGAAAACGCCGAGAACCCGCCGAGGTTCATCAAGCTTGCCCCGGTCAGCGTCGCGCAGTTTTTCAGCGGTGGGATTTTCAGGCCGTCCTTGATCTTCAACACCATCACCACCAGCACGCACAATCCAACCAGGTAACCCAGCCACAGCATGGTGATCGGCCCCAGCGCCGGCAATGTGTAGCGGCCTTGCAGCCAGAAACTGGTGCCATACAGCAAGGCGGCGAGCATGGCATAGGCGATGGACAGGCGTGGATTGTCGTGGGGGACGCGGTTGTCCTTGTGCTGGCTGGAGAGGATCACGCCGAGCACACACAGGGCGATACAGCCCAGTTGCGTCAGGTTGATGTGTTCACCGCTGGCCCAGGACAGCAGGGTGGTCACTACACCGTAGGAGGTCACCAGCGGCGCCACGATGGCGGCTTTGCCCAGGGCGAAGGCCTTGGACAGTGCAAGAGCACCGGAGACGGTGAGCAGGGCGGCAGCGATGCCCAGCAGCCAGACGCTCAGCGCGGCGTCGAGGGCTTTGAACAGGAAGGTCGGAAGGATGACCAACAGCAGGGTCATGATCAGGAAACCCAGCGCCTGACCGAAATACACCGCGCGTTTTACGCCCACGGCACGGGCGTTGAGGCCCACGAGAAAATCCGTGCCGCCCCACAGCAGGGCGGCCAGCAGGCCCATTGTTACGTCCATGTAAGGTCCTTGTTGTTTTGAGCACGCTCATCAAATGTGGGAGGGGGCAAGCCCCCTCCCACATTTGAGTACCGGTGTGCCTGGGATTTGTGTTCGCTCAGCTCAGGTTTTCCAGGGTCTGCGTGTCCCAGCTGTGGGTCTTGATCGCCAGGTAGAGCATGCCGATGGTCAGCGGCACTTTTTCGCCGCGCCCCTTGGCCCGACGCTTGAGAAACACATCGAACACCGGCGGGTTGAAGTAACGATAAGCGTCGTAGTCACCCAGGTCGAGGGCAAATTCCTGCTCCAGCGCTTCCATCAGCTGCTTGGCCTCACTGCCGTCGCAGCCCAGGTCGAAGTTGATCGAGGTTTGCAGGCGGATCGTCTTGTGTTTAGGCAGGCCGATTTCTTCGTGCAAGAGCTGCAGGAGTTGTTGCATGACGGGGTCTTCGGGGAAGTTGGGGGCGAGGTTCATGGTGGGGGCACGCAGGAGTGGGTGAGGGGATCGGTTGCGGTGGATCTGGTATTGGTTTCGAGTGAGGAAGAGTGCCAAGCCTATCAAGAATACGAAGACAGGTAGGAAAGGCATTCTGAGGATCACCGCGACGTAGGGTAGTAGGAACGTCAAGGTGAAGCCTGTTGCAAGGAATGTGAGGGCGAAGCGCTTTCTGAGGACGGGGTCGGTGATTTGGTAGTGCAGCACCAGATAGAAAATGAAAAAAACGACGGATTGCAGGTACAGGGCCATGTGATTAAGGCTCGTCCGAGTAGACATGCATTGATAGTGTTGACCGCTGAGGACCTATGCCGCCTCTCACACTGGCATCCAGACCAATGATGATATCCCCTGCGTGATACCTGCGAAGCTTGCTGTCAATCGTATCGCGAACAAAGCCTGCCGTAGCTGCAGAGATTACAATTGCTGGTGCTGCAACCGCTCCAGAGATTATTTGCTTGATCAGTATGTTTTGGTCGTTAAACCGATCGGCTTGATTGCGCCTTAGTGGGTACGAAATTGCGATCGCCATTTCGCATGGCAAATCTCTAGCCAGCATTCTTTCGTAAAGTCTGCGTACATGATCGCGAACTTGCTGTGCTGCCGCTTTTGCTTCCAGCAAGCACAGATTGACTAAAGCCTGCTGGTTGCTACGTACAACAGTGAAGCGAATCACTGTGAATATCACACCGTGGTGGCCGATATGTTGAGTCCTTTCGATGTTCACTTGTATTTGCCGGGGCTGTTGAAAGGGCGCCAGTTTCAGTCAGAGAAAGGTGAGATTTATAGAGGGGTGGGCAGGAGTTTTAAGCAGTTTCAGAAGGGGATGTCGCGGTATTTGGAGGTTTCTTACAGGGCTTTCCGGGATTTTTTGTTTGGCAGTGATTTTCGGTAGTTAAAGCGTTCAGTTGTAGGAGCGAGCTTGCTCGCGAAGAACCCCAGGGCGCCGCAGTTTTCCGGGTTTACCGCGTCATCGTTGACGATCTTCGCGAGCAAGCTCGCTCCTACAAAAGGTTAGAGCTTAGGTGTAAGGCTTTTGAGGTTGTAGCTGCACGTGCTGAGCTGCTTCCAGCAAATCACAGCCGTCCTGAACGAGCAGGTACAGGGCGTTAGTGATGTGGGAAATGTCTTTGAGGTCTGCGTGTTCGAATGTCAGGCAGGAGAAGGTTTCCAGCAAGTCTGTGGCAGCGCGGATGCGTTGATGCGCGGCGGACTGGATGTCTTCGGCTTTGGCTTGAGTGTCGATGATAAGCGGATGGGTGTCGGTGAAGTTGGTGCGTAGCTGACGATAGCGGTCCATCGTTTCAGGTATTTGCATTTGAAGGTACTCGGTTTGCTGTTAAGTAACCGACATCACCGTGGCCAAACGGTGGGTGGCGGACTGTGCGCGGGTTGGCCAGCCGGAAACAGCACTCCGGCACGTCCGAAGACGTCCCCCACACAGCCGCCATAGCACTGCGATACGAGACGATAGACGTTCGAAGAGTAAGTAATGGCACTTATGTGTGCTGTTTTTCGAGTGACCAAACCCGGCCGCTGATTTGGCAGCGACGAAGCGAACCTTAGAAGTGAGCCAGTTTCCGGGCAATAAACAGATGGTTTAACTGTGCACGGTCCGCTCAGGCACCGACCGGCCTACTGACACACCGCTCAAAAATCGCCTCCAACCCCCGATAATCACAGGCCACCGCATCAATATTCGCGGGTATCCACGCCGCGTGTTTCACCAGCCACCAGTTCACGGAAAACCCGGCATTCACGATGATCTGCTCGAACAAAATCCGCTGCGCCCGGCCGTTGCCTTCGCGGAAGGGGTGGATGACGTTGAGGTCGCCATAGGCTTCGGCAATCTGCGTCACCAGCTCGGCCTGGCTCGCCCCGACATACCAGTTCGCTGCCTCCATTTGCCGGATGATCTTCGCCGCTTCCGGCGGGATGCGTTCCGGGGTGCAGAACAGGGTGTCGCCTTTCTGGATGTTGACGCTGCGCAGTTCGCCGGCCCAGTCGTAGAGGTCGTTGAACAGGACGCGGTGGATGTGTTGCAGGCGTTCGAGGTCGTAGGGCGGCGGGAAGAGGGGGAGGTTACCTACGGCGATTTCGGATAACTCCCGCTCGGCCTGGTGCAGTCGGGTTTCATCGAGCAAATCGAGGCGGTTGCGCAGGACGCTGCTACCGGGATAGCAGTACGGATCCTGGCCCACCCCGTATTTGTCGAGCATCAGCGTGGGCTGTTGCGGTACTTGGCAAGGACGGCTTCGCGGGTCGGCAAGGGTTTGTCGACGTCGGCCGGTTGGGTGTCGAACCCTTCCAGGCGCAGGCTGGCCAGGTAATTGGAACGGCGGATCTTGTGGTAATGATCCTGTTTTTGCTCAAACGTCGGTTCGCTCATGGCAGCGTACTCCTGGGTAGCAAGGCTTGATTGTAGCGCAATGCTTCAACAGGCAGGCGGGATAAAAACCACGTCACATTCTGTATAAATAATCCGCCAGCGAGCGCATTTAAGAGTATGTTTCAGCGCAAAATCTTGCAGGGCGATTCCGCCCGCTACTTAAAGGGAGTTAAGCATGGGTTTGCTGCGTGTCGCTTCGGCGATGTCATTGTGTGCGGTCGCGTTTTCAGTCCAGGCGGCGCAATTGCCGATTGAAGTGCTCAGTGCGGTGGTCAAGGACCAGAAGATCGCTGACGCCGAGGTGTTGCTGCAACGCAACGGTGCGCAGAACGTCGTGGGCCGCACCAACGCCCAGGGCCAGGTGACCCTCACCAGCGAAGCCGCAGACGACGCCACCAATCTTCTGATCATCAAGAAGCCTGGCTACTCGAACCTGGTGGTGAAGTGCCCGTGCGCCGGCATGACGTATGCCATCAGCCCGGTGATGGAAAACCTCGACGGCCTGCGCGTTGTGTTGACCTGGGGCAAGACCCCGGAAGACCTCGACTCCCACATGAT
The DNA here is from genome assembly GCF_900103345.1 of Pseudomonas azotoformans. Lineage (NCBI taxonomy): Bacteria > Pseudomonadati > Pseudomonadota > Gammaproteobacteria > Pseudomonadales > Pseudomonadaceae > Pseudomonas > Pseudomonas azotoformans. Next base: position 5,027,212 of record NZ_LT629702.1, read on the forward strand.
TTTCCCTGGCAACAATATCTACTTCGAGAACAAGACGGGCACCGACGCCGAACTGGACGTGGATGACGTCGACAGCTACGGCCCGGAAACCATCACCCTGCAGAAAAAACACTACGGCGAAAGCTACGTGTATGCCGTGCATGACTTCACCAACGGCGGCAATCCCGGTTCGCGCCAGCTGTCCAATAGCGAAGCCAAGGTGTTCGTGTACATGGGCCAATCGCTGGTGCGCACCTACTACGTGCCGAAAAACCGCAGCGGTAACCTGTGGACCGTGTTCCGCATGACCGGCAGTGGTGACTTCCAGGACATCAACACCTTCAGTGGCGTGACGGTTAACGCGGCGAACGTGCTCAACGAAGTCAAACCGTTGCTGGATGACAGCGTGGCCGTTACCGCTGTTGCGGTCAGTTCCTCTGCACAAGCCGATGCGAAACGTCTGAACCTGCAAGGTGAAGCGGCCTACCAGGCCGGCAAGCTGGACCAGGCCATTGACCTGTTCCGCCAGGCTATCGAACTGGACAATGGCTTCGGCAAGGCCTACGGCAACCTGGGCCTGGCGTATCAGAAGGCCGGCAACACCGCCGAGTCGATCTGGGCCAACCGCAAGGCTATCGCCCTCGCCACCGGCGCGAACGCTGCGACGGTGCGAGCGGGCGCCTACTACAACATTGCGCGGATCTACGAAGCGGCGGGGCAATTCCCGGATGCGTTGCGTCACTATCAGTTGGCCAAGGAGCAGAAGGCTAACCCGGTGTATGACACAGCGATCGAACGGGTGCAGAACCACTGATACACAGCGACAAATGTTCTACCGACAACGCGCCTCAGGGCGCGTTGTTTGTTTGGGCACGATTACAGGCGCGAGGCAGCGTCCAGGTCCATCAACCCACGCCCATAGGCTTCGCTGTTGGCGTAGATTCCTGTTCGATTGGCGGTGCTGAGCAGGCGGTCACGCACTTGTTGCGGCGTCATTTCGGGAAAGCGACTTTGTAAGGCCGCCAAGGCGCCGCTGACCAGCGCGGCGGCCGGCGAGGTGCCGGCCGTTGGCCCGTAGCCGCCGTCCTTGTGGGTGGTCAACAGCCCTGCACCGCCGTCACCTCCCGGCACCGCGATGCACCAGCGCGCCGCGAGGCCGCAATAGTTGGACTTGAGATTGATAGTCGTGCCGTCGCTCTTGAGGGCCATGACGGCTATCCAGCCCTTCTCCAGTTCGGGCACCAATGCCGGCAGGCCGGGCTCGGCAAGCGGTTCACGCTTGACCTCATTGCCGGTGGAAAACACAAACACCGCACCCTCGGCGACCAGCTTTTTCGCCACGTCCAATGAGTCCCCCATCAAGCGCTCATAGATGGGAACTTCGTTGGTGTTGGCTTCGATGGGGTTGGCCCATGAGTTGCTGAAAATCCGTGCGCCCTTTGTGTGTGCGAGGGTCCAGGCCTGGGCAATTTCACGGTCGAAATAGAACGGCTCCTGGTCATCGCCGAAGCGCATGGGAATCAACTGGGCGTTGAAGGCAATGCCGTGGATGCCCTGGTCGTTCTTGTTGGCGGCGAGAATGCCGGCCATCTGGGTGCCGTGGCCCTTGATATCGAGAGTGCCTGGTTGGTGTTGCACGAAGTCGTAGCCGGGGTCGGCCACGCGGCCGTAGAACTCAGGCAGGTCCTGGTTCAGGCCTGAATCGATCAGTGCCACTTTGACACCCTGGCCTGTGCCTCCTCGTGCGTAGAGTGCTGATGCCTTAACGATCGGCAGGGCCTTTTGCGCCAGGTACTCGAGTGTTTCAAAGCGCTGTGTATCCGGCTCGGCGGGCTTTGAGGAGGGTGGGGTGACACAACCCAGCAGCAGCAGGGGCAGTGTGAGCAGTACCAGGCGTAGCGATGAGATTACTGGCTTGTGCGACATTCACGACTCCGTGTCGGGGCTGGTGATCAGGCGTGTTAATGTCTTCGTTTTTGCGTCGGCTTGCTGGTTTTCTCTGTATCAGTTTGTAGCGTTTATCCCCGACCTATTCTCGATCGCTGACCTATGTTTTTGACTCCCCCAGCGGTCAATGGAGTGACAGCCTATGCATGACACCCTCCAACAGGTCTTTGGTTACCCACAGTTTCGCCTGGGCCAGGAAGAAACGGTCAGCGCCATATTAGCGGGGCGTTCGGCGGCCGCTATTTTCCCTACCGGGTCGGGCAAATCCCTGTGTTACCAGCTGTCGGCGGTGTTGCTGCCGCACCTGACGCTGGTGGTATCGCCGCTGTTGGCGTTGATGCAGGACCAGTTGGGTTTCCTGCAGCGCCATGGCATTGCGGCGGGCAGTATCGACTCGGCCCAGAGCCGCGATGAGGCCAATGAGGTCATGGCCCGTGCGCGGTCGGGCGAACTCAAGATCCTGATGATTTCGGTGGAGCGCTTGAAGAATGAACGCTTCCGTAACTTCCTGCAAAGTGTGCGGATCTCGTTGTTGGTGGTGGACGAGGCCCACTGTATTTCCGAGTGGGGCCACAACTTCCGTCCGGACTATCTGAAGCTGCCGGACTACCAGCGCCAGTTCAATATCCCACAAGCACTGCTGCTGACGGCGACAGCCACACCCAAAGTGATTGCCGACATGCAGGCCAAGTTCGCCATTGCCCCGGGCGATGTGGTCACCACGGGCTTCTACCGGCCCAACCTCAACCTGCTGGTGGAGCCGGTCAGCGGTGCAGACAAGCGTCGCCGGCTGGTGCAGTGGATGAGTGAGCGTGTCGGCCAGCCGAGCATTGTCTACGTCACCTTGCAAAAAACCGCCGAGCAGATTGCCGAGCACCTCAATCGCAACGGCATCCAGGCCGAGGCCTATCACGCGGGCCTGCCCCACGATAAACGCGAGGGCATCCAGCAGCGCTTCATGGGTGGTCGCTCCAATTGCATCGTCGCCACCATCGCGTTTGGCATGGGCATCGACAAGAGTGATATCCGCAACGTGGTGCACTTCGACTTGCCCAAGTCCATCGAGAACTACAGCCAGGAGATCGGCCGGGCGGGGCGTGATGGGCAGCCGTCCGACTGCCTGGTGCTGGCCAATCGCGACAGCCTCAACGTGCTGGAAAACTTCGTCTACGGTGATACGCCGGAGCAGGAAGGTATCCGGCGGGTGCTGGAAGAGTTGCAGGCCGCGCGGGGTGATGGGCAGTGGGAGTTTTTGCTCAGGTCCTTGTCGGACCACAGCAATATCCGCGAGCTACCGTTAAAGACGCTTTTGGTGCAGTTGGAGCTCAAAGGCGTCATCGCGCCGCGTTACGCGTTTTACGCTGAGTACCGTTTCAAATACCTGGTCGAGCCTGAGGTTCTGCTGGCGCGATTTTCCGGTGAGAGGCAGCAGTTTGTTGCAGCGATCATCCAGGTGTGCAAACGGGCGAAGACCTGGGCGACCGTGGATTTCGATGCACTGTATCAACAGCACAATGCCGAGCGCGGACGGGTGGTGAAGGCGCTGGATTACTTCCAGGAGCAGGGCCTGATCGAGTTGGAAAGCAAGCAGATGACTGAGGTCTACAGCCTGCTGGAGACCGATTTCGATCCACAGGTATTGAGCGCTGAGTTATACACAGGCTTCAAGCAGCACGAGGTGGGAGAAGTCGCGCGGATTCACGCGATGCTCGATCTGTTCGCCACCGAATACTGCCTGGGGCAGCGACTGGCGAAGTATTTTGGCGATGAAAACGCGCCGCAGCGCTGCGGGCATTGCTCGGTGTGCCATGGCCATATTGCGCATCTACCGCCGCCGCCGGGCTTGCCGCCACTTGTGGATAAGAACTTCATGGGGCTGTGCGGTGATTTTATCCACAGGCATCATGAACACACCGGGCAACTGCCTGGGGCGGAACGCCTGACGCGTTTCCTTGGAGGCATCAGCGTGCCGCTGTTTACCAAGTTGAAGGCGCGGGGCATTCCGGGTTTTGCTGTGCTGGAAGACTACCCCTATGCCGAGGTACGCGAATGGGCCCAGACCCATCTGAATGATCTGTAACTCACTTTCTCGAGATGACCCGATGCCTGACACCGTGCCGCAACGTGCCGATTACCCTCACTTCCAGCCGATCATCACGCGCTGGCACGACAACGATGTGTATGGCCATGTGAACAACGTGACCTACTACAGCTTTTTTGACACGGCAGTGAATACCTACCTGATCGAGCAAGGTGGTTTGGATATTCATGACGGTGACGTGGTGGGGTTTGTGGTGAGTTCGGCGTGCGACTATTTTGCGTCGATCGCCTTTCCCGAGCGCATTGAAATCGGCCTGCGGGTAGGCAAGTTGGGCAACAGCTCAGTGCAGTACGAGTTGGCGGTGTTCAAGGCGGGCGAAGAAGAGGCCTGCGCGGCGGGGCGGTTTGTACATGTGTTCGTGGATCGCGGGTCGAACCAGCCGGTGACGATTCCGGGGCGGTTGCGCGAAGCGTTGCAGCGGTTGGTCACTCTGTAGGAACCGGCAAGCCGGCTCCTACAATGGGGCAATTATTAGTCGCGGTAGTGATGCTTGTTCTTGCGATGCCCATAGGCATGACCGCGCCCACGATGATCATCACGGTCATAACGACGGTGATCACGCCCGCGGCTGCGACGGTCGTCGTCATCGCTCTTGTTGCCCATGTAGTTACCCAGCGCGCCACCTGCACCACCGCCAGCCGCTGAGCCGATCAGTGCGCCGGTGCTGCCGCCGACACTGCGGCCTACAACGTTGCCGCCCGCCGCGCCCAATGCGCCACCAATGGCGGCTTCACCACGGCTGCGCTTGTCGGCGCCCACCGCACTACCGCCCGCGCCACCCAAGGCTGCGCCGATGGTCGAACCGGTGTTGCCGCCTAGCTGCTGGCCAACGACCGAACCTAGAACCCCGCCCAATGCGCCGCCCACACCGGCTTCGGTGGTGCCACCGGCCATGGCTGCGCCACTGACCAGGCCAAGGGACAACAAGAGAATCGAGGAGAACTTCATTAGGGAGACCTCAAGAGGATGACGGCGCGATCCTGAGGCTGTATCTGGATTGTGACAATAGAAATCCGACCAGTAGCACGAGTTGTACACAACTCCATAACTTACTGTTTTTACTAGGGAACTTAAGTCGAATTCGTGAGTCTTTAGCTACTTCGGAACGGCCGCTTTTATGCAAAAGCGGCCTTTTTTGTGCCCGAAATTCCTTTGGCGGGTAATTCCCTGTGGTGAGCGGGGCAAGCCCGCTCGCCACAACAAGCCCGCAAGCCAATAAAAGCCTACCCACCACAACAGTCATGATCAGGCCGAGCGCGCCATGATCAAGCCGTTGTCACTTGCCGCTTCCAATCGGATCGCCACGAACTTCGACGTCGGCGTATGGCTGCCATCCCCGGTGCTTTCCAGCGGCACCAGCGGGTTCACTTCCGGGTAATAAGCCGCAGCCTGCCCCGCCGGAATATCAAATGCCAGCAAGGTGAAACCCTTCACGCGACGCTCACGGCCGTCTTCCCACAGCGACACGATGTCCGCCTTTTGCCCCGGCTTGAAGCCCAGGCGGATGATGTCGGCTTCGTTGACGAACAACACGTCACGCTGGCCTTTGACCCCACGGTAGCGGTCGTCCAGGCCATAGATGGTGGTGTTGTACTGATCGTGGGAGCGCATCGACTGCATGATCAGGTCCGGTACGCGGCCCGTAGCGTGGGTGCGTTCGTGGATCAGGTCCTTGGGCAGGATATTCGGGCGGAAGTTGGCGCGGCCCGACGGGGTGTTCCAGCGGCGCGCGCCCGCGGAGTTGCCCAGGTAGAAACCGCCCGGATGCTTGATCTTCTCGTTGAAGTCCTTGAAGCCGGGAATGGTATCGGCAATCAGGTCGCGGATGCGGCTGTAGTCGGCCACCAGCCAGTTCCAGTCCACCGGCTTGCTGCCCAGGGTTGCGGCAGCGATACCGGCCAGGATGGCTGGTTCGGATTTCATGAGTTTCGACAGCGGCTGCAACTGGCCATTGGAGCCGTGGACCATGCTGAATGAGTCTTCCACCGTCACCGCTTGCGGGCCTTCGGCCTGGATATCGATGTCGGTACGGCCCAGGCACGGCAGGATCAGCGCGTCTTTGCCGTGCATCAGATGGCTACGATTGAGCTTGGTGCTGATCTGCACGGTCAGGTCGCAATTGCGCAGGGCTTCAAAGGTGCGCGGGCTGTCCGGTGTGGCTTGGGCGAAGTTGCCGCCCAGGCCGATAAACACCTTGGAGCGGCCTTCGAGCATGGCGTGGATAGCTTCCACTACGTTGTGCCCGTTTTCACGCGGCACCTGGAAGTGGAAACGACGCTCCAGGGCGTCGAGGAACGCCACCGGTGGGCGTTCGTTGATGCCCATGGTGCGGTCGCCCTGCACGTTGCTGTGGCCGCGCACCGGGCACAGGCCGGCGCCTGGGCGGCCGATATTGCCGCGCAGCAGCATCAGGTTGGCGATTTCCTGGATGGTCGGTACCGAGTGGCGGTGCTGGGTGATGCCCATCGCCCAGCACATGATCACGTTCTTGCCTTTGGCGTACATGCGCGCCGCTTGCTCGATCTCGACCAGGGTCAGGCCGGACTGTTCGACGATCTCATCCCAGGAGGTGTCGTCGATCTTGCCCAGGTAATCCAGCACGTTGGCGGTGTGTTCGTTGAGGAAGTCGTGGTCGAACACGGCCTCCTTGCCTTCGGCCTGGGCCTGGCGTTCCCACAGCAGCAGGAACTTGGCCATGCCGCGCAGGATGGCCATGTCGCCACCCAGCGCCGGGCGGAAGTAGGCGGTGTTGGTTGGCTTGTCGCCGTTGGTGAGCATTTCCAGCGGGTGTTGCGGGTGCTGGAAGCGTTCCAGGCCGCGCTCTTTAAGTGGGTTGATGCACACCACTTGGGCGCCGCGTTTAACCGCTTCGCGCAGTGGTTCGAGCATGCGCGGGTGGTTGGTGCCGGGGTTCTGGCCCCAGACGAAAATGGCGTCGGCATGTTCGAAGTCATCAAAGGTCACGGTGCCTTTGCCGACGCCCACGCTTTGCGCCAGCGCAACGCCGCTGGCTTCGTGGCACATGTTCGAGCAGTCCGGGAAGTTGTTGGTGCCGTAGGCGCGCACGAACAGCTGGTACAGGTAGGCTGCTTCGTTGCTGGCGCGACCCGAGGTATAGAACTCGGCCATGTCCGGGCTGGGCAGGGCGTTGAGGTGCTTGCCGACCAGGTCGAAGGCCGCTTCCCAACTGACGGGTTGGTAGCGGTCGGTTTCGGCGTCATAGCGCATCGGCTCGGTCAGCCGGCCTTGATATTCCAGCCAATAGTCGCTCTGTTCCAGCAAGGCGGTGACGCTGTGCTTGGCGAAAAATGCACCATCCACGCGGCGCTTGGTGGCTTCCCAGTTAACCGCCTTGGCGCCGTTTTCGCAAAACTTGACCATGCCGCTTTCCGGTGAGTCACCCCAGGCGCAGCCCGGGCAGTCGAAACCGCCGTTCTGGTTGGTCTTGAGCATCATGCGCAGGTTTTTCAGCGCGTTGTCGCTGGTCAGCCAGGCCTGCGCCACGCTGATCAGTGCGCCCCAGCCGCCGGCCGGGCCTTTGTAGGGCTTGTAGCGCGGGGTCGGGGTTTGGTCGGCTTGGTGATGCTGGCTCATGGCTGGTTCTCCATCGCAGGGCTATAGACCCGCGGCGCACTTTTCTGCGGCAGGTGGATGAGATTGAGGTTATGCCGGCGCGCCCATTGCAGGGCGAGGCCGGTGGGTGACGACAGGCTGACCAGGGTCTGGATACCCGCGCGCAGGACTTTCTGGATCAGCTCCAGGCTGCAACGGCTGGTAACAATCGCCAGGCCGCCTTCGGTCGGAATCTTTTGGCGGATCAATGCGCCGATCAATTTATCCAGGGCGTTGTGCCGGCCGATGTCTTCGCGGCCCAGCAACAATTCGCCCCGACCGTTCATGAATACGGCGGCATGTACGGCGCCGCTGTACTGGCCCAAGGGCTGGAACGCGCTGATGCGTTGGCGCAGGCCATCCAGCCACTCGGCGGGCGGCAATGGCGCACCCGGCAACACGTCGAGGTCGGGCAGCGCTTGCTCGACCGCTTCCACGCCGCACAGGCCGCAGCCACTGGTGCCGGCCAATTGGCGGCGCTGCTGCTTGAGGTTCCAGAAGGCGCGGCTGGAGATCTGCACCTGAGCGTACTGGGCAGAGCCTGATCCGCTGAGCTTTAGGTCATAAATGTCGCTAACGTCGGCGATAATGCCGCTGCCGATGCTAAAGCCGACGATAAAGTCTTCCAGGTCTGTCGGCGTCACCAGCATTACCGCTTGGCTGATGTCGTTGTAGGCAATCGCCAACGCCACTTCCTCGGCCAGGGCTGTGCTGGCAGATTCCGTGTGTTCGAGATTGCAATACTGGTAGCTCTGGCTGGCGGCGGGCGCTGGCGTTTCAAGAGCGGGCGCCGCGCAGACTGGGCGCTTGGCGTTCATGGGGCAGTACCACCGGCAGATTGATCAGTGTTTAGACTAGGCGCGACAAAGCGTCGCGTCTAATTGCCAGTACTGATCTACCGATAGATGACGTCGATCAAGACTCGTTTTGCGATTTCTGATACAGCGCGAAACACGCCTCGGCCAACGCCGAGCGCGGTGCACTGCGGCGCATGATCAAGCCCAGACGGGCGAGTGTATGGGCGTCTTCGATCGGCTGCAGGCGCAGATGCTCGGTGAGTGCGTCCAGGCCACCATCCAAAGGCATCACGGCGCAGCACAGGCCGCCATGCACGGCTTGCAACAACTGATGGACGGCATCGGTCTGCAACAGCGGCTGCGGGTTGAGCCCACGGCTGTGGAAGTTGTGGTCGATGGACTGACGAAAGTGCATGCCGCTGGTGAGCATGCCCAGGGGCAGTTCGATGAGGGCTTCCCAGCTCAACGGCGTGTCGCCAAAGCTGAAGAAGCGTTGGTCGTAAAGCAGGCCCATGCGGGTTTCGCCCAAGGCCAGGGAGTCGAAGCGCTCGTTGTCCAGGCGCTCCAGGTAAGACACGCCCAGGTCCAGGCGATTGCTCGCCAGTTGCTCAAGGATCTGTTCGGAGCTGAGCGCCGACAGCTCGAAGCGCAAGTTCGGGTGCTCTTTATGCAGTTGCTGCATCAACGCCAAGGGATCGAAGCTCGACAGCGGCACCACGCCCAGGCGCAATGTGCCGACGAGGTTGCCGCGACAGGCGGCCGCTTCGGCCTGCAAACCGTCATACGCCGCCAGCACCGTGCGCGCCCAGGCAAGCACGCGTTCGCCGGGGGCGGTAAAGCCCTCGAAGCGCTGGCCGCGATTGACCAAGGGCAGGTCCAGCTCTTCTTCAAGGCTGCGCAGGCGCATCGACAGGGTCGGTTGAGTGATGTGGCAACGCGCCGCCGCCTGGCCGAAGTGACGCGTCTCGTCGAGGGCGATGAGGAATTTCAGCTGCTTGATGTCCATCTTCGCTCCAGGGCTTATTCCAATGGCGGGGGGATTCTAGCGCGTTTGGGTCTTTTGCCGGGCTGGAACCCAAGTCTGTAGGACTGGTCTAGTCTTGGGCATCTGGAATTCAATTAACAAGGAGCGCGCACTATGAGCATTTTCAGCTTTATCAAGGAAGCCGGCGAAAAGATTGTCGACCTGTTGACGCCGGGTAATGCAAACGCCAGTGAGCAGTTGAAGGAGCACGTGTCCAAAGTGGGTCTGGGTAATCCGAATGTGCAGACCACGGTGGATGGCGACAAGGTGACCGTGACCGGTGAAGTCGCCACCCAGGAAGAGAAAGAGAAGATCCTGCTGGCGCTGGGCAATATTGCCGGTGTGGCCAGTGTGGATGACCAGATCACCGTAACCGGCCCGGCGGTTACTGCCGCCCGTTTCGTCGTGGTGAAAAAGGGCGACACACTGAGCGCGATTTCCCTGGCGGTGTATGGCAACGCCAACCAGTACAACAAGATCTTCGAAGCCAACAAGCCACTGTTGTCGCACCCGGACAAGATTTACCCAGGGCAGACACTGCGTATTCCTGAGTAAAACGCAGGACGAAAGGTGGGAGGGGGCTTGCCCCCGATGGTGATGTGTCAGTGACTGAATGTGTCTCTGATGCACAGCAATCGGGGGCAAGCCCCCTCCCACATGGGTTCAGAGTCCGGCAATGAGATCTCGGTAGTCGTCGACCGCCGCAAATTCCGCCGTGTCCTTCGGCCCCTTCTTGCTGTCCGGCTCTTTCACCGCCAGCAAATGCCCCACGCCAAACGCCTGGGCGCTGCGCAGGATCGGCAAGGTGTCATCGATAAACAGACTACGTGCCGGGTCGAAGCCGATATCGGCTTGCAGGGCGTCCCAGAACTGCGGGTGTTCCTTGGCGAAACCGTAATCGTGGGAGCTGATCAACCGTTCGAAATACGGCGCCAGTTCAATGCGTTCCAGCTTCAATGACAGCGAATCACGATGAGCGTTGGTGATCAGGATCACGCGCTTGCCGGCCTGTTTGATTGTCGCGAGGAAGGTGTCGGCATCCGGGCGCAGGGCGATCAAGTGCGCGGTTTCCAGCTTGAGTTCGCGTACCGGGATCTTCAGTTCCGTGCTCCAGAAATCCAGGCAATACCATTGCAACTGTCCGGCGTTACGCTCGAACAGCGGCTGCAACTCCATCTCGGCCATGGCGCGGCTCACGCCATGCAGCTCGGCGTAGCGCTGGGGCAGGTGTTCCATCCAGAAGTGGTTGTCGAAGTGCAGGTCGAGCAGGGTGCCGTCCATGTCCAGCAGGACAGTGTCGATGGCGTGCCAGGGCAAAGAGGGCATGGGGCGGTCTCATGTAAGTAAAGATATCCGACACAGACAATCGGAAAAGCCACGGTATAGTAACCCGATCACGCCAAGGAGCCGCTCATGCGCCAGAAACCCACCGTCCTCGCCCGCGAAATAGTCGCCAGTAGCCGTTTGTTCCGCGTGGAGGAAGTGCAATTGCGCTTTTCCAATGGCGTTGAGCGGACCTACGAACGCTTGGTGGGCCGCGGTGCCGGCTATGGTGCGGTGATGATCGTGGCGATGATCGACGCGGACCATGCGTTGCTGGTGGAAGAATACTGCGGCGGCACCGACGAATATGAGCTGTCCTTGCCCAAGGGCTTGATCGAACCCGGCGAAGACGTGCTGGCGGCGGCCAATCGCGAACTCAAGGAAGAGGCCGGCTACGGCGCACGGCAGTTGGAGCACCTCACTGAACTGTCGCTGTCGCCTGGCTACATGAGCCAGAAAATCCAGGTGGTACTGGCCACCGACCTCTATGAAGAACGCCTGGAAGGCGATGAACCTGAACCGATGCGTGTGGACCGGGTCAACCTGCGTGAGCTGTCGATGCTTGCGCAAAATGAACAATTCAGCGAAGGCCGCGCCCTGGCTGCGCTGTACCTGGTACGAGACCTGTTGACCCAGCGAGGAGCGTTTAACGCATGAGCGAACTGTTTTTAGGCCACCCGTTTATTGCCCCGGTGATCGAGCTGGCCCGCCAGGCCGGTGAAGTGATCCTGCCGTACTGGCGCGCCGATGTGGCCGTTACCTCCAAAGCCGATGATTCGCCGGTGACGGCAGCGGACCTGGCCGCTCACCATCTGATCCTGGCCGGCCTCACCGCGCTTGACCCGAGCATCCCGGTACTGTCCGAAGAAGATGCCGATATCGACCAGAGCGTGCGCGCCGGCTGGCAGCGCTGGTGGCTGGTGGACCCGTTGGACGGCACCAAGGAGTTCATCTCCGGCAGCGAAGAATTCACCGTGAACATCGCCCTGATCGAACAGGGCCGCGTCGTGTTCGGCGTGGTCTCGATGCCAACCAATGGCCGTTGCTACTTCGGTGGCGCTGGCTTGGGGGCCTGGCGCTCCGACGTGAAGGAAGCGCCCAAGCAGATCCAGGTGCGTGAAGCGCCGGCAGCGGGCGAGTCGTTCACCGTGGTCGCGAGCCGTCGGCACACCAGCCCGGAGCAGGAGCGTTTGCTGGGCGGGCTCAGCGAAGGCCTGGGCGCGTTGAAACTGACGAATATCGGCAGTTCGCTGAAGTTCTGCCTGTTGGCCGAGGGCAGTGCGGACTGCTATCCGCGCCTGGCGCCGACCTCGCAGTGGGATACGGCTGCAGCCCAAGGCGTGCTGGAAGGCGCGGGGGGCGAAGTGTTGGAGTTAAGCGGTGAGCCGTTCAGCTACCCGCCGCGGGCATCGTTGTTGAACCCGTTCTTTCTGGCGTTGCCGGCCAAGGCCGCGTGGCGTGAACGGTTGCTAAACCTGGCGAGATCTTAAGGTCACATCAGATCAAATGTGGGAGCGGGCTTGCTCGCGAATGCGGTCTGTCAGCTGATGCAAGTATCGACTGACCCTGCGCATTCGCGAGCAAGCCCGCTCCCACAGTGGTTTTGTGTTGTGGTTTCTAACGGTGCAGGACGTATTGGCCGGTGAAGTTGACCGCATGCTCTGCACTGCCCTCATTCACAACCCACGTCTCCAGCGTCAAGCGCGCGCGACCATAGCGCTGATACGTCGCTACAAAGCGCTTCCACACCTTCTCCTCCGGTGCCTGGCACACCACGGTTGCGTCCCGCGTGACCGGCAGCGGATAACTGATCTGCCCTTCCTGAATCACGATATGCCCGTCTTCAATCCCTTCCTCGCGCAACTGCAAGTGTAGCCAGCCCCAACCCGCCAGCACTGCGCCGCAATACAGACTGCCGCCGAACATGGTGCTCTTGTGGTTGATATTGGCCTGCAAGGGCAGGTGAAGCTGCAATTGGCCGTGTTGCCAGTCGAGCACCTTGAGGCCCATTTCCCGGGTGAGGGGGATGTCGTGGTGAAGGATGGATTCCAGGTAACGGCTGTCGCGGTTCATGGGGGCCTCTTGGCGAGTGGGGGCGGTCATTCGTCATCGCCGCTTTGGTTGGCGAAATTCAGGCCGTGCTTGCGCAGCTTGTCGTGCAAGGTCTTGCGCGGTACGCCGAGGGCTTCGGCGAGGCTGCGCATGGAGCCGTGGGGGCGGGTCAGCTCGGCAGCGATCAGGCTTTTTTCGAACTGCTCGACCTGCTCGCTCAGGCCGCCCGAAGTGGACGTCAGCACGCCAGCGGCCGGATTATCCGCCGTGGCATCCAGTGCCAGCTCCAGGCCCAGGGCAAAGCGCTCGGCGGCGTTCTGCAATTCGCGCACATTGCCCGGCCAGCTATGGCGCAGCAGCAGCGCGCGCTGGCCGGGTTGCAGTTCGTGCAGCGGCAGGCCGTGACGACTGCTGGCCTCATCGGCGAAATGCTGGAACAGCATCAGTGCATCCTCACCCCGCTCACGCAGCGGCGGAATGCGTAGCGGTGCGACGTTGAGGCGGTAATACAAGTCGGCACGGAAGCGGCCCTGGTCGGCGGACTGGCGCAGGTCTTCCTTGGTGGCGGCGATGATGCGGATATCCAGCGGGATCAGTTGATTGCCGCCCAGGCGCTCCACCACACGCTCCTGCAACAGGCGCAAGAGTTTGACCTGCACATCCAGGCTCATGCTTTCGATTTCATCGAGGAACAAGGTGCCGCCGTTGGCGAACTCGAACTTGCCGATGCGACGTTTTTGCGCGCCGGTGAAGGCACCCGGCTCGTGGCCGAACAGCTCGCTTTCGACCACCGATTCAGCCAGCGCCCCGGCGTTGATCGCCACGAACGGCCCGCTGCGGCGGCTCGACAGGTCGTGCAGCGCACGCGCCACCACCTCTTTGCCGGCGCCGGTTTCGCCGAGAATCAGCACATCGGCCTTGGTCGCAGCCAGGGCGCCGATCTGTTCACGCAGGCGCAGCATTTGCGGCGAATGCCCGACCAGTCGCGTGCTCAATTGCTGACGATCGCTGAGCGCCAGGCGCAGGCTGCGGTTGTCCAGCACCAGGCGGCGCAGGGCCAGGGCACGGCGCACGCTGTCGAGCAGGGCGTCGCTGGCGAAGGGTTTTTCCAGAAAATCATAGGCCCCGGCACGCATGGCCTGCACCGCCAGCGGCACATCGCCGTGGCCGGTGATCAGCAGCACCGGCAGGTCCGGGTCCTGGCCGTGCAGTTCGGCCAGCAGCTCAAGGCCGTCCATGCCGGGCATGCGGATGTCGCTGACGACCACGCCCGGCCAGTCCCGTGACAGACGCGCCGTGAGGCCGCTGGCTTCGCCCAGGGTCAGGACTTTCAGCCCGGCCAGGTCCAGGGTCTGGCACAGGGCCTGACGCAGGTGTGGATCGTCGTCGATCAACACCACCTGAGTCTGGTTATCGATACTCATACACTGCGGTCCTCGGACGGTTGCAGACTGACGCCCGGCGAGCCGGCACGCAATTTCAAGGTTAACAGCGCGCCGCCTTCCTTGTGGTTGGCAAACAACAGCTCGCCGCCAAAGGCACGCATCAGGGTGTCACAGATCGCCAGCCCCAGGCCCAGGCCCTGGGTGCGCGTCTTGGTGGTGTAGAACGGCTCGCTGGCGCGGCCCAGGGCTTCCATGCAAAAGCCCGGGCCGTTGTCGCGGATGTACAGGTTGACGCCCTGTTCGGTGGTTTCGGCACTCAGCCAGAGTCTGCGCGGCGGGCCTTTTTCGGTGAGGGCGTCGAGGGCGTTGGCCAGGAGGTTGCCCAGTACCTGGCGCAGGCGGGTTTCGCCGGCTTGTACCCACAGGGTGGCTTCCGGCAAATCGCGGATCAGTTCCACCTCCATCGAACGTCGCCGCTTGGCCAGCAACGCCAGCGCATCGTCCAGCGCCGGTTGCAGGGCCACGCTTTCGGGCGCATGGCGGTCGCGGCGGGCGAAGGCGCGCAAGTGGGCGATGATCGAGGCCATGCGCCCGGTCAATTCACTGATCAGCTTGAGATTGCCGCGGGCGTCATCGGTGCGTTCATGATCGAGCAGGATTTCGGCGTTTTCCGCATAGCTGCGAATCGCCGCCAGGGGTTGGTTGAGTTCGTGACTGATGCTCGCCGACATGGTGCCCAGCGCCGACAGTTTGCCCGCTTGCACCAGGTCGTCCTGGGCGCGTACCAGCTCCTGCTGGGCGTGTTCGCGCTCCAGCACTTCCTGTTTCAGGCGCCGGTTGAGGCCTTCCAGGTCACTGGTACGCTCGACCACCCGCGCCTCCAGCTCGCGCCGGGCCTTGGCTTCGAACGCAATGCGCTCCAGATAGTGACGGCGACGTTGCATCATCAAGCCCAACAGCAACATCAACACCAGCAGCGTCGCGCCGCCTACGGCAACCACGGTGCGCACGGGGCGGTTGATCAACGAGCGTGGCGCAAGGATTTCCACATTCCAGCCCGTCTCGGCGATGGCCGTGGATTGGCGCAGCCACGCGGTGCTGCTCAGGCTCAGCGGCTGCGGATCGCGAGTCGGGTAGGGCTGGATAGCGATGATGGCCTGGCGTTCTTCAGCGGTCAGCGGGCGGGTCGCGCGGAATCGCCATTGCGGGCGTGAGGTCAGGATCACCACGCCGTTGTGGTCGGTGACCAGCAGTTGTTCCGGGGTGTTGCCCCACAGGCTCTCGGTGTGGTCCAGATCGACCTTGACCACCAGTACACCGATGATTTTGTTGCCATCGCGCACGGCGGCGGCGAAAAAATAACCGCGCTTGGCCGAGGTGGTGCCCAGGCCGAAAAAACGCCCCAGGCGCCCGGCCATGGCTTCGCTGAAATAGGGGCGGAACGAGAAATTGCGCCCGACAAAGCTGTCTTGTTTGTCCCAGTTGGACGCGGCGAGGGTCTTGCCGGTGGTGTCCATCAGGTACATCACTTCCACCCCGGCCTGGGCGGCAACCTCTTTGAGCAGCAGGTTGGCGTTGACCAGGTTGGTGCTGACGTTGGGCGAGTCCAATGCAGTGCGCAGGGCCGGCAGGTCACCCAGGATTTGCGGCAGCACTTCATAGCGGTGCAGGGTGCCGAGCAGGTTGGCGACATACAGGTCGAGGGTCTGGCGGTTCTGGCCGGCCAGTTCGCTGCGGTAATAGCGCTCGGCCAGATGCTCCAGCGGCCACAACAGCGGTGCCAGGCACAACGCCAAGAGGGCGAGGCTGCGCCAGCGGGGTCTACGCGGGAGGGGTGGAGTCATGGGAGTCGTGCGCCTGTGGGTACAGGCGCATTATGCCTAGTGCTGCTGTGCAAGACACTCGCGCAATGCGTCTTGCCAATGTGGCTGGCTGACGTGCCACTGTTGTTGCAAGCGGCTGCAATCGAGGCGTGAGTTAAGTGGGCGCTGGGCGGGTGTCGGGTAGGCGCTGGAAGGGATGGCTTCCAGATCGGCACAGGCTTTGCCCTGCTTGCGCAGATGCTCGCCGATGGCCTCGGCAAAACCGAACCACGACGTTTCGCCTTCGGCAGTCAGGTGATACACCCCCCATTCCCCCGCCTTGCCCGCTTGCCAGCGTTCGATCAACGCAAGCGTACTGTCGGCGATGCTGCCGGCCCAGGTCGGTGCACCGATCTGGTCGGCGACGATACGCATCTGCGGTTTTTCCTGCAGCAGGCGCTGCATGGTCAGCAGGAAGTTCTTGCCGTGGTTGGAGTAGACCCAACTGGTGCGCAGGATCAGGTACTCGCCGCCCACGGCCGCAATCGCCTGCTCGCCGGCCAGCTTGCTCTGGCCATAGACGCCCAGCGGGTTCGGCGTGTCGGCTTCGGTGTAGGGCGCCGGTTTGCTGCCGTCGAACACGTAGTCGGTGGAATAGTGGATCAACGGGATGCCCAGGGCCTTGGCTTCCTCGGCGAGAATGCCGGGGGCGATGGCGTTGATGGCAAATGCCGCGTCCGGTTCGCTTTCGGCCTGATCGACAGCGGTGTGAGCCGCTGCGTTGATAATCAGGCTGGGGCGGTGGGCGCGCACTTGCTGGCGGATCTGCTCTGCATTGGCCAGGTCGAGCTGGTCGCGGCCCAGGACGATGAGTTCGCCCAGGCCCTGGAGGCGTTGTTGCAGTTCGCGGGAGACTTGGCCGTGTTGGCCGGTGATCAGTGTCTTCATGGGAACAAGTCGGCTTCCATCAAGGGTTTACCGGCCTGGTCCTTGACGGACAGCTGGGGCGCTTGCGTCAGCTCCCAGTCGATCGCCAGTGTCGGGTCATTCCACAGGATGCTGCGTTCAGCGCTGGGCTGGTAGTAGTCCGTGGTCTTGTAGAGAAACTCGGCGTGATCGCTCAACACGACGAACCCATGGGCGAAGCCTTCCGGCACCCACAGCTGGCGATTGTTCTGTGCTGACAGCCGAACGCCTACCCATTGACCGAAGTTTGGCGAGCTGCGGCGAATGTCCACGGCCACGTCCAACACTTCCCCGGCGATGACACGCACCAGCTTGCCTTGGGTGTGTTCGAGCTGATAGTGCAGGCCCCGCAGCACGCCTTTCTGCGAGCGCGAGTGGTTGTCCTGCACAAAATCACGTTTGAGCCCGGTGGCTGCCTCAAAGGCGCGGGCGTTGAAACTTTCGTAGAAAAAGCCGCGTTCATCACCGAACACTTTGGGTTCGAGGATCAACACGCCGGGCAAAGAGGTTTCAACAACGTTCACGTGTTCTCTCCGGCCAGCGAGTACAGGTATTGGCCATACCCGGTCTTGCCGAAGTACTTGGCGCGTTCCAGCAGGTGGTCGCGGTCGATCCAATGGTTTTCGTAGGCAATCTCTTCCAGGCACGCGACTTTCAGGCCCTGGCGGTGCTCGATGGTCTGCACGTAGGTCGACGCTTCGAGCAGGCTGTCGTGGGTGCCCGTGTCGAGCCAGGCAAAGCCGCGGCCGAAGCGCTCTACATGCAGATCGCCACGCTTGAGGTAGGCATTGTTGACGTCCGTGATCTCCAGCTCGCCGCGAGACGAAGGCTTGACTGCCTTGGCGATGTTGATCACGTCGTTGTCGTAGAAATACAGGCCGGTGACCGCATAGGGGGACTTGGGCTTGGCCGGCTTTTCTTCAATGGAAAGCGCACGCCCCTCCTTATCGAAGTCAATCACCCCAAAACGTTCCGGGTCTTTGACCCAGTAGCCGAAGACCGTGGCCCCGCAGCTGCGCTTGGCCGCCGTGCGCAATTGATCACCGAAGTGTTGCCCGTGAAAGATGTTGTCGCCCAGGATCAGGCACACCGGGTCACTACCGATAAAGTCTTCACCAATCAAGAAGGCCTGCGCCAGGCCATCGGGCGATGGCTGTTCGGCATAACTGAAGCGCACGCCAAACTGGCTGCCATCGCCCAGCAGGTTGCGGTACTGCGGCAAGTCCAGCGGTGTGGAAATCACCAGGATGTCCTTGATGCCTGCCAGCATCAGCACCGAGATCGGGTAGTAGATCATCGGTTTGTCATACACCGGCAACAATTGCTTGGACACGCCCAGGGTAATGGGGTGCAGGCGCGTGCCGGAGCCACCGGCCAATACGATTCCTTTCATCATGCGATCAGATCCCTCATGTCGGTGTTGCCCAATCGTTGACCCTGATAACTGCCATCCTGGACCCTGCGGCACCATTCCAGGTTATCGAGGTACCACTGCACGGTTTTGCGCAGTCCTGTTCCAAAGGTTTCTTCGGGGGTCCAACCCAGCTCTCGTTCGATCTTGCCTGCATCGATGGCATAGCGCTGGTCATGACCCGGGCGATCCTTCACGAAGGTAATCAGGTCGGTGAACTGCTCGACACCGGCCGGGCGCTGTGGCACCAGTTCTTCGAGCAGGGCGCAGATGCCACGTACCACGTCGATATTCTTCTGCTCGTTGTGTCCGCCGATGTTGTAGGTCTCACCGACCACACCTTCGGTGACCACTTTGAGCAATGCGCGGGCGTGGTCTTCGACGAACAGCCAGTCGCGCACTTGCAAACCATCACCGTAGACCGGCAGTGGCTTACCCGCGAGGGCATTGAGTATCACTAGCGGGATCAGCTTCTCGGGGAAGTGGAACGGCCCGTAGTTGTTCGAACAGTTGGTCAGCAGCACCGGCAAGCCATAGGTGCGTTGCCACGCGCGAACCAGATGGTCGGAGGCTGCTTTGCTCGCGGAATAGGGTGAGCTGGGGGCGTAGGGGGTGGTTTCGGTGAACAGGTCGTCCACGCCATGCAGGTCGCCATACACTTCGTCGGTAGAAATATGGTGGAATCGGAACGCACTTTTTTCCGCGCCGACGAGTGTTTGCCAGTAGCCACGGGCGGCTTCCAGCAGGCTGTAGGTGCCGACGATATTGGTCTGGATAAAGTCTGACGGACCGTCAATCGAACGGTCGACATGGGACTCGGCCGCCAAGTGCATGATCGCCTGGGGTTCGAAACGTGTCAGCACAGCGCTGACAGTGGCCTGGTCGATGATATCGGCCTGTACGAACTCATATCGGCTGTTGGACGCAATGCTGGACAGCGACTCCAGGTTGCCGGCGTAGGTGAGTTTGTCCAGGTTGAGCACTTCGTGCTCGGTGTTTTCAATCAGGTGGCGGATCAGGGCAGAGCCGATAAAACCAGCGCCGCCGGTGATGAGAATGCGCATGTCGGGGGCCTTTTCCTTAGACGGACATTAAGCGAATGAAGCATAGCTTGAGTTGTGACGCAGGGTGGTGCAAGCGCGGTATGCGTTGGGGGTTGCCTAACCCCCTCAACAATGGCGAGATAAGCGCCTGATAAAAAATAGAGGTCGTCCCATGCTGCTCGCCACGCTGATCCACCGCGCCAGCCTGCCTTGCCCGCAAGTCAGCCCTGATCAGGCTGCTCAACTGCTAGAGCAGCACTACGGTCTTACGGGCACCTTGAAGTCACTGGGTAGCCAGCAAGACCTCAACTATAGGGTCGACACTGATCGTGGCCGCTTCGTTCTGAAGATCTGCGGGGGTGACTACGCAGCGGTTGAGTTGCAAGCCCAGCATGCGGCGCTCAACAGTCTGAAGGCCGGTTCGGGTGTGCGGGTGCCCGATGTCATCCAGGCACTCAGCAGCGAAGAGTTGCTCAGCGTCGACATGGAGGGCCAGGCCCTGCATCTGCGGCTGTTGGGTTACATCGAGGGCCAGCCGCTGACCCATTTGCCTCATTTGGGGCGTGACGTGATTGCCGGCTTTGGGGACTTGTGCGGACGTATGAGCCTGGCGCTTTGCGCTTTCAAACATCCCGGTCTGGACCGCACCTTGCAGTGGGACCCGCGCCACGCTCAGGCGTTGATTGCGCACCTGCTGAAAACGCTGGAAAGCCTGCCCCATCGCGCTGCACTGGAACAAGCGGCTGAGCAGGTTGAGAACCGTATGCGCACCCTGGCCGCCCATCTGCCCTGGCAAGCGGTGCACATGGATATCACCGACGACAATGTGGTGTGGCAGCGTGATGCGCAACGTCACTGGCAACTTCAGGGTGTGATCGATTTCGGCGACCTGGTGCACACCTGGCGTATTGCCGACTTATCGGTGACCTGCGCCGCGCTGCTGCACCATGCTGAAGGCGACCCCTTTGCGATTTTGCCGGCAATCCAGGCCTGTCATGCGGTGACGCCACTGCAGCACGAAGAATTACAGGCGCTATGGCCGCTGATCGTCGCCCGCGCGGCGGTGCTGGTCCTGAGCAGCGAGCAGCAACAACGGCTGGATCCGCATAACAGCTACCTGTTGAAAAATGCCGAGCATGAGTGGGAAATCTTCCATGTAGCGACCTCGGTGCCGTTTGAGCTGATGGAAGCGGCGATTCTCGGCAGTGTTGGCCAGGCCCCCGCACCGATCGTCAGCCAAGGCTTTGCGCCTTTGTTGCCGGGGTTGGTAGGCCGCGAGTTCGCGCTGATCGACCTGGGCGTGCTCAGCCCGCATTTCGAGGCCGGCAACTGGGAGCAACCCGGCATCGATCAGCGCCTGTTGCAGGAGGCGGCGGCGGTGCATGGCTTGGCGGCGAGTCGCTATGGGCAGTATCGGTTGTCGCGTACCCGGCCCGACAGTGCGACCGAGCCGGAGACGTTCCCGTTGCACGTTGAACTGCACGTGCCGTTGGCGACTTCCGTCGAAGCGCCGTTTGCCGGTGTGGTGCGACGGGGGGCCAATGGCGAACTGCAGGTGCACAACAGCGAAGCGACCGTGCGGCTATGGGGGGTAAAGCCGCTGTTGCAGCCGGGTGCCGCAGTGCTCAAGGGCCAGGTCATCGGAGAAGTTGAAGGCCCGCTGACGGTGCAGCTTTGCCGTGCTGACTTGCCCGCACCGCTGTTCTGCGTACCGTCCCGGGCACTGGCGTGGCAAGCACTATGCCCATCGCCGGCTGCGCTGCTGGGGCTGGCCTGCGACGCCGAGCCCGAGCTGGACCCCGAGGCCCTGCTGGCCCGCCGCGACGCCAGTTTCGCCCGTTCGCAAAAGCACTATTACGTCGACCCGCCGCGTATCGAGCGAGGCTGGCGCAACCACCTGATCGACATGCAGGGCCGCTCCTACCTGGACATGCTCAATAACGTGGCGGTACTCGGCCACGGCCACCCGCGTATGGCGGCGGTGGCGGCGCGGCAGTGGTCGTTGCTCAACACCAACTCGCGCTTTCACTATGCGGCGATTGCCGAGTTTTCCGAGCGCTTGCTGGCGCTGGCACCGGAGGGCATGGATCGGGTGTTCCTGGTCAACAGCGGCACCGAGGCCAATGACCTGGCGATCCGCCTGGCCTGGGCCTACAGCGGCGGGCGCGACATGCTCAGTGTGCTGGAGGCCTACCATGGCTGGTCGGTGGCGGCGGATGCGGTGTCCACCTCGATTGCCGACAACCCCCAGGCCTTGAGCAGCCGCCCGGACTGGGTACACCCGGTGATCGCGCCGAATACCTATCGCGGCGAGTTTCGCGGGCAGGACAGTGCGCCCGATTACGTACGAAGTGTGGAGCACAACCTGGCGAAAATCGCCGCAAGCCAGCGCCAACTGGCTGGTTTCATCTGCGAGCCGGTGTACGGCAATGCCGGTGGTATTTCATTGCCGCCTGGCTATTTGCAGCAGGTGTATGCGCGTGTGCGCTCCCAAGGCGGCGTGTGCATCGCCGATGAGGTGCAGGTGGGTTACGGCCGCATGGGGCATTTCTTCTGGGGCTTTGAAGAGCAGGGCGTGGTGCCGGATATCATCACCATGGCCAAGGGTATGGGTAACGGCCAACCCCTGGGTGCGGTGATCACCCGGCGTGAAATCGCCGAGGCGTTGGAGGCCGAGGGTTACTTCTTCTCGTCGTCGGGAGGCAGCCCGGTGAGTTGCCGCATCGGCATGGCCGTGTTGGATGTGATGGAAGAAGAAAAGCTGTGGGAAAACGCCCAGGTGGTCGGCGGGCATTTCAAGGCACGCCTGGAAGCTCTGATCGAGCGCCATCCGTTGGTTGGCGCCGTCCACGGTTCCGGCTTCTACCTCGGCCTGGAATTGGTGCGTAACCGGCAAACCCTGGAGCCCGCCACCGAAGAAACCACCTTGCTGTGTGATCGCCTGCGGGAACTGGGAATTTTCATGCAGCCCACCGGCGACTATCTGAACATCCTCAAGATCAAGCCGCCGATGGTCACGTCGAGGCGCAGCGTGGACTTCTTTGTCGACATGCTGTCGAAGGTGCTGGATGAGCAGTTGTGATTAATCGATTGTTATCGGTTAATTGTTGTCATATTTATCGACTATGATCTTTTGTCGCTTTTAAAGCCGATTTTTATCCGTTATAAAGTCGGCCTTTACCCCATTCGGAGTCCTGATCGCCATGACCACCCTGCACAGCACCCCTCGCGCCGATGGCTTCCACATGCCTGCCGAATGGGCGCCACAGACGCAAACCTGGATGATCTGGCCCGAGCGCCCGGACAACTGGCGCCTGGGCGGCAAGCCGGCGCAGGCTGCCCATGTGGCGGTGGCCAAGGCGATCGCACGTTTTGAACCGGTGACCGTTGCCGTATCCGCCGGCCAGTACGAAAACGCCCGCGCCCGCCTGGATGTGCCGAATATCCGCGTGGTGGAGATGTCCAGCGATGACGCCTGGGTGCGCGACACCGGCCCGACCTTCGTGATCAACAACAGCGGCGAAGTGCGCGGCGTGAACTGGGATTTCAACGCCTGGGGCGGTTTTGACGGCGGCTTGTATGCGCCGTGGAACCGCGACTCTCAGGTTGGCGGCAAGATCCTCGAGATCGAACGCGCACCGCGCTATCGCACCGAAGGCTTTGTGCTGGAAGGCGGTTCGATCCATGTCGACGGCGAAGGCACCCTGATCACCACCGAAGAATGCCTGCTCAACCGCAATCGCAACCCGCACCTGAGCCGGGCCGAGATCGAAGCGGTGCTGAGCGCCAACCTGGCTGTGGATAAGATCATCTGGTTGCCGGATGGCCTGTTCAACGACGAAACCGACGGCCATGTGGATAACTTCTGCTGCTACGTGCGTCCGGGCGAAGTGTTGCTGGCCTGGACCGATGACGCGCAAGACCCGAACTACGCCCGCTGCCACGCCGCCCTGGACGTGCTGCAAAGCAGCACCGACGCCCAGGGCCGCTCGTTCACAGTGCATAAAATGCCGATCCCGGGGCCGCTTTACGCCACCGAAGAAGAGTGCGCCGGCGTGGACCCGGTTGACGGTTCCCAGGAGCGCAATCCGTCGGTGCGCCTGGCCGGTTCCTACGTGAACTTCCTGATCGTCAACGGCGGCATCATCGCACCAAGCTTCGATGACCCGCTGGACAGCCAGGCCAAGGCGATCCTGCAGGACCTGTTTCCGCAGCACGAAGTGGTGATGGTGCCGGGCCGCGAACTGTTACTGGGTGGCGGTAATATCCATTGCCTGACCCAACAGCAGCCTGCCCCGCACAAAAATTGAGTGCAGTTGTAACAGCGCCTTGGCGATAGCTCGGCGCTAACCGCTTTCAGTGTTCATAGCAAGCCCGCGGCCCAGCAAGGTCGCGGGCTTTTTTGTGTGCGCATGCCTATAAACACGAGACATTGGCATAGCTCTTGTATCGGTGCTGTCACAGTGGCCCAAGGTGATGACTGCACAGTTCTGTCATAAACCTTGAGTAAGTTAGCCGCTCACGCAGTAGGAGAGAGCGCTGAAATGAATGCCGATATCAACCTGATGTACACGCGCACGTTCCACCCTTTGCGGGTCAACGGCGACGCGATCCATGCGCTGGCGCTCTGGTTGAAGGAAAACGGTTCGCGACAGATCAGGCAACAGCCTGACTTGCGCAGCGTGATGAGTGAACGCTATCCGGCGGGGTTGTTCAGCGAGGATGAAGTGAAGCTGCTGTGCGAATTGATGAACTGATGCGCTTGTAGGAGCGAGCTTGCTCGCGAAGGTCGCCAACGATCACGCAGCGATCCTGGTTGATCGCGGCGCTCTCGGGTTTTTCGCGAGCAAGCTCGCTCCTACAGGATGGTTTCTAGAAGCTGTAGGTACCTGTAACTACCAGGCTGCGCGGCTCCCCTGGCTGGATCTGCGCCACGCTGGTCGCCGACGCATAGTAGTTTTTGTCCGCGATATTGTTCAGCGCCACCCTCACGTCCCATTCCTTCTGGCGGAACCCGGCCAACGCATCCCAACGGCCATAACCCGGCAGCACCACAGTGTTGAGGCTGTCGGCGTAGCGGTCGCCCACCAGGGTCAAACCGGTTTCGGCATACCAGCCCATTTCCGGTTTCCAAGTGATGAACAGGCTGCCATTGCGCTTGGCCACATCACTGACGCGCTTGCCCTCAAAGCCGTTGTTGTCCTTCACCACCGTGGCGTCCTGCAGGCCGATTCCCCCGCGAACGTACCAGTTGCCGACGATCTTGCCGGTGGCGGTCAGCTCCACGCCGCGTGAGCGTTGCAAGCCGCTGAGCAGGGTGATGGTGCGGTCCAGTGGGTCGCTGGTGCGGCGGTTGTAGAGTTCCAGTTCGTACACCGCCAGGGTGGTACTCAGGCGGTCGTCGAGCCAGTCGCTCTTGACCCCGATTTCCTTCTGTTTGGTCAGCTCCGGGCTCAGGTCGTTGACGCTGCCGGCGGCATTCGGGGTGATGCCGATGAGGCCGCCACCGGCTGGGGAGAATGTCTTGCTCCACGAGGCGTAGAACGAGTGATGTTCCAGCGGCGTCCAGACCACGCCAAAGCGCGGGCTGGTGCTGTGGCTGTCGACGGCCTGCCGGGTGTTGAGGATTTTGTTCTTGGTGTCCACTTCGAAACGGTCATAGCGCAGGCCGGCCAGGAGTTGCCATTGATCATTCAGGCGCAGTTGGTCTTGTACATAAACCGCACGACTTTCCACTTCGGTGTGGTTGTTGCTGGATACGCTCATCCGTCCGTTGTGGCTCAAATGGCGATTGGGTTGGTTGAGGTCCAGGCTCGGCACCGCCTGACCACCACGGTTGACGGCGGTGGCGGTGTACAGCTTCGGATCGCGGCGCTGGCTACCCAGCTCCAAGCCGGTGAGCAGGCGATGTTCCAGGCCGAAGGTGCTGAAGCCGCCTTCCAGTTCGACGTTGTTGAAGATGTTCAGCGTGGTCAGGTCTTGCTGCCAGCGCTGGCGTGTCACGCTGTTGGATGCAGGCACGTAGGCGGTCTGGTAGGTGTTGTCGAAATCACTGTCGAGCTTGAACACGCCCAGGGTCTGGCGCAGTTGCCAGTTGTCGTTGAGCTCATAGGCCAGCTTGGAGCGCAGGGACTGGGATTTGTCATCGATGTAGTCGCGGCTGTCGAAGTAAGTGGTGCTGCGGCTCACATCCGCCGGCCGGCCGTTGACCCCGGGAATGCCACGGTCCGGCGTGCGGTTGTAGCGGCTGTATTCGTATTGCACCAGCCAGTTCAGGTCCGGCGTGAGCTGCCAGCTCATGGACGGTGCGAACAGCTGGCGGTTGCCGCTGACGCCATCGCGGAAGCTGTTGTTGTCCTGGTTGCCCATGTTCAGACGCAGGCTGATGTTATCGGTGGGATCGGTGCTGAGGTCGGCATACAGGCTGCGCAAATCGTTGCTGCCGCCTTGGGCCTCGATACTCGACGTGTGGCCGGCGGTAGGCAGTTTGCTCACACGGTTGACGATCCCTCCCTGACCGCCTCGCCCGTAAAGTACGGCTGCCGGCCCCTTGAGCACTTCGATGCGCTCGATGTTATGCAGGTCGCGCACGTACTGGCTGTCATCGCGGATGCCATCCAGGTAGAAGTCGTTGCTCGCGTCGAAACCCCGGATGCGCAGGCTGTCGAAGCGCGTGTCGGCGCCGCTGCTGACGTTGGGGATGCCGCTCAAGGCCTGGCCCAGGTCATTGGTGCCGTAGGCGCGCAGGCTTTCGGTCTTCACCGAGTCGATGGCCTGGGGCACATAACGCACTGGCGTGGCGGTGCGGGTGGCGGTGCTGGTTTCCTTGACGCGTGGGTCGTCTTCGTCAGCTTCGGCGCTGATCGAGGTTTCGGGCAAGGTGGTGGCCGCACAGGCAAAACCGGCAGACAGCAGAACGGAAAGCCCAAGGGTGATGGGCGTCAGGCGAGGGGCAGGCATCAAGGAATGTATCCGAATGGTTTGGGAGGAAAATGCACGTTAATGGTAATGCTTTGCATTTGCGCGCGTTATCCATTGCCAAACGTATCAGCTTTGAAATGTGTTACAGGATGTGTTTGTTGCCGTTTTGGATGCGGTTTTTTGTCGCTTTCGATGTGGCTGTAAGCCCTGGCTTAGAATTATTTCGCCTAAATACAGACGATTCGCGAAATTGACACATAGTTCCGGGCGCGACTAGGATTGCGCCCAACGCCTGTGGCTAACCGCCATGACTCATCCAATAAAAAAGGCCCGCGGCATGTTCAGTCGTCCGCGGGCCTTCTTTTTTCCGGATTCAGTCGACACCAGAAAAAGCATTACGGAGCCTGGTGTCACAGCGCGTACTCAACCAGGAATAAGGAATACAAGAAAATGTTGAAGCAACGGATGAGTCTGATCGCTCTGGGGATTTTGAGCGCATCGACAGCAATGGCAAACGACCAGGACCAGTCCAAGGGTTTTATCGAAGACAGCCACCTGAACATCGCCGCACGTAACGCCTACATCAGCCGCGACTACAAAAACGGCAAGCAAGACAAAGCCGAATGGGGCCAAGGCTTCATCGGCAAGCTGGAGTCCGGTTTCACCCAGGGCACCGTCGGTGTGGGTGTGGACGTGATCGGCCAATACGCTATCCGCCTGGACGGTGGTAAAGGTCGCGCTGGCGCGGGCGGTATCGACTTCTTCAAACCGGGTAATGGCACTGCCAACAACCCTGGCTCGGCACCACACGACCTGGCCAAGGGCGGCGCTGCCGTGAAGTTCCGCGTTTCCAACACCGTGCTCAAGTACGGTGATCAGTTCCCGGCCGTGCCTGTGCTGCAGTACGACAACTCCCGTCTGTTGTCGGAAACCTACACCGGTACCTCGATCGTTTCCAAAGAGATCGCCGGTCTGCAACTGGACGCGGGTCACTTCACCAAAGAAGCGCGCAAGAGCACGGAAGGCACCGACAGCGGTCGCCTGAAAAGCATCGACTACATCGGTGGTAGCTACAAATTCACCGAAAGCCTGTCGGCCGCGCTGTACGCCTCTGACATGCAGGACGTGCTGAAGAAGCAATACGTCAACGTCAACTACGTACTGGCCCTGCCAGAGAAGCAGTCGCTGACTTTTGACTTCAACGGCTACAAAACCAAGCTGGACAAGAGCTTCGCCCTGGAAAACCAAGGCAGTGAAGACGCGCGCGACAACAAGATCTGGAGCCTGGGCGCGACCTGGGCCGTTGGCCCGCACAGCTTCACCGTTGCTCACCAGCGCAGCACCGGCGACACCGGCTACCTGTACGGCGGCTACCGCAACGCTGGCGGCATCGGCGACGGTGGCAACACCATCCTGCTGGCCAACTCCTACTGGTCCGACTTCAACGGCAAGGACGAGCGTTCGTGGCAAGTTGGCTATGGCATCGACTTCGCCACCTTCGGCGTGCCGGGCCTGACCTACAACGTTGCCTACGTGCGAGGTACCAACATTGACGACGGTACCAACCGCGGCAATGGCACCGAGCGTGAAATCTGGAACCAGTTCAAGTACGTGGTACAGAGCGGCCCGGCCAAAGACCTGAGCCTGCGTGCGCGCGCGTCGTGGTTGCGCGTTTCCAGCAACGCCAGCAACTACAACGTAGGCGGTAACGAAATCCGTCTGTTCGCCGACTACCCGATCAACGTTTTCTGATTGATCCGGCGTCGCGCCTGATGTTCAGGCGATAAAAAACCCCGACTGGTTCGGGGTTTTTTTATGCCCGTCTGTGCAGGGTAGACTTGTTACATCGAATCACTAATGAAGTACCCGTCCCCACCTTTATCCACTCCCGGCGCAAGCCTAAATTGGCCCCACTGCCTGCCCATCACCCCGATGGTCGGCCACTGGAGTCTTCGCCATGCCCTTTGTCAGCCTGCGCATCACCCGTGACGGCGTTACCCCTGAGCAAAAGGCCCAGGTCATCGCCGAATTCACTGAAACCCTCGAACGCGTCCTGCACAAACGCCCGGACCTGACCCATATCGTCATCGAAGAAGTCGACACCGATAACTGGGGCTACGCCGGCATCACCACCACCGAATACCGCAAATCCCAAGCCTGAATCCCTACCGGAGCATCCTCATGAAAAAAGTCGTCATCATCACCGGCGCGTCCCAAGGTATCGGCGCCGCCGTGGTCCAGGCCTACCGTGCCCTCGATTACCGCGTGGTCGCCACCTCGCGCTCGATCCAGCCGTCCACCGACCCCGACATCCTCACCGTCGCCGGCGACATCGCCGACCCGGCCACGGCCCAGCGCATCATCCACGACACCCTGGCCACCTTCGGGCGCATCGACAGCCTGATCAACAATGCCGGCATCTTCGTCGCCAAACCCTTCACCGCCTACACCCAGGAGGACTACGCCAATGTGCTCGCGGTGAACCTCAATGGCTTCTTCTATATCACCCAACTCGCCATTGCCGAGATGGAAAAGAACCGCGCCGGCCACGTCGTGAACGTCACCACCAGCCTGGTTGACCACGCGATTGACGGCGTGCCATCGGTACTCGCCAACCTCACCAAAGGCGGCTTGAATTCAGCGACCAAATCGTTGGCGATTGAATACGCCAAGCGCGGCATTCGGGTGAACGCAGTGAGCCCGGGGATCATCAAGACGCCGATGCACGGCGAAGAAACCCACGCGGCGTTGGGGCAATTGCACCCGGTCGGGCACATGGGGGAAGTGAGTGACATCGCCCAGGCAATCGTCTACCTGGAAAGCGCCGGCTTTGTGACCGGCGAGATTCTGCATGTCGACGGCGGGCAAAGCGCCGGGCATTGAGACACACGTCCCGGCCTAACCCGGCCGGGCGTTATCATCCCGTGGCGAGCGGCCGAAAAAGGCTTTGTATGCCCGGCTGAACGCGGCTTCGGACTCATAGCCAATCGCAAAACCCACTTCTCCGATGCGACCGTCCTGTTTGGCCAGCATGGTTTTTGCCAGGGTCAGCCGCCATTCATTCTGATACCGAAGCGGCGAGCGGCCGACCAGGGCGCTGAACCTCTCGCAGAAATTCGACCGCGACATGCCCGCCACCTCAGCCAGGTTGTCGATGCGCCATTGCTTGCCCGGTGTTTCGTGAATGGCTTTCAGCACACGCGCGATACGCGCGTCCGACAACCCACCCAACCATCCGGAAGCGGCGCCCTGGTGCACCCAGGTGCGCAGGATGCGAATCACCACCAGGTCGATCAGGCGCGAAATCATCAACGCCCCGCCCGGCTGCGTATCGTGGGCTTCGAGCAACATGAAATGCAGAATGCCTTCCGCCCACGCGGCAGCGTCGGCTTGCTGGATATGGATCAGCCGAGGCAGGGCGAACAGCATGGCCTGGAAGCTGCTCGCGTCGAACCAGAAGCGGCAGATGACCACGGTTGCCGGCCCATTCAGGGCGGTCAGCGTGATGCCCGTGGGGTCGTGGGGCAGCAG
The DNA here is from genome assembly GCF_900103345.1 of Pseudomonas azotoformans. Classification (NCBI taxonomy): domain Bacteria; kingdom Pseudomonadati; phylum Pseudomonadota; class Gammaproteobacteria; order Pseudomonadales; family Pseudomonadaceae; genus Pseudomonas; species Pseudomonas azotoformans. Next base: position 5,057,106 of record NZ_LT629702.1, read on the forward strand.
GATCACATCGCCTTGCTCCAGCGTCAGGGGGGGCTGATGGGCGGCATTCAGATGTAACCGACCGTGCTGGAGTACGCAGATGTGCGCGCTTTTTTCATCCAGCGTGAGGGGCTGTGCCTCCGTCAGCGTGCAGGAATAAACCCGATCACCTGTCAGGCGGATCTGCGCCAGTACCTGGGACAGCAGGTCGCCCTTGGCCAGCCCTTCCAGCTGCATTTGTGGATGAATGATCAAATTTTCCAAGGGATTCATCATGTCGGTCCGACCCCGTCTTCACTAAGCTGACCGCCGAGATCATAGCGTGCCGACCGCGTCGGGATGAGCCTTTCCCGCGCTGACGGCTTTTTGCACATCATCCAACCACATGGGAACACCACAATGTTCGGAATCTCCGCCCTTGGCTGGCTGCACACCCTCGGCAGCTTGCCGGCCATTCCACTGGCCGCCTACATGTTTATCCGGCATGGCCGCATCGTGCCGCGCTCAGTGCCGGGCGTGTTGTATTTCGTGTCGATGTTGATCGGCGGCCTCACCGTGTTCCTAGTCGCGCATCAGCCCGTCAGCAACGCCATCGGCATCATTACGATTACGCTGCTGCTGGCAGGTTATGGGGTAGGGCGCGTGGCCTGGCTGGGGCGAGCCCGGGTGTATGTGGAGACGATCTTGCTGAGCCTGACGGCTTTTTTCCTGATGGTGCCCACCGTGTCCGAGACGTTGCGTCGCGTTCCCGATGGCCACCCCTTCGTCACTGACCTGCAATCCCCGGTGCTGCTGGGCGCGCAGGCGGGCATTGCGTTGGCGCTGGTGATCGGCGTGACGGTGCAAATGGTGTACCTGCGCAGGCAATCGCGCCTCAGCACTGCCCAACGCTGAAAAACCGGGCAGAAACTGCCAGCTTTCATCGCCCAACACCGTGTAGCCGCCCATGAAGTCGGAGACAGCAATCGTCACGCAAGTCGTTTCGACCACACAGCCTGGGACACCAATATGGGTGCAGTAGACGTGATGCCTGGAAGGGTGACAAGCAGGCTGCGCCCTATTACCAGCGTCAAATAAGTGGCTAATTTTGTCACTGGTTGCCGTTTAGCGGCAAATTAGACAATTCGTTGACAGTCTCTTTTGGATCCACCATGATCGCCACGAATTTGATGGCTCTAAGCCATTAAAATGACATTAGCAACGCGCATTCGTCCCATGCTGTGGTTCTTCAAGATTCAGGGATAAGGCGGCTTGGACTCGGATGGCCAGGCGACGTTGGTCAGGGTAGCCCTAAAACACTGTCACCTTTAATTAGCAGGCTCGTTTGTCGCTGCCTGCGCTCGAGTCTTTAGGAAGTAAACTTCATGGCTGTAGGACGAATTCTGGTTACCGGTGGTGCAGGTTTTATTGGTTCACATCTGGTCGATGCGTTGCTGGGCAAAGGCTACAAGATTCGCGTATTGGACAATTTGTCGACCGGTAAGGTGGCTAACCTGCCCGTTGGTAACCCTGATCTGGAACTGCTGGTTGGCGATGTCGCCGACAGCGCCGTGGTCGAGCAGGCCATGCGTGATTGCAGCGCAGTCGTGCATCTGGCGGCGGTTGCATCGGTGCAGGCCTCGGTAGACGATCCTGTCGCCACTCACCAGGCTAATTTCGTCGGCACACTCAACGTGTGCCAAAGCATGCTCAAGGCCGGTGTGGCGCGTGTGGTATTTGCCTCCAGCGCGGCTACCTATGGCAACAACGGCGAAGGCACGGCCATCGCCGAAGACACGCCCAAGTCCCCACTGACGCCTTATGCCAGCGACAAGTTGGCCAGTGAGTACTACCTGGACTTCTACCGTCGCGAGCACGGCCTGGAGCCGGTGATCTTCCGCTTTTTCAATATCTTCGGCCCACGCCAGGACCCGTCTTCGCCTTACTCCGGTGTGATCAGCATCTTCACCGAGCGCGCGTTGGCGGGTAAGCCGATTACCGTCTTTGGTGACGGCGAGCAAACCCGCGACTTCGTCTACGTGCAGGACCTGGTGAGCATCCTCGTCCAGGCAGTCGAGACCCGCGAACCGGCACCTGAAGCCATCAACGTAGGGCTCAGCCGTTCGACCAGCCTCAACGACCTGATCGCTGAACTGGGCAATGCCACCGGCACCGCGTTGAACGTGACGTACCAAGCTTCACGTCAAGGCGACATCCGTCATTCGCGCGCTGATAACGCCCGTCTGCTGGAGCGCTTTGCACTCCCGCAACCGACCTCCATTGGCCAGGGTTTGGCGCAGCTGTTGCGCAGCTTGTAGCTCGCCGGTCACTTCGCCCGACGTCTACGCAGTATTGGCTCAGTCATCTTCAAGAGTGAATTATGGAAATCGTTTTCCGCAGGACGCGTATCCGCGCGATCGCTGAGCGGCTGTTGGCTGCTCTTGCCTTATTCGTCGGCGGGCCGAGCGTGCACGCTGCCACCATGGCCCCACCGAACAGCGTGGCGTTCTGGTACGCCGAGCAACCACCGCTGCCGGAACTGGCGCAGTTCGACTGGGCCGTGGTCGAACCGGGGCACATGACGCCTGGCGATGTGAAAACCTTGCGGGCATTGGGCAGCCAGCCGTTTGCCTACCTGTCCATCGGTGAGTTTGATGGCAATAAGGCCGAGGTCGAGAAAGCCGGGTTGAGCAAAGCGGTTTCCCCTGTGCGTAATGACGCCTGGAACAGCCAGGTGATGGATCTCACATCGACGGTCTGGCGCGAGCATCTGTTCGGACGTGCCAAGGCCCTGGAAGCGCAAGGCTATGCGGGCCTGTTCCTCGACACCCTCGACAGTTTCCAACTGATGCCCGAGGCTTCGCGCGAAAGCCAGCGCGTCGGCCTGGCCAGCTTGCTGCGTGAGCTGCACAAGCGTCAGCCGAACCTCAAGCTGTTCTTCAACCGTGGTTTCGAAGTGTTGCCTGAGCTGGACGGCGTTGCCGCCGCCGTGGCGGTCGAGTCGATCCATGCCGGTTGGGATGCTTCCGCAAAACGCTATCGCCCGGTGTCCGAGTCCGATCGCCAGTGGCTCGAAACCCACCTGCAACCGCTGCGCGCCAAGGGTGTGCCGCTGGTGGCCATCGACTACTTGCCACCCGAGCGTCGTGAGGAGGCGCGCACGCTCGCCAAGCGTCTGCGCGATGAGGGGTTCATTCCCTACATCAGTACCCCGGACCTCAACACCCTGGGCATCAGCAGCATCGAGGTCCAGCCGCGCCGTATCGCTATGATCTACGACCCGCGTGAAGGCGCGCTGGAAGATGCCGCTGGCCATAGCAACCTGGGCGGGCTGCTGGAGTACCTCGGTTACCGAGTCGATTACCTGCCCGCCGACAGTGACCTGCCGCTCTACGGTTTCAGTGGTTTGTACGCGGGTGTGGTCACCTGGATGACCAGCGGCCCGCCGCAGGATGCACCGGCGTTCAATCGCTTTATCAACGCCCGTCTCGACGAGCAGGTGCCAGTGGTGTTCTTCAGTGGTCTGCCGGTTGAAGACAAGTTGTTGCTCAAGCGCCTGGGCCTCAAGCGGGATGCGCCGCCCGCCACTCAAGTGTTGACCATCACCCACCAGGACAAGGCCCTGCTGGGCGCCTTCGAGGCACCGGTGGTGCCGCGCTCCCGTGACCTGGCAGCGGTCTCCGTATTGCCCAACGGCCCCACCCCGGCGTTGTCCTTGAGCGGTGCCAATGGCGCCGTTTTCAACCCGGTAGTGGTCGGTAAATGGGGAGGACTGGCGCTGGCGCCTTACCTGCTCGAAATCAACAACGAGCGTAGCCGCTGGATTCTCGATCCGTTCGCGTTCCTTCAGGCCAGCCTGCGTCTACCGGCGCAACCTCGGCCGGACACCACCACCGAGAATGGCCGGCGCATTGCGACCGTGCACATCGATGGCGACGGGTTTCCCTCCCGCGCCGAAGTGCGCGGCACGCCCTATGCGGGGCGTCATACGCTGGACGACTACATCAAGCCCAACCCGTTCCTGACGTCGGTGTCGATCATCGAAGGCGAGATCTCGCCGCGCGGCGCGTTCCCGTTCCTGGCCCGCGAGCTGGAGCCGATTGCCCGCGAGATCTTCGCCAACCCTAAAGTCGAAGTGGCCACGCACACCTACAGCCACCCGTTTTTCATGCAGCCGGAGAAAGCCAAGAAGCGCGAGAATTTCAACGCGGAATACGGCTTGAACATGAAAATCGTCGGCTACGACAAAATCGATTTTCGTCGGGAGATTTTTGGCTCGCGCGATTACATCAACCAGAACCTGACGACGCCACAGAAGCCGGTGAAGATGGTGTTCTGGCCAGGCGATGCGCTGCCATCTGCCAGCACCATCAAGCTGGCCTATGACGCCGGCTTGAAGAACGTCAACGGCGCCGAAACCATCATGACCAAGGCCAACCCGTCCCTGACCGGGTTGAACCCGTTGCTGCGGCCGACGCCTGGGGGTTTGCAGTACTACGCGCCGATCATCAATGAAAACCTCTACACCAACCTGTGGAAAGGCCCGTACTACGGCTTCCGTGAGTTGATCGAGACGTTCGAACTCACCGACAGCCCACGCCGCCTGCGTGGGCTGCACCTCTACTACCACTTCTATTCCAGCACCAAGCAAGCCTCGATCAAGGCCATGCACGAGATCTACGGCTACATGCGCGAGCAACAGCCGATGTCGTTGTGGATGAGCGACTACGTCGACCGTCTGCATGGTTTGTACCAGGCGAGCCTGGCCCGTACTGCGGACGGCGCCTGGCAGATTCGCGGGATGGACGCGCTGCGTACCGTGCGCCTGGATGCACAAATGGGCTGGCCGGACTTGCTCAAATCCCAAGGTGTCGCGGGTGTACGTGACTTGCCGCAAGGGCGCTATGTGGCCCTGAGCAGCGACAAGGCGTTGCTCGCATTGCGTACGGACAGAGACCCTCGCCCTGCGCTGGAGGAGGCCAACGTGCCGTTGCTCGATTGGCGTTACCTGGACGATCGTCGCGTGAGCTTTTCCTTCGCCGGTCAGTTCGACCTGACCTTCACCGTGCGCTCGGCAACCGCCTGCCGCGTGGAAGTCGATGGGCAACGATTCGCGGGCAAGGCTTCGGCCGGCCTTTGGACTTTTCAACTTCCTATGAAGCAGGTGAGTAATGGTCAACTCCTCTGCAACTAAAAGCAGCCGCCTGCTCAACCCATGGGCACTGGCGGTGGTCGCGGTCGCCGTGGGCGGCCTGCTGTGGGCAACCTTCCAGCGTGAAGAAGTGTTCCAGCCCGACGGGCGCGAACCCGACGCCGTGTCGGCCAACTATGCCGAGCTGTTGCTGACGGCGCACCCGGATGACGACCACCTGCGTTTGCAATTGGTCGACTTGCTGATTCGCCTCGGTGACTACACCAAAGCGCGCCAACACGTGGACGCCTGGCCCAAGCCGCAGCCGGAGATCCAGGCCTACTATCGCCTGGAACTGGACGCGCTGATCGCCGCCAGTGGCAACGACCTGATTGCGCAGCATGCGTTGGTCGAGCGCTTGCAAAGCTTCGATCATCGCAAGCTGCCGGTGGCCCAGCTGCAAAGCCTGGCGAAGCTGGCGCTGACCCTGCAGGCGCCGGCGTTTGCCGCCAGTGTGTTCGAAGAGATCGCAGGGCGTGATCCGGCGCAACGCACCGAGGCGCTCAAATCCGCCGCGCAGTGGTACTTGGCGGGTGAGCAGCCTGCGCGCGCGGCAGACATCTATCTGCAACTCAAGCGTGACGCCCAGCAGCCGGGCGAACGGCGGGAGTACGCGCAACTTGCGTTCAACAGCCTGCTCTCGGCCGGGCGTGACGAGCAGGCCGCGCAAGTGCTGGTTGACGAGTTGCCCCAGCTGACCAACCCGCAAACCGACGTGGCGTGGCTGGAGCAGGGCGTGGATATCGCCGTTGCGACCAAGCAGTTCGACCTGGCCCAGCGCGTGCTCCAGCAGTGGCATGACCTGGAGCCTGACAACCGCAAGATCCTGGTCAAAGAATTCGATGTGCGCCTGTCCATCAATGATCTGGCGGGTGCGTGGGAAACCGGTCAGGAGCTGGTCATCGATTACCCGGATGACACCGAGTTGCTGGAGCAAATGGCCAAGCTCGGTGAGTGGCGCGGTGATAACGAAGCCGCGCTGGATTACTGGATTCGCTTGCTCAAACTCAAGGAAGACCCGAAAACCCGCGAGCACGCCTGGCGCCTTGCCAGTCTGCAATTCGACTTCGCCCGCTCGATCCCGTTGCTCGCCGACATCATGCAGCAGCGTGCGCTCACGGACATCGAGCTGGATGCGCTGATCTACGGTCATGAATCCCGTGGCACACCGGCGGAAGCAGAGTCCTGGCTGCGCACCTACCTGCGCAAGTACCCGGCCCATCGCCTGGCGTGGACACGCTTGCTGCAGAACCTGGAAAACACCGGGCAGTTCGCGGCCAAAGGCAAGCTCTACAAGGACTATGCAAAACGCTACAAGCTGACTACCGCCGAACGGGTCGATTGGGCCAGCACGGAAATGAAGCTGTTTGATGAGCCGGCGGCCTGGGAAGTGGTCAAGTCGGACGACTCATCCATCGATGATCCGGAATACTGGCGCACCCGTGCGGCACTCGCCTGGGACCTGGAGCGCGACGAAGACTTGCGCGTCTCCCTGGAAAAACTGCTGTCCCTCAACGGCAAGCTGACCAGTGGCGACGAGAGCCAGTTGATCACCCTGTATCGCACCAGCGACCCGCAGCGCGCCTTGAAGTTGATGGTCGACAGCTGGCACCGCGCCCAGGATCCGCAACGGTTGGTCGAGGCGCTGCAACTGGCCCAGGAGCTGCAGGAGTGGGATCAGGTCGTTACCCTGTTGGAAGACGCCAAGAAATACCCGGAGGCCTACGAGCAAGCCCAGGTCCTGGCGGTACGTGGTGCCTTGGCGGTGGAGCAGGGCGATACCACCGAGGCCGAGCGTCTCTATCTGCTGGGCTTGTCGCGCTACCCGGATGACAACCTGTTCCGCGAGCGTTTGACCTGGCTGTATGTCGACCAGGCCGACACGGCAAAACTCAAGCCCCTGCTGGCCAAATGGCGTGCCTATGCACGGGCAGACCGCCTGCTCTGGCTGCCGTTCGCCAGTGCCAGCCAGCTGTTGGGGCGCGATGCCGAGGCGTTGGTCTGGTATCGCATGTACCTCAAGCTCAGCCCGAACGACTGGCTGGTGCAGGCTGCGTATGCCGACGCCCTGGACACCTCCGGCTACCAGGACGCCGCCCAGCGCCTGCGCTTGAAGTTGCTGCGCAGCCCCGAGGCCGACAACCTGCAACCGTCGTCCCAGCGCTATGCGATCTGGCTGCGTTTGATGTCGAGCAGCTACTCGCCGCAGAAGGCCCAGCAAGAACTGCTGAAGTGGAAAGACGGTTCGCCGTCGATGAAACAGCTGTGGTTCGAACGCCTGCTGGCCCGCCTGGATGCCACCAACCAGCAAGCGCAGAAAGACGACTGGCTGGCCTGGGCGCGCACCCAAGGGCTCAAGGTCGACCGTTACGAGCAGATCCAGGAAGCCTTGCGCAGCCGTAATAAAGCCCAGGTCGAAACCCTGTTGGCCAGCAGCGACCTGAACCCGGCGCAGCGCGCACAGGCGCTCAGCCGTTTGGGGCGTACCAACGAGGCACTGGAAACCAGCCTGTCGGCACTGGGCGACGACCAGCCGGATTCGGTGAACGAGCAACTGCGTCGCCAGGCGGTGGAGATCCACGAAGCCACCCCGCAAGGTGCGTTGCTGTCGTATCAGAAACAGGATTTCGGTGGCTTGTCGTTTGACGCGCCGCGCCTGGAAATCGCCCACAACCTAGGTGACAACTGGTACGCCGATGTCGAGATGGAACACGGCAACTATAAAGGCGACGACGTCATTTCTTCGCGCATCGGCGACGAGAGCAACGCGGCCCTGACCTTGGTGCGCTCGGTAGAAAACGGCAGCTGGAAGCTGTTTGCCGACACCAGCCAGCGCAAAGACGATGACCGTAACGGCCTGGGCCTGTCGCGCATGTGGCAGTTGGGCAACAGCCACCAGATCGAGACCGGGCTGGACTGGCATCGCAAGAGTGACGACAGCGGTCTGATGCGGGCTTTCGGCCAGCAGGACCGCGCCTGGGTCGGCGGCCGTCATGGCCTGACCGCGCGGGACCAGTTGAGCTGGGAAGTGGCACAGCGCTCGTTCTCGACCCGTGCCGGCGACTCGTTGGGCAGTGGTCATGCGCTGAAGCTGGAGCTTAACCACACGCTGGAATTTGCCGGGCCTAACTGGACGGTGCGCAGTGGTGTGGATTACCAGAAGAACAACGTGAAGGATCGCAACCTGGATTACCTCTCCAGCGATTTCAAAGGCCCGATTCGAGTGCCTGATGTCGCGCCGCCTGAGCCGGGTGACCCGATCGAGTTGCAGACCATCCCGTCGGGCGACCTCCTGCAAAGCCGCTACGGCCAACTCTATGTCGGCACGTCCTGGCGTCGCGGCATCCCCGGTGCGCTGGTGCGCAGCAAGCCGCAATACACCTGGCTGGTGGACATGACGGCGGGCTGGCAGTGGACCGACCAAACCTTCAACTACGGCGTCAATACGGGCATTGGTTTCGAAGTGCTGGGTGACGACGAACTGGCCCTCACCTTCGGCTACCAATCTGCGCCACAAGGCGGGGATGGCAAGTCCGGCGGCACGCTGGGCATGAGCTACGGCGTGCGTTTCGGGCGCTGATTACAGAATCTACGGGAGAAAAACCTATGCAAGCAATTCGTAACCTGAGCCTGGCCCTGACAGTGCTGTTCGTCGCCGGCTGCTCCAGCTTCACCAGTGAAAACAGCCCTAACCTGCCGCGCAACGCGCAGTGGGGGATCGTGCCGATGATCAACTATTCGCAGACCCCGCAAGCCGGTGAGCGCAGCGAGCAGATCCTGCTCAGCGTACTCAGCAGCCATGGCCTGCAACCGCGTGTGTACCCGACCAGCACCCAGGGCGAACAGGCGCTGATGGACGACAACGAGCGCCTGAACGGTGCCCTGGAATGGGCACGTGAGCAAAAGCTCGATTACGTCGTCGCCGGCAGCGTCGAAGAGTGGCAGTACAAGAACGGCCTGGATGGCGAGCCGGCGGTGGGCATCAGCCTGCGCGTGCTCGACGCCAACAGTGGTCGTGTGCTCTGGAGCAAAAGCGGCGCGCGCGCCGGTTGGTCCCGTGAAAGCCTGGCGGGCAATGCTCAGACGGTAATCGACAAACTGGTTGGCGCCCTTCGATTCGAGTGAACGCAATGAATTCTCCACACATGGATTACAGCCTGGCGCCTCGCGCCAGCGGGCCGGTGTCTTGGCTGGAAACACTCCTGGTAACGGGCTTGGCCATTGGCCTCGGCTTCTGGCTGACCCCCGAAGACCCGTTGCAAATGCACGGTGGTTTCCCCTGGCCAATCCTGGCGCCGCTGCTGTTGGGTGTGCGTTACGGTTTTGTGCGCGGCCTGTTCAGCGCCGTGCTGCTGGTGGCGGCGCTGTTTGCCCTGCGCTACACCGGGCATGCAGGTTATACCCAGCTTGAGCCCTCGTTCATCGTCGGTGTGCTGGTGTGCGGGATGCTGGTAGGCGAGGTTCGCGACCTGTGGGTGCGCCGCCTGGAGCGTCTGCAGATGGCTAACGAATACCGTCAGTACCGCCTCGACGAGTTCACCCGTGCCCACCAGATCCTGCGGGTGTCCCATGACCTGCTTGAGCAACGCGTGGCCGGCAGTGACCAGAGCCTGCGCAGTTCATTGCTGGGCCTGCGTGAAAAACTGCGCGGCATGCCGGTCGAAGGCGACGCATTGAGCGAGCTGGCCGAGCCGATCGTGGCGATGCTCGGCCAATACGGCGCATTGCGCGTGGCGGGTTTGTACCGCGTCGACGACAGTGAGAAAAACCTACTGCCCCAGGCCTTGGCGATGATCGGCGTGATGGGGCCGCTGGAGACCGATGACGGTTTGATCCGGCTATGTCTGGAGCGCGGCGAACTGGTGAGCGTACGCCAGGAGCTGATCGACGCCGGTAACGCCGCGCAGTTTTCCGCGCTGCAGGCCTGCATCCCGTTGATCGATGCCGAAGGCCGCTTGCTGGCGATCCTGGCGGTTCGGCAGATGCCGTTCTTTGCGTTCCAGGACCGCACCTTGAGCCTGTTGTCGCTGCTGGCTGGCCACATTGCCGACCTGTTGCGCCGCGATCCGCAAGTGCTGAGCCTGCCCGATGCGCACGCCCAGCAATTTTCGTTGCAGCTCAAGCGGTCGCTGGTGGATGTGGAACAACACACGTTGCCCGCCGGGTTGTTCGCGTTCGAGATGACGCGCGCCAACGAGGAACTGTCGCGCCTGATGGAGCGCAGCCAACGTGGCCTGGACTTGCACCTGGCGGTACGCAACAACCGCGAACATCGTCTGTTGCTGGTGCTCCTGCCGTTGACCAGCCCGGAAGGTACCGAAGGCTACCTGGCGCGGATCGGCATGCTGTTGCACGAGCACTTTGGTATCGATACCGACCTGGACAGCCTGGGTGTGCGGGTCATGCCTTTCAATCTGGAGCCTGGCTGTGATCGCAACGGGCTGCGTAACTTCCTCTACAACGAGTGTGGCCTGAATGATCAGCAAGTGGCTGTTTAGCGGCGCCGTGCTGCTGGAGGCGGGCAGTTGGGCCAGCCTGTGGCTCGATGCGCCGCAGATGCACGAACTGCTGGTGTTCACCTTCAGCCATGGATTGGCCTGCCTGATGCTGTGCGGCGCCGTATGGCTGCTGTTGCCGGCGCGCTACCGGGCGCCTTTGCCGTGGAGCCCGCTGTTCATTTTCAGCCTGGCGTTCTTTGTGCCGGTGATCGGTACCCTGGGCGTGGTTGCGTCGATCTTCCCGGCGCTGTACCTGCCGCGTAAACGCGACCAGCAAGCGTGGCAATCGGTCGGCATTCCCGGCCTGCCGTTCCGTGCAAAGGCCCAGACACGCACGCCGATCTTCGCCGATGGTGGTTTGCAGGACGTGCTGCGCCACGCGCCCGATCCCGATCAGCGTCTGGCCGCGCTGCTGGCGACTCGCCGCATGCCTGGCAAGGACGCGGTGCCCATCCTCAAGCTGGCCTTGGGTGACCCCAGTGATGACGTCCGTCTGCTGGCGTACTCGATGCTCGACAAGCAGGAAAGTGACATCAACCTGCACATCCAGATGGCGTTGGAACAGTTGGCTGGCGTCGGCCCCCGAACTGCCGGCCCGGTGCACAGCATGCTGGCGCGCTGGTATTGGGAATTGGCCTACCTCGGCCTGGCCCAAGGCAGCGTGCTTGAGCACGTGCTTAACCAGGCCAGCGAACATGCCGAACAAGGTCTGGCGGCCGGTGAGGGCGGCGAGCTGTTGCTGCTGGCCGGCCGTATTGCCCTGGAACGCGGTGAAAACGAGCGAGCTGAGGCCCTGCTGCACGAGGCTGAGCGAAACGGTCTGGGGCCGGCTCAGTTACTGCCTTTCCATGCCGAGTTGGCGTTCGAAGCGGGTCGCTATCACGAAATCCCCGGGCTGCTCGCCAGCCTGCCGGAAGAAACCCGTCAGCGGCCACCCTTTGCTGAGTTGGTGAGGAGCTGGAATGAATCATAAGGAAACCACCCCGACGGCTGACATTTGCCTGCTGCTGGAAGGCACCTGGCCGTACGTGCGCGGCGGTGTATCGAGCTGGATCCACCAGATGATCCTCGGCCTGCCGGAGCTGACTTTTTCGGTGATGTTCATTGGTGGTCAGCGTTCGGCGTACACCTCGCGGCGTTATGAAGTGCCGGTGAATGTGGTGCACATCGAAGAGGTGTTCCTCGAAGACGCGACGCACCCCGCCGATACCCGTGGCACGCCACGCGATGCCAACCCGCAGCAGCTGGCCGACCTGTATCGCTTTTTGCACCACCCGGACCCGCCCGAGCGGGAACTGGGCGAGCGCCTGCTCAACTGCATCGCCGAGGGCCATATGACCCTGGATGATGTGCTGCGCAGCCGTGCCAGCTGGGAAACCCTCAGCGAAGGCTACCGCCAGCACTGCGCCGACCCGTCTTTCGTCAACTATTTCTGGACGCTGCGTTCGTTGCAGTCGCCGTTGCTGATGCTCGCCGAGGCCTCGCGCAAGATGCCACCGGCGCGGGTGCTGCACTCGATTTCCACCGGTTACGCCGGGCTGCTGGGCTGCATCCTCAAGCACCGCTGGAAATGCACTTACCTGCTGAGCGAACACGGTATCTATACCAAGGAGCGCAAGATCGATCTGGCCCAGGCCACCTGGATTGCCGAAACCTCCGGGCAGGCGCTCAACCGCAGCCTCGACGGTGGCTCGGGGTATATCCGGACCCTGTGGGTGCGCTATTTCGAACGGATCGGCCAACTGGCCTACAACAGCGCCGACAAGATCATTGCCTTGTATGACGGCAACCGTCAGCGTCAGATCAAGGACGGTGCCGATCCGAGCCGCACGGCGTTGATCGCCAATGGCATCGACCTGTCGCAATGGTCCCGTGCCATGGAAACCCGTGAGCCGGGCATTGCACCGGTGGTCGGGTTGATCGGGCGCGTGGTGCCGATCAAGGACGTGAAAACGTTCCTGCGTGCCATGCGCGGCGTGATCAGCGCGATGCCGCACGCCGAAGGCTGGATTGTAGGCCCCGAGGAAGAAGACCCGGAATACGTGAGCGAATGCCGCAGCCTTATGGCGAGCCTGGGGCTTGAAGGCAAAGTGCACTTCCTGGGTTTCCAGCGCATCCAGGACATCTTGCCCAAGCTTGGCCTGATGGTGCTGACCTCGATCAGCGAAGCACAACCCTTGGTGATCCTCGAAGCCTGGGCTGCCGGTACGCCGGTCGTCAGCAGCGACGTCGGCTCGTGCCGCGAACTGATCGAAGGCGGCAGCGCCGAAGACCGCGACCTCGGCGTGGCGGGCAAGGTGGTGGCGATTGCCGACCCACAGGCGACGTCCGCCGCCATCCTGGAACTGCTGCGCAGCCCCGAGCGCTGGAAGGCTGCACAGGCCGCCGGCTTGCTGCGGGTCAACCGTTACTACACCGAAGCCTTGATGCTGCAGCGCTACCGCGACCTGTACCAGGCCGCCATGGAGAACAGTTAAATGGCCGGTATTGGCTTCGAACTGCGCAAGATCCTCTCGCGCGACTCATACACCGCCACCTTGCACGCCTATGTGTATGCGGGCCTGATCAGCTCCGGCCCGTGGGTGCTGTCGATCATCAGCGTGATGCTGGTGGGGATCATCAGCCTGGGCCTGCTGTTGCCCAACGCATTGGTGGGGCAGTTTCTGGTCACGGTGACGTACCTGATGGCCAGCTCACTGATCCTGACGGGCGGCCTGCAGTTGTTCTTCACCCGCTTCGTGTCCGACCAGTTGTTCGAGCGCAACTACGACCAGATCCTGCCCAACCTGCTGGGCATATTGTTGATGGTGACGGTCGGTGCCGGGGTGTTGGGGGTTATCGTGCTGGCGGTGCTGTTCGATCAACCGCTGATCTACCGCGTGCTGGTGCTGTCGAACTTCGTGGTGCTGTGCAACCTGTGGCTGGTGATCATCTTTCTTTCGGGGATGAAAAAGTACAACCGCATCCTGCTGGTGATGGTGGTGGGTTACTCGCTGATGGTCGCGAGCGCCTACCTGCTGAGCTTCCTGAAGATGCCCGGCCTGTTGCTGGCGCTGTTGATCGGCCACGGCAGCCTTTTGTTCCTGTACCTGTACGACATCCTGCGCGAGTACCGTGCCGAGAAAATGATTGCGTTTGATTTTCTCGATCGTCGCAACGTGTTCCTCAGCCTGCTGGTGACCGGCTTCTTCTACAACTTCGGCATCTGGGTCGACAAAATCCTGTTCTGGTTCAACCCAGGCACGTCCAACACGGTGATAGGCCCGCTGCGCGCCTCGATCCTGTACGACATGCCGATCTTCATCGCCTACTTGGCGATCATCCCCGGCATGGCCGTGTTCCTGGTGCGTATCGAGACCGACTTTGCCGAGTGGTACGACCGCTTGTTCCGTGCCATCCGCGATGGCGAGACCTTGCAGCACATCGGCTCGCTGAAAACCGAGATGACCCTCTCCATCCGCCAGGGCCTGCTGGAAATCTGCAAAGTCCAAGGCCTGACCGTGGTGCTGCTGTTCCTCTTCGCCCCGCGCCTGCTGGAATGGATCGGCATCTCCAGCTACTACCTGCCACTGTTCTACATCGACTTGATCGGCGTGAGCATCCAGGTGGTCTTCATGGCGTTGCTCAACGTGTTCTTCTACCTCGACAAACGCCGCGTGGTCCTGGAACTGTGCGTACTGTTTGCCGTACTCAACGCAGCCCTGACACTGCTCAGCATGCACCTGGGGCCTAGCTTCTTCGGCTACGGGTTTACGTTGTCGTTGCTGGTGTGTGTACTGCTGGGGCTGGCGCGGTTGTCGTCGGCGCTGGAAGATCTGGAGTATGAGACGTTTATGTTGGCGCGGTGATTGGGTTGCAGGTGGGGTGAAAAAGGCACTTGGCGTTCGCGGCAAGTGCCTTTTTTGTTGGGGGCTGGATGGGGCTTTATAGAGAGCGATAACGAACCTCGCCACAAGTTGAACTGCACTATGGCGAGGACAGGCCTTTTCAGTGAGGTCTACTGCGCGCTATTGCTGGGTGACTCCAACACCTTCACCACGTCATCAATCACCGCCTTGCTCATCTCCTGCAAATAATGCGAAGCCCAGGCATAACGGTCCGTCTCCCGTGTCATCGCCGCCTCTTCTGCGAGCAGCTTGGCGACATGGAGCAGGTCGGAAACGTGGTGCAAGGCTTCATGCAGGGAAACACCGCTATTGACGCGGAACAGAGGTTGGTCGGAGTGAAAGGAGAAGGGGGTGACGCCGAGGGTGGTTAACGCAGGCGGACTTGTAGCGGTCATTGGTAAAACTCCCATATCTGGTGAGAGCTACCACGTTCGTTCTCAGGCGAATGGGTGGCAGCTGTGCGCAGGCTGAGAAACCGGAGATACAGGAACCCGGCAGACCCGAAGGTCTCCCACGCACAGCCGCCATTGCACGAAATGGTGGGCGAAAAAAAAACGCCTGCAAATCGGGTTTTGGGGCGCTTGGTGCGCCTGCATCTTGCGGGGTTCTCAGGCCCGATCGCTGAATTGGCAGCGATAGGAAAGAGTAGCTTGATAAGGAGTGACTCGCAATGGTGGGTTGCTTTGAGCCATTTGTTTGAGGTAGGTACCACTAAAGCTTGCGTGATGGCAATATAGCGGCTTGCTGATGGCAATAAGCTATAGGGGCGGCGGCGATTGATGGAAAATAATACTTGGTACAGATATGACGAAAACGCTGATTTAGCGGTGGTTTTTGTTCATGGCTTCTTTTCAAGCGCCGCAGACTGTTGGAGGAATAAGAGCGCCAATGTCTTCTGGCCGGAATTGCTAAAACAAGATAAGAGATTACCTCCAGTGTCAATATTTATGGGAGGTTATTACACTGATATCGACTCGGGTGACTATGGTGTCAGAGATTGCGTAGAAGAGTTGTTCAGGTCTTTGAGCCGAAAATCTGCGGCTGGAGAAAAGTCGGTACTTGAAAAGAGAAAACTCATATTTGTATGTCATAGTTTGGGTGGTATAGTCGTAAGATATATGCTGGAGTCAAAGAGGGAGAGCTTTAAGGAGCATTATGTCGGACTAGTCTTAATGGCTTCGCCATCCATCGGTTCCGATTATGCCGATAGTTTTCTTGGTGTGATAAATTTGTACAAGAATAGATTGGGTAAGCAATTAGCTTTCAAAAATGAATTGTTAATGGATCTCGATGCTAGATTCAAGCAATTTATTAACGTTGTAGGTCATGATAAATTCAAAGGTGTAGAGGCCGTTGAACATAAAGCTATGTTTGGTTCTCGCTGGCTCCCTGGCTTTGCACCTATAGTATTGAAAGATTCCGCAGCGCGTTATTTTCCGAGTCCCCAAGTGATTCCGGATACTAACCATTCCTCTATTGTAAAGCCAGTAAGTCTTAATCACGCTAGCCATAATTTTCTTGTGGATTTTATTAATGACAAGTTTTTAGCGGAAACGGAAATAGATTTTAAAATTTGCTCTAAAATAGAAAAAGACGCAGGCGTGTACTCTAGGCTAGTCAGTCGGGGACCGTTATTTGATATATATGACGCTAATTGTGAGCCGTACTATTTTAAGAGGGATATCGACTCCCAAGTTGCATGTGACTTTTCTGTCGCAAGTTTTTGGCTGTTTGGACCGTCAGGGGCAGGAAAAACATCGATTATAAAAAAATTGCTCTGCGATGAAGGGGGAGGCATTGTGGAAATGTGTTTCTCTCAATGCAATAGTCCTGCGTTTAGAGAGCAATATATAGCGGAGATGGTTGATACTATTCGTTTGTTAAGTGATGATATTAATTTAAATGTCGAAAAAACGCTCAACGGCCTAGTTCAGTTATTAAT
The DNA here is from genome assembly GCF_900103345.1 of Pseudomonas azotoformans. NCBI lineage: Bacteria > Pseudomonadati > Pseudomonadota > Gammaproteobacteria > Pseudomonadales > Pseudomonadaceae > Pseudomonas > Pseudomonas azotoformans. The sequence goes on from NZ_LT629702.1 coordinate 5,073,582, forward strand.
AAGAAAAATTGAGTTGGGTGGTAAACTAACACTTTATATCGATGAAGTGCCGGCCGGGCAAAATGAATGTATGGCTGAGAACGAGCTAATTTGTCTAGTGGAAGATATATTCACAAGAGTAAAACAACTCTCTAACGCGAACGATCTACGTATTGTAATCTCGTCCATAGGTAAGCCAGATTTTTCCGCATGTAAAAACCTATCAAAAATAAGTAGTTACTTGAGGTTACGAGAATGTTTTCTCTGGGGGCATGATGAGTTAAGTGGTTTGTTACAGTTGATATTGACTGGTGTTGGTGGTTCATTCAATATCGAAACATTGCCAGCAAATCTCTTAGATGTATCTTATGGCTCTCCGAGATTTTTGAAAAATTTCTTCAAAGCTAGAATTTCTCAGCCAGGTAAAAGCAACGAGGAAATTCTCACTATTTCTGCCTATGGATTCCAATCATGATGAGTGAAATTATGACGGATAAAAAAATCAAGCCTTACGCTATTGTCCCTTCGTCGCTATATGTCCGGCGCGAAGCGGATGCGCAGCTCCGTCAAATTATCGCTGATATGGGACGTCCAGGATACGTTTTAGTATCTCGTCAAATGGGGAAGACTAATCTGCTTCTTAACGCCAAACGTGAAGTCGATTCACTTGGTGATGTATTTGTGTATTTAGATGTGTCAAACGCGTTCTCTGATTTACGCTCATTTTTTAGAAACATTACAGATACAATACTGGATGGCGCTGAACTGAGCCTTGCTGAGGTCTCTACATTAATTAACGAAGCTCGGCTTTCTGCCGATATCATGCAGCCACATAAGGAGCATGAGCGAGAGCTAAGGGCGATTTTACGCGCCATTCCCGGAAAGCTCGTAATATGTTTGGATGAAATTGATGCTCTCACGAAAGTTGACTACTCTGATAATGTTTTTTCTTTAATTAGAAGTATCTACTTTTCTGGTAGAACAAACTTTGCCGAGTTTTACAGGCTTACATATGTGTTGTCAGGAGTGGCAGATCCATCTGAGCTTATTAAAAATAAAGCAATTTCTCCTTTTAATATTGGAGAAAAAATATATTTGAATGATTTTAGTTTGGATGAGACTTTTTTGTTCTTGACGCAATGTGCATTGACCTTTTCAAGTGAGGCGGTGAGCAGAATCTTCTATTGGGCCTCTGGTAATCCGCGCATGACTTGGGATATTTGCTCCGCGTTAGAGTCGCAAGTTATATCTGGTGTGCATATTGATGAGAGGGAAGTTGATTTTGTTGTGGAAGGGTTGTATTTGAAAGATTTCGATCTTCCTCCTATTGACCATATAAGAACTAGGGTTGAGCTAGATAAAGAAATAAGAAATGCTGTAATGAGCATACATTATGATAAGACATTGAGTCTCTCAGATAAGGTAAAGGATCGTTTGTATCTTGCGGGAATAAGTACACCTAAAGCAATAGATGGCTCCATAAAATTCCGAAATAAGATTATGGCTCTTTCTTTGTCAGAAAAATGGATTTCGGATGTTGAAGTCCGTAGTACAACGTTGGAAAATCGTGCCGCTGATAAACTCAGACTTAAGCAGTACCAAGATGCTATCGATCTCTATACCGAATTCCTTGCTGGAAATGAAAATCAAGAAAAAAGAAATGCTGTTTTGCTAAATGTTGGATTTTGTCAAGCAATGCAAGAAAAATTCGATGAGGCGATTGAAGTATTAAGTCCTGTCAATCTTACGCTTGATAAACATCCTTACTTTTACAGCTTTCGAAGCTATTGGTTAGGGCTCTGTTATCTTTGTAAAGGCGATTATGCTGTAGCGAAAAATGAGTTTTCTAAGATTTGCGATCAAGGATTAACTGAGCATAGCTCCGGATTTTATTTTCAATCTCAGGTTAATTTGGCAATCAGTCAGTTTAAGGAGTTTGGCGATTTTAGTAAGGATGATTTTGAAAGCGGTGCAGTTGAGGAACTATTGCTGCAGGTGATTGCTTCAGAAGATCAGATGACAAAGTATAATCAGGTTGCAGCAGTCAGGAAAGTGCTTTACTCAGCGCACTATCATCTTGCTCTTTATTATATGCGTACTGAAAATTCAGCTGGGGCTATGGAAAGCTTAGATAAGGCGCTTTTTTACGCAGGGGAGGGTGAAAAACTTAATTTGATGATATATAGAGCGTCATTTCAAAGTGACTCTTCAATTGAAGCGTCAATATATTCTAATTGTGCAAGCGAGTTGATTAAAACCAACGTTTATTTGTCAAGAGCGAAGCAGATTAATCCAGCCGCGGTTACGTTGGATGAATGCGCAAATCTAATTTATAATCTGGCTCGGCTGGATGCTAAACAGTCAGTAATAGACCTTATAAATTATTTAGATGTTACCCGTGATAAGCAAATTATTAGCTCGTGGAGTCTATGCTTGCAGGCTACCCTTATCGCGTTGGGCGATGGGGATGTAACCACGTTTGCTCGGCTTACTCATTACAGACTGATGACGGTGACTGAAGAAACTCCAGTTGATGAGGTATTCCAAACATTATGTTTTGCAATTCTACTTCCTGGCGGCGAGGAGCGAGCAGAGTTTGCTGATAAGTTTGTGACCTTGTTTTTGAATATGAACGATTATGCATTGCGTGATGCTGATATTCGAGTGATTTGGGAGGTTGTTCTTTATAAGCTTGCTGTTGGTAACTTTAACGAAGCATTGAGGATATACGAATGTGCGGCGGATTGTTTTGAGCGAAGTGTGAGTCAAGACAAATTTTCTGAAAATATTGTTCAGTCTGGTCGGGCTATTTTTGAATATATGAAAATAAAAATATATGGAATGGCTGAGGGCCAAAAACTTTGCAACTACAGTGCATTAATGGATATTCATTTGTCTCCAGAAAAATTTGAGCTTCCATTCTTTAATTCAGATTTTTTGGCTCGGTTTTTGACTGAGGATTTTTCTTCGCCTCGAGAGGCTGGTCGCGTTAAAGGTGGGCAAAAGATAGGCCGAAATGAAATAGTAGAAATTGTCTTTAATGATGGTAAAAAAGTTAAGGGGAAATATAAAAAGCTACTTCAGATCATTGAGTCTGGAGAAGCCTCATTAGTAACCGACGCGTAGTGTTTGAGTTGTACGCGTTGCTCAGATTGTTGCGAGATTTAGGCTAAGTATTATTCAGTACAATCAATTGACAGAGGCTGCGCTATTAGGGTTAAGGATTATAGGTTTTGTACTTTTATCTAGTGGGGTCGCAAGTTTCTAATCGCTATTGAGTTCTAGGTTCGAAGAAGCATGATGTTTAGTTGCTCCGATATTTTTGTTTTCGACTTTGTGCGAGGCAGTACAGATGGGGTCATTGTTTAAAATTTCGTTCATGTGGTATTGATTTTCCCCGATAGGCTAAATAGAAGCGGGCGCTGATCAATCCGTTTATAGACAAAGTTAATTGGGATGGACTCATCCAGTGCTGATCCGGGCGCTGCTGTCCATGCTCTATACGAGGACGGAAGTAAGAGTTGAGTTGAGGGCCCTAAGGTTTTTAGCTTTCAATTGGGTTGCTTTGGAGCATTCACCCCAAAATGTCTTCGGCGACTTATTGAGCTTTTCTAAGGTTTGGAAATTTCAAAGCCTCATTAACTGACGCTTCGAGATATATTGCCGCTACCTGCCGGTTACAAGTCAGTTTATACAGTGTGATACCCGTGAGATGATTATGCGACAGAATAAAGGGCTGCATGGTCCTAACTTCCGCCAATCAGCGCCCGCTCCTCCAACCAGATTTCCTGAACAAACTGATCCGTAATCGCATAGATCCCATGTCCTCGCCGCATGATGATGTTCTCCGCAACCAGTGCAATCACCACTGGTTGAATCTCCTCGACCCGAACCTCGCGACCGACCGTCTTCGAATACTCCGCCGCTGCGTTGATGGAGAAAATCCCACGGGCATCACCTTCCGTCGCCGCGATCTTGTTGAAAATCGCTTGAGCCAAAATGCCCAGTTGTTCAACTTTCTCAAGCTCAATGCTCGCCGCTGCGGAGCGCAGGGTACTGGCAATCACGGGTAGGAAAAGATCGGGGTCACCGTCCTGCTGCATGAGTTGGCGAAGTGCCTTGAGCATTTCTTCTGGCCGGTTCCCCAGCGTATTGAACGCCTCGATAGCTGCGTCGAGGGAGGGCAGTTTTCCCTTCTTCACCGTCATCGCAAGTCGGTCAAGCAGGAACTCAACGTAATCGCCTTTCAACAACGGATAGGCCGCAGAGGTAGCGCCGGAAAACGCCTGGTTGCGTTTGGCGGTCAGCTCGCTCACTTGGGCTCTGTGGGAGCCGGTGCCGATAAAGAGGAAATACCCCGGCGTATTGGGGCATGGGTTGATCGCATCACGAGCAGCCTTGAGCGCCAATAGCAGTTGGTTGCCATCGTCCGAGGAAATGGCTTGCTGCACTTCGTCGATGATCAGCACGAGGTCAGTCTTCGCTTGGTCGACAACCTCTGTAAGTGCTTGAGCCAACGTAGGGCCATCAGCATTGCCAATGCTGTCGAGCTTGAAGCCAAATTTGAAGCCTGCCACGCCCAAGTCAACATTGCTGACACGCTTGAGCATCTCCAGGGCTGAGGAACCAGGCGTCTGCAGTTCCTGCAGGGTTTTGTGGATGGCGTTGTGCACGAGCATTGCCGGGTTGGCCAGCGTGTCGCTCCATAGGTCGACGTAAATGACGAGAGCGCCAGCGGCTTCCAGGGCGGGAATCAGGTCGTTTCTCAGAAATGTCGTTTTACCCGTGCGGCGCAGGCCATACAGAAACAGGCCTGAGCGCAACCCTTCATCGAGTACGCCTGGGTTAAGAAGCTGGTTTGCCATTGATTCAGCCAATTCAGGGCGCTGAAATATGCGGCTCATGCAATTATCCTTTTTATGGATACGCCATAATTATTGCCAGTTCATAATTTGGCATAAAGGCTGAAAGATGAGGCTTTGAGGCTGAAGTGGTGTTTTTAAGGCGAAAAGGGATTGGTTGAGGCGAGGGGCGGAGTGTGATTCAGCTATGAACACCCCAGAAACAACAAAGCCCCTGCATTTCTGCAGGGGCTTTGTCTTATATGGTGCCGGCACCAGGAGTCGAACCCGGGACCTACTGATTACAAGTCAGTTGCTCTACCAACTGAGCTATACCGGCGTGTTAGGGCGACGATTATAGCGATTGGCAAGGTTCTGTAAACCCCTGAATTCTGACTATTTTTGCAGAACCCACGCTTTTTCCACGCCCGCCCCTTTTTCCAGCTGGCGAGTGTAGGATTTCTCCCTTGGCGCCGAAGGGTCTACCCCGGCAAAAATTCTCTCCAAACCCAAGGAAGCCCCACGTGAAACGGATTCTCTCCCTGTCTCTCATCCTCCTTACTGCCGCGCTCGCTGCGTGTTCGTCCAACAAACCCGCCAACGACCCGGCGCTGGTGGGCACCTGGAAAGGTCTGCGTACCGAGGCCGGTAAGTGCCAGTTCCTGTCGTGGACCAATACTCTCAAGCCCGACGGTCGTTTTGTGATTACCTTCTACCGCGATGCACAGCAGACCAAGGTGATTCAGACGGAGCAGGGTACGTGGTCGGCGGCCAATGGCAGGAATGAGTTGCGTACCGACGGTGTGCGTTCGCCGGATGTGTACACCTATAAGCTGCTGGACGCAGACACGGTGCATTACGTGAGTGTGGCCTCGGACCCGACCAGCGATTGCCAGGATGACTACGCGTTCACCGAGCGTCGTGTGCGCTAAGCCTTCAGAAAACGCTCCGAAACCGGGCACTCAGGTGCCCGGTTCGCGCAAGTCTTAACTGCCTTCTGCGCAGTTATCTGCGAACTTCTTGTAGTCCAATACCTGTTGCTGCCCGTGGGAATCCAGGTAGGTCATGTGTGCATTCACGATCCCACACGCTCCGTTTGTGTCTTCGACAGTGGTCAGCACGCGCTGGACGTCCAGCTTGGGCTGTACGTCGGCGCGGGCGTTGACGGTAAAAGCCAGCAGGCTGACGGCGATCAAGGTGTTCCAGTTCATGGTGGGTATCCTCCGGGTTCAACAAGTGGGTGTGGGCTTATTGAGCGCCCTGGAGGTATCTGCACTGTGTCATGCGGCGCGGGTTTTGCTTCGTTGTGTAGCGAGACCTTGGCTGCATACACAGCGATACACGAGCCGTGGCCGTGTGGGTCATTTGGATCGACCGCTCAGCCGGTTTTCCCTTGAATACAGGTGAGGTTTCCGTATTCTGTCCCGCGATATAAACCGTCAGTTTTATCGCAGTTCCTTGTAGGCAAATTTTCGAGACAATGTAGGGCAACCGAATATCTGTTGATGCATATGTCAGTTTTGTGTCGTTTTTGTCCAGTCAGGCAAGATTTTTTGTGAAATAACGATGCAAGTACATGTTCTTAAACCGAATGGGTTTTTCTTCATAAAGTCGTCGTAAAAATGGCGTCAGGCCGTTCGTCGGATTGAATTGAACTTAAAACATCAAAATACTGACACCATCATTGTGATATCACAGAATGCGCCCGACACCACATAACTAGAAAAAACCAGGTCAGCTCCTTGCTGGCCTTTTTATCGCCTTTATAAAGCGCAAATCAGGTGGGGAGGGGCAGTGAGTGAGTCGGGCAGATGACATTTCAAAGCTATTCAACAAGCTCGGTGCCAACCCGAGTGGCTATCGTGAGATCGACTTTGTCCATGAGTTCATCGAGGACGAAGTCGAGGTCCTGGAAGCCCCCGCAGTCACTCCAGCCCCGCTTGAGATCGAAGCCCCCTCGGCCCCTCTGCTGCGCTTGCTGGAGGAACTGAGCCAAGGCGAAGCCGACCACCTGCAGCCGCCCGAAGTGGTGGAAGGGCGGGATGGCCAGGTGTACTCCGAGCAATCGAGCCCGAAAGTCGTGGTGTTGGTCTCGGTCAAGGGCGGCGTCGGTCGCAGTACCCTCGCGGCTGCGCTTGCCAGTGGCTTGCAGCGCCAGGGCCGCCCGGCACTGGCTCTGGACCTGGACCCGCAAAACGCCCTGCGCCACCACCTGTGCCTGGGCCTCGACATGCCCGGCGTTGGCGCCACCAGCTTGCGCAACGAAGGCTGGGAAGCCCTGCCCGAGCGCGGTTTTGCCGGTTGCCGGCTGGTGGCATTCGGCGCCACTGACCACGAGCAACAGCACAGCCTCAATCGCTGGTTGGGCCAGGACAGCGAGTGGCTCGGCAAGCGCCTGTCCGGCCTTAAGTTGAACGGCCAGGACACCGTGATCATCGACGTCCCCGCCGGCAACACCGTCTACCTCAGCCAGGCCATGTCGGTCGCCGACGCGGTGCTGGTGGTAGTACAGCCGGACGTGGCCTCGTTCAGCATCCTCGACCAGATGGACAGCCTGCTGGCGCCATACCTCCAGCGCGCCAAACCGCCACAACGCTTCTACGTGATCAACCAGCTGGACGGTGCTCACCGCTTCAGCCTGGACATGGCCGAGGTGTTCAAGACCCGCCTGGGTGCTGCGCTGTTGGGGACGGTCCACCGCGACCCCACGTTCAGCGAAGCCCAGGCCTACGGGCGTGATCCCCTCGACCCAACCGTCAACAGTATCGGCAGCCAGGACGTCCACGCCCTGTGCCGCACCTTGCTCGAACGCATCGACTCGGACCTTCCATGACCGACACTACGTCCTCCACGCCCTTCGTCGAAGGGCGCGCCGAACAGCGCCTCAATGGCGCCATCGCGCGCTTCAACCGGTGGCCTGCGGCGCTGCGTACGGTACTGGTTGTCGCCAGTTGCGTGCTCGGTGCCCTGCTGTTGATGGGCATTATCAGCGCGCCGCTCGACCTCTACAGCCAGTGCCTGTTCGCGGGGGTGTGCTTCCTCGCCGTGCTGGTGTTGCGCAAGATCCCGGGGCGCCTGGCGATCCTCGCGCTGGTGGTGCTGTCGCTGGTGGCGTCGTTGCGCTACATGTTCTGGCGCCTCACCTCCACCCTCGGCTTTGAAACCTGGGTCGACATGTTCTTCGGCTATGGCCTGGTCGCGGCTGAGTTCTACGCCATGGTCGTACTCATCTTCGGCTACGTGCAAACCGCCTGGCCGCTGCGCCGCACGCCGGTATGGCTCAAGACCGAGCCGGAAGAATGGCCGACGGTCGACGTGTTCATCCCCACCTACAACGAAGCGCTGAGCATCGTAAAGCTGACCATTTTCGCCGCCCAGGCGATGGACTGGCCCAAGGACAAGCTGCGCGTCCACGTGCTCGATGACGGCCGCCGCGATGACTTCCGCGACTTCTGCCGCAAGGTCGGGGTGAACTACATCCGCCGCGACAACAACTTCCACGCCAAGGCCGGTAACCTCAACGAAGCGTTGAAAGTCACCGACGGCGAATACATCGCGCTGTTCGACGCCGACCACGTGCCGACGCGTTCCTTCCTGCAAGTGAGCCTGGGCTGGTTCCTCAAGGACCCGAAGCTGGCGATGCTGCAAACGCCGCACTTCTTCTTTTCGCCGGACCCGTTCGAAAAGAACCTCGACACCTTCCGCGCCGTGCCCAACGAGGGTGAGCTGTTCTACGGCCTGGTGCAGGACGGTAACGACCTGTGGAACGCCACGTTCTTCTGCGGCTCCTGCGCCGTCATCCGCCGTGAGCCGCTGCTGGAAATCGGCGGCGTGGCCATCGAGACGGTGACCGAAGACGCCCACACCGCGCTCAAGCTCAATCGCCTCGGCTACAACACCGCCTACCTGGCCATCCCGCAAGCCGCGGGCCTGGCCACCGAAAGCCTGTCGCGCCACATCAACCAGCGGATTCGCTGGGCGCGGGGCATGGCGCAGATTTTCCGCACCGACAACCCGTTGCTCGGCAAAGGCCTGAAGTGGGGCCAGCGCATCTGCTACGCCAACGCCATGCTGCACTTCTTTTATGGGTTGCCGCGCCTGGTGTTCCTCACTGCGCCGCTGGCCTACCTGGTGTTCGGCGCCGAGATTTTCCACGCCTCGGCGCTGATGATCGTCGCCTACGTGCTGCCGCACCTGGTGCACTCCAGCCTGACCAACTCACGGATCCAGGGGCGTTTCCGTCACTCGTTCTGGAACGAGGTCTACGAGACCGTACTGGCCTGGTACATCCTGCCGCCGGTGCTGGTCGCGCTGGTCAACCCCAAGGCCGGTGGCTTCAACGTCACCGACAAGGGCGGCATCATCGACAAGCAGTTCTTCGACTGGAAGCTGGCGCGCCCGTATCTGGTGCTGCTGCTGGTGAACCTGGTGGGCCTGGGCTTTGGTGTGCATCAACTGGTGTACGGCGAGGAAAGCACCGCCGTCACCGTCGCCATCAACATGACCTGGACCCTCTACAACCTGATCATCACCAGCGCTGCCGTGGCGGTGGCCTCCGAGACGCGCCAAGTGCGCTCCGAGCCGCGTGTGAGTGCGAAGCTGCCGGTGAGTATTATTTGTTCCGACGGTCGTGTGCTTCACGGGATCACCCAGGATTTCTCGCAGAATGGCTTCGGCCTGATCCTCGATGATGGTCACTCCATCACCCAAGGCGAACGGGTGAAGCTGGTGCTGTCGCGCAATGGTCAGGACAACCTGTTCCAGGCGCGGGTGGCGTTCAGCAAAGGTACACAGATTGGTGCGCAGTTCGAGTCATTGACCCTGCGCGAGCAAAGCGAACTGGTGCGCCTGACGTTCTCACGCGCCGACACCTGGGCCGCCAGTTGGGGCGCCGGCCAGCCGGATACGCCGCTGGCAGCCTTGCGTGAAGTCGGCGGTATCGGCATCGGCGGTCTGTTCACGCTGTGCCGTGCCACCCTGCATGAATTACGTATGGCCCTGCGCCGCACGCCCTCACAACCGCTTGATACGTTGATGGACAAGCCATGACCTCCACCCCTTTTTTCGCGCGCGCTCATTCGCGCGCCGCACATGCGTTGCTGATCGCTTCGCTGCTGGGCCTGAGCCCACTGCTGCAAGCGGCCGACAAGGCAGTGATTGCTCCTGCTGCCGTGCAAGGTGCCGAGAACGGCTACAGCCTGACGCTCAAGCAACTGGGGCGTCGCGACAGCATGAACCTGCAGGGTGTGGAGTCATCTGACAGCGTCAACTTCGACATCCGCGCTGACCAGGTTGTGACGGGCGCCCAACTGTTGCTCAACTACAGCTATTCGCCGGCGCTGCTGGCGGAGTTGTCGCAGATCAACGTGCTGGTCAACGACGAAGTCGCCGCCAGCCTGCCGTTGCCAAAAGAGGGCGCCGGCATCCCGCAACAGGCCGTCGTGCAGATTGCGCCGCACCTGATCACCGAGTTCAACCGCCTGCGGTTGCAGTTCATCGGTCACTACACCATGTCCTGCGAGGACCCGCTGCACAGCAGCCTCTGGGCAAAAATCAGCAACACCAGCGAGCTGAAAGTGCAGGTCTCGCCGATCCTGTTGAAAGACGATCTGTCGGTGCTGCCGCTGCCGTTCTTCGATAAGCGTGATGCGCGCCAGCTCAACCTGCCGTTCGTGTTCGCAACCGCTCCGGATAACGCCACGCTGGAAGCGGCGGCGACGTTGTCATCGTGGTTCGGCGCAATGGCCAGTTACCGTGGCGCTACTTTCCCCGCTGCCTACGGCACGATCCCGGCCAAGGGCAACGCCATTGTGCTGGTGCTCAGCCCGAATGCGGTCGACGTCAATGGCGTGAAAGTGGCGCAAGCCAGCGGGCCGACCCTGAGCCTGATCGCCAACCCCAACGACCCCCAGGGCAAGTTGCTGATCGTGTCGGGGCGCGACGGCGCCGAACTCAAGCGCGCAGCCACGGCGGTGGCGCTGGGCAACCCGGTGCTTGCCGGCAACAGCGTGGTCATCGACAAACTTGAAAGCCTGGCTCCACGCCGCCCCTATGACGCGCCGAACTGGGTGCCCAGTGATCGCCCGGTACGTCTGGGCGAACTGGTCGAGCTGAAAAAGCTCAGCGTCGCGGGCTACAACCCTGGCCCGATCAGTGTCGACTTCCGCCTGCCGCCCGACCTGTTCAACTGGCGTGAAGAAGGCGTGCCGCTGCACCTCAAGTACCGCTACACGCCGCAGCAAGTGTCGACCAATTCGTCATTGCTGGTGGGGCTGGATGACCAGTTCATGAAGTCCATGCCGCTGCCGTCGATCACCAGCCTGGCAGACGGCAAGACCCTGTTGAGCATGATGCAGAAAGACAACACGCTGCCGCGCGAAGCCACGGTGTTGCTGCCGATCAGCTCGGCGTCGCCGATGTCCAAGCTGCAACTGCGCTTTATGTACGACTACATCAAGGAAGGCGAATGCCGGGACATCATCGTCGATAACATGCGCGGTACCATCGACCCGGATTCGAGCCTGGATATCAGCGGCTACCAACACTTCATCGCCATGCCGAACCTGGGCGTGTTCAACGATGCCGGTTTCCCGTTCACCCGCCTGGCGGACCTGTCCGAGTCGGCCGTGGTGTTGCCGGATACCTTTGGCACCGACGAGTTGACTGCCTACTTGACCATCCTGGGCCGCTTCGGCGAGTCCACCGGTTACCCGGCGACCGCCGTCAAAGTGGTGCAAGCCAAGGACGTGCAAAGTGTGGCTGACAAAGACCTGCTGGTGATCGCCACCGGTGCCGACCAACCCTTGTTCAAGCAATGGCAGCAGTACCTGCCGGCGACGGTCGACGGTCCGCAGCAGCACTTCAAACTGTCTGACCTGCCGCGCTACGTCAGCAACTGGGTCAGCCCGGACGCCGAAGCCAACAAGCACGCGGCCAACGCCGCCATCAGCTTCAACAGCTTGAGCACCAGCACCTGGTTTGCCGGTTTCGAGTCGCCGCTCAAGGTCGGGCGCAGTGTGGTGCTGATCTCCAGTTCCAGGCCCGAAGGCCTGCAAGCCGCAACCGCTGTGCTGATTGGCGGCGATCAATATAAAGAAACCATCCAGGGCAGCCTGGCGGTGGTGCAGGGCACGCAGGTCAGCTCACTGGTGGCTGACCAGCAGTACTACGTCGGCAAACTGGGCTGGTTCAAGTCGGTGCAGTGGCAACTGTCGCAAAACCTGGGTTGGATGTTGTTGTTCACCTTCCTGGGCCTGGCGATTGTCACCTGCCTGATCTACCTGTCCTTGCGTGCCCGTGCAAAACGGCGGTTGGCATGATGCGTCCAGCCGCTTGGGCCTGGGTGGGCGCCGCGATGTTCGCGGGGGCAGCCCAGGCCCAGACGTGTGATGCGCAATGGCCGCTGTGGCAGAACTACGCCACGCGCTTTGTGCAGGATGACGGGCGAGTGCTGAACTCGTCCCTGAACCCCAGCGAGAGCAATTCCGAAGGTCAGTCCTATGCCATGTTCTTTGCCCTGGTGGGCAACGATCGCGCGCGCTTCGACAAGCTATGGACGTGGACCAAGTCGAACATGGCCGGCAATGACCTCAGCCACCACCTGTTCGCCTGGCTGTGGGGCAAGAACAAAGATGGCCAGTGGGGCGTGATCGATGCCAACTCTGCCAGCGATGCCGATCTGTGGATCGCCTATGCGTTGCTCGAAGCTGCGCGCATCTGGAATGTGCCGCAGTACCGTGCCGACGCGCAATTGGTGCTGGCCAATGTGGAAAAGACCCTGATCGTACGTGTACCGGGCCTGGGCAAGATGCTCTTGCCGGGGCCTGTGGGCTATTCGTATCCGGGTGGTTTGTGGCGCTTCAATCCCAGCTATCAAGTGTTGGCGCAATTGCGCCGCTTCCACAAAGAACGCCCGAACGGCGGCTGGAATGATGTGGCCGACAGCAATGCGAAGATGCTGGCCGACCCCCAAAGCAACCCTCATGGTTTTGCCGCCAACTGGGTGGGCTACCGCGCCACCAGCGCCAATACCGGCGTGTTTGTGGTTGACCCGTACTCTGACGATCTGGGCAGTTACGACGCTATCCGCACCTACCTGTGGGCCGGCATGACGGCGAAGAGCGACCCACTCGCAGCGCCGATGCTCAAGGCGTTGGGTGGGCTGTCACGGGCGACGGCTGCGTCGGTCAATGGCCTGCCGCCGGAAAAGGTCCACGTGCTCACCGGCGAAGTCGAGAAGAACAATGGCTACTCGCCGCTGGGGTTCTCGGCGTCGGCCATGGTGTTCTTCCAGGCACGGGGCGAGACCGCGCTGGCGCAACTGCAAAAGCACAAGCTCGACGATGTACTGGGCAAGGCGATGGCGCCCGCCGCGCCCGATACCGCGCAGCCGGTTTATTACGACTACATGCTTAGTCTGTTCGGCAAAGGTTTTGCCGATCAAAAGTACCGTTTCGAGCAAGACGGTACGGTCACATTATTCTGGGAGGGCGCATGCGCCGCCACACGCTAGCCCTTGCGATATTGGCCACCCTGGCGTCCAGCGCCAGCCTGGCTGCAACCAGCGACCCACAAGCCTTGCTGATCGAGCAGGGTAACTATTGGCAGTCGAAGAAAAACCCCGAGCGCGCCCTGGAAAGCTGGCAGAAACTGCTCAGCCTGAGCCCCGAGCAGCCGGACGCGCTGTACGGTATCGGCCTGATCCAGGTGCAACAGCAGCACCCGGAAGAGGCGCAGAAATACCTGGCCCGCCTGCGTGCAATTTCGCCACTGCCGCGCCAGGCCTTGCAGCTTGAACAAGACATTGCCGTCAACACCCCCACCAACGCCAAGTTGCTGGAGCAAGCCCGTGAACTGGGTGAGCCGGTTGAAGAGCGCGAAAAAGCCGTGGCGCTGTACCGCCAGATTTTCCAGGGGCGCCAGCCTCAGGGCCTGATTGCGCGTGAGTATTACAACGCCTTGGCGTTCACTCCCAAGGGCACGGCCGAAGGGATCGCCGGCCTGCAACGTGTTACGCGTGAGCGCCCGAATGATTCAATCGCCGCGCTGTTCCTGGCCAGGCATTTGGCGCGTAACCCGTCCACTCGTGTCGAAGGTATTCGTGCGATGGAGCGCCTGTCGACCGACAACGACGTGGGCGGCGCCGCCGATGAGGGCTGGCGTTTTGCACTGGTGTGGCTCGGTGCACCGAACCGTGACCAGGTGCCGTTGTTCCAGCAGTTCCTGGCCAAGCATCCGGATGACACTGAGATCCGTGCGCTGATGAACAAAGGCATTGCCCAGAGCAAGGGCGATGGCGGCTGGCAGCGTGATCCCAAGTTGGTCAAAGCGTTCAAGGCGCTGGACGACGGTGACCTGAAAACCGCCGAGCCGCTGTTGGCGGCGCGCCTCGCGGAAAAGCCCAACGATGTCGATGCCCTCGGTGGCATGGGCGTGGTGCGCCAGCAGCAACAGCGCTTCAGCGAGGCGGAGCATTACCTCGGGCAAGCCACACGCCTGCCTGGCGGCGCTGCCTGGCAAAAGGCCCTGAACGAAGTGCGCTACTGGAGCCTGCTCAATCAGGCACGCGACGCGCAAACTGCCGGCCGTAGCAGCCAAGCCCTTGACCTGGCGGCCCAAGCCGAGCGCTTGAGCCCGAGTCGCGCCGACGCCGCCGTGGCCCTGGCCGGCTTCCAGGCCCAGGACAATCAGTTCGACGCCGCTGAAGCCACGTATCGCAAAGTGCTGGCGCGCAACCCTGGCGACCCGGATGCCTTGAATGGCCTGATCGGTGTGCTGTCCCAATCGGGTCGCCCGGATGAAGCGTTGAAGCTGATCGATTCGGTGTCGCCGGCCGACCGTGCCAAGTTCTCCTCGACGGCCAAGATCAAAGCCATGCGCGCCACCCAGTTGGGCAAGTTGGCCGATCAGCGCGGCGACTTGAAAGCCGCCCAGGCGGCGTATCAGCAAGCGCTTGATGCCGACCCGGAAAACCCCTGGACACGTTTCGCCCTTGCGCGGGTCTACCTGCGCGATGGCCAGATCCGCAACGCCCGCGCCTTGATCGATGGCCTGCTCAAAAGCCAGCCGAACCAGCCGGATGCGCTGTACACCAGCACCTTGTTGTCGGTTGAGCTGGGCGAGTGGAAGGCGGCCGATGCCACCTTGTCACGCATTCCGGTCGGCCAGCGCACCGCGGATATGAACGAGCTGGCGAGCGATATCGCCCTGCACAAACAGACGGACATCGCCGTCGAAACCGCGCGCCGGGGTCAGCGTCCCGAGGCCTTGGCCTTGCTCGGTCGCAGTGCGGCGTTGGCCGGTAAAAAACCGGAACGCCTGGCGGTGCTGGCGTCTGCCTATGTCGATGTGGGCGCACCGGAAGAAGGCCTGCAGATCATGCAAGGCGTGCTGGAAAAGACCCCGAACCCGACCGCCGACCAAAAGCTGCTCTACGCCAGCGTATTGCTCAAGGCCAATCACTACACCGAAGCCGGCGACATCCTGCGTGCCTTGCAGGGCCAACCCCTGAGCGACGCCGGACGCCAGCGCTACGAAGATCTGATCTTCCAGTACCGGGTCAAGCAAGCCGACGCATTGCGGGAGAAGAACGACCTGGTGGCGGCGTACGACATGCTCTCGCCAGCCCTGGCCCAGCGACCTAACGACACGTCGGCCATTGGTGCACTGGCGCGCATGTACGCTGCGGGCGGCGATGGCAAAAAAGCCATGGATCTCTACCGGCCGCTGGTCCAGCAAAACCCGGGTAACGCTCAGTTGCAACTGGGCCTGGCGGACATCGCCTTGAAGGGGGGCGACCGTGGCCTGGCGCAATCGGCTGCCGACAAGGCATTGACCCTGGAACCTACGAGTGCCGAAGTGCTGACGTCGGCTGCGGGTATCTACCGTGGCCTGGGTCGCAATAACGAAGCCACTGAATTGCTGCGTCGCGCGCTGGCCATCGAAAACACCCAGCGTGCCCAGGCGCGCTCGGCCCTGGCAGACGCCCAGGGCGTGGCCTACAACCCCTTCGTCGGCTTGCCGGGCCAGCGTCGGCAGATTACCGACCTGGCGGTGGATCGCGGCACCGTGCCGCCGCCCATCGATGCGCCGGCCAACGTGATGCCGGCGCCGGTCGCGGCCACGGTTCCGGCAAACGCCATGGCAAGCAACGGCTATGCGCCGTCGAACAACTTGAGTGATCCGTTTGTGCCGCCAACGCGGATTGCCGCGCTGGACAACCCGACCTTGAGCCCTGCGCAACGGGCCCTCGATTCGATGCTGCGTGACCGTAGCGGTTACCTGGTCCAGGGCCTGAGCGTGCGCAGCAACAACGGTGAAAGTGGCTTGAGCAAAATCACCCAAGTGGACACGCCGTTCGAAGCGCGCATGCCGGTGGGCGACATGAACGTGGCGTTGCGCGTGACACCGGTGAGTTTGAGTCCGGGTACGGTCAAAGCGATTTCGGCTGCGCGTTTTGGCGCCGGTGCAGGCGAGGACAAGGCCAAGCGAGAAAACGGAGTCGGCCTGGCCGTTGCTGTCGAAGATCCGGCACAAGGCGTCAAGGCTGACATCGGCGTCAGCCCCCTGGGCTTTACCTACAACACGGTGGTTGGTGGCGCGAGTGTGAATCGACCGTTCACCGAAGGCGGCAACCTGCGCTATGGCGTCAACGTTTCACGGCGTCCGGTGACCGACAGCGTCACCTCGTTCGCCGGTTCAAAAGCCAGGATCACTGACACCGATGGCGAAGTCCACACGGACAAGTGGGGCGGCGTCACCGCCAACGGCGGGCGTGCCGAATTGAGCTACGACGACCAGGAGGTCGGTGCCTACGGCTATGCGTCTTTGCACAGGTTGTTGGGGCATAACGTCGAAGCCAACACGCGCATGGAATTGGGCAGCGGCGTCTACTGGTACTTGCGCAACACGCCGACCGACACCCTCACCCTGGGCGTCAGCGGCATGGCGATGGGCTTCAAGGACAACCAGGGTTTCTACACCTATGGGCAGGGCGGATACTTCAGCCCGCAACGCTTCTTCTCCCTGGCTGTGCCGGTGCGTTGGGCACAGAGCTTCGACCGTTTCAGCTATGAGGTGAAAAGTTCGGTGGGCGTGCAGCATATCGCGCAAGATGGCGCCGATTATTTCCCGACGGAAAAGGACCTGCAGGAAGCGTTTGAAAACCCGAAATACAAGAGCAGCAGTAAAACCGGCATCGGCTACAGCCTCAACGCGGCTGCCGAATACCGCCTCAGCTCGCGCTTTTACCTGGGTGGCGAAGTCGGTGTCGACAACGCCCAGGACTACCGCCAGTACGTCGGCAACGCGTACCTGCGCTACCTGTTTGAAGACCTGAGCGGGCCTATGCCGCTGCCGGTCAGCCCTTACCGTTCCCCGTATTCGAATTGATTGATAGGAGTCATCCATGCCTGTTTCCGCAATTGCCGGCCTGACCCTGCTGGTACTCGGCGAAAGCCATCTGAGCTTTCCCGATCACTTGCTGGACCCGCTGCAAGCCAACCTGACGGCGCAAGGCGCCAAGGTCCACACCATCGGCGCCTGCGGTGCCGGTGCGGCCGATTGGATCGTGCCGAAGAAAGTCGACTGCGGCGCCGAAAACCTGCCGGGCGCCAAGCCGCAGGTGTTCGGCAAGAACGCCATGAGCACCACGCCGGTCAAGGACCTGATCGCCAAGGACAAACCCGACCTCGTGGTGATCATCATCGGCGACACCATGGCCTCCTACCCGGACCCGCAGTTTCCGAAAGTCTGGGCCTGGAAAAGCGTGACGTCGCTGACCAAGGCCATCAGCGAAACCGGCACCAAATGCGTATGGGTCGGCCCGGCCTGGGGCAAGGTTGGCAGCCTGTACAAGAAGGATGACGCGCGCACCAAGCTGATGTCGTCGTTCCTGGCGACCAACGTGGCGCCGTGCACCTACATCGACTCGCTGACCTTCTCCAAGCCAGGCGAATGGATCACCACCGACGGCCAGCACTTCACCATCGACGGCTACCAGAAGTGGGCCAAGGCCATCGGCGGCGCGCTGTCGGCATTGCCGGCTGATGCTGTGAAGGGAGCCAAGTGATGAAGCGCATTTCCCTGGGCCTGGCGACCTTGCTCGCCAGCGTCAGCGCTTACAGCGCCGACATCCCGTTGTACCCCACCGGGCCGGAAAAAGACTCGGCGTTCCTGCGCTTTGCCAACGGCACCAGCAGCGAGTTGAAGCTGGTGGCCGAAGGGTCCAAGGCCAGCCTGGTGCTGGGTGGCGACAAACTTGTCTCCGACTACCTGCCCGTGTCGGGCGGCAGCGCGCCGATCAAAGGCGTGTTGAGCCAGGGCGGCAAAAGCGCTGATCTGGCTGTCACTGTTGCCCCAGGCGAGTTCGCTACGGTGATCGCGGTGGCTGATGCCAAGGGCGGTATTCGCCAACTGGTGATTCATGAGCAGCCGGACGACTTCAACGCGCTGAAAGCCTCGCTGGCCTTCGTCAATGCCGACGCCGCGTGTGCCGATGCCAGCCTGGAAGCCGTGGCGCAAAAGGCCGAGCTGTTCAAGAACGCCGCCGAAGGTTCGGTGCAGCGTCGCATGATCAACCCGGTGGAACTGTCGGTGCAGCTCAAGTGCGCCGGTGCGCTCACCGGTCAACCGTTGACCTTCGCCCTCAAGGCCGGCGAGCGCTACAGCGTGCTGGCATTGCCAGCGGCTGGCGGTACCCGGTTGTTGTTCGCGCCTGACACGCTCGCTAACTGATCAGGCCCGACACCACCATGGTCTTTGCCTCACTCGAATTCCTCACGTTGTTCCTGCCGGCCTTCCTGTTGATCTACGCGCTGGCTCGTCCGAGCTGGCGCAACGTCATCCTGTTGATCGGCAGCTGGTTGTTCTACGGCTGGTTGAGCCCGCTGTTCCTGTTCCTGCACATGGTGTTGACCGTGGTGGCATGGGTCGGCGGCTTGCTGGTGGACCGCTCCCGTGAGGACGGCAAAGGCCGCGTGCGCCTGTTGATCGCGTTGATCGTGTTCAACACGGCGGTGCTGTGTTGGTACAAGTACGCCAACATCGTCGCCGGCACGGTGAGCGAGGTGATCACCTGGTACGGTGCGATGCCGCTGGACTGGCAGCGTGTGGCCCTGCCGGCCGGCTTGTCGTTCATCGTGTTGCAGGCGATTTCCTACCTGGTGGATGTGCACCGGCATACGGTGCCGGTGGAGCGCAGCTTCATCAACTACGCCACCTATATCTCGATGTTCGGCCACTCGATTGCCGGCCCGATCATCCGTTACGACTGGGTTCGCCGCGAGCTGAACCAGCGTTATTTCAACTGGGCGAATTTCTCCCTCGGCGCGCGGCGCTTCATGATCGGCATGGGCATGAAAGTGCTGGTGGCTGACACCTTGTCGCCGCTGGTGGATATCGCCTTCCACCTGGAAAACCCCAGCCTGGTGGACGCCTGGATCGGTTGCCTGGCGTATTCGCTGCAACTGTTCTTCGACTTCGCCGGCTACAGCGCCATGGCCATCGGCCTGGGGCTGATGCTGGGCTTCCACTTCCCGGAAAACTTCAACCGGCCGTACCTGGCCAGCAGCATCCAGGATTTCTGGCGGCGCTGGCACTTGTCCTTGTCCAGCTGGTTGCGCGACTACCTGTACATCGCCCTGGGCGGTAACCGCGACGGTGTGTGGCGCACCTACCGCAACCTGTTCCTGACCATGGCGATTGCCGGGTTGTGGCACGGCGGCGACAGCTGGAACTACCTGTTGTGGGGGGCCGCTCATGGCGTGGCGTTGTGTGTCGACCGGGCCTGGTCGCGGTCGAGCCTGCCGAGCATTCCGCCGGTGTTGTCGCACATCCTGACCTTGCTGTTTGTGTGCCTGGCCTGGACCTTGTTCCGTGCGCCGGACTTCCATTCGGCACTGACCATGTACGCCGGCCAGTTCGGCCTGCACGGCATGGCCTTGGGTGACGCGATGGCCGTGGCCATGCGCCCGGCCCATGGCATGGCGGCGTTGCTGGGCCTGGTGTGCATCATCGCGCCGATCTGGCAGGTGCGTTGCGAACAGCGCTTCGGTACCCAGCCGTGGTTTGTGCTGGCGGCTTCGCTGTGGCCGGTGGCCGGGTTTGTGTTGTCGTTCGCGCTGATCGCCAGCCGCGACGCCGTACCGTTTCTGTACTTTCAGTTCTAAGGACGCCCGACCATGCCCGCTCCTACTGCGCCGACGCCCCCGAGTGAACTGGCCGTCCGCACCAGCCCCCTGGCGGCCTGGGTGCTGGTGCCTTTTTTGGCGGCGGGGTTGCTGTCCTGCGCCTGGCTGATGGTGAAGGGGCCGATCAGTTATGTGCCGGCCAAGGTCGACAGCGACATGCTGCTGCACGGCGACCTGACCCACCGTTTTGCCAAGGAACTGGCCAAGGCGCCCATGGCGATCCAGGCCGCCAACCTGGAACGCGGCGGCAGTTGGCTGGCGTTCGGTGATACCGGGCCGCGGGTACGTCAGGGTTGCCCGGGCTGGCTGTTTATCAGCGACGAGCTGCGCATCAACCGGCATGCCGAGGCCAATGCACAGGCCAAGGCCCAGGCGGTGATCGACCTGCAAAAACAACTGGGTCAAAAAGGCATCGACCTGCAAGTGGTGGTGGTGCCGGACAAGAGCCGCATCGCCGCCGCCGAACGTTGTGGCCTGTACCGCCCGGCGGTGCTCGACGGCCGTATTCAGGACTGGACCAAACAGTTGCAGGCGGCCGGCGTTTCCGCGCTGGACCTGACCGACACCTTGAAGCCCCTGGGCGCCAATGCCTACCTGCGCACCGACACCCACTGGAGCGAAATCGGTTCCAACGCCGGCGCCCAGGCGCTCGCGCAGCGCATCCAGCAGCGCGGCATCCAGGCCACGCCGGAGCAGACCTTCGACATCACCCAGGCGCCCCTCGCCGTACGCCCGGGCGACCTGGTACGCCTGGCCGGCCTGGATTGGTTGCCGCCCAAGTTGCAGCCGCCAGGGGAGTCGGTCGCGGCCAGCACCGCCCATGAAACCGGCGGCGCGACCAGCAATGCCGACGACCTGTTTGGTGACGCCGGCCTGCCCAATGTGGCGCTGATCGGCACCTCGTTTTCGCGCAACTCCAATTTTGTCGGCTTCCTGCAAAAAGCCCTGAATGCGCCGGTCGGCAATTTCAGCAAGGACGGGGGCGAGTTCTCGGGGGCGGCCAAGGCCTATTTCGAAAGCCCGGCCTTCAAGCAAACACCGCCCAAGCTGTTGATTTGGGAGATACCGGAGCGGGATCTGCAAACGCCCTACGATGTAATTACGCCTGGTCAGTAATTTGACGATTTGCCGTTTGTCTAAAAAATAGACAACCTTCTCATCAAAATAATGACACTTTTATGCGCTTGAAGCAGACTGCTCGCACTAGGGCGACCACAAAAAGACCTGCGGTAAGCAGTCGTATCAGCTGACCTTTTCACGTCTTTGCGCTTCGCCGTGATGAGGAATCCGCTATGAGCTTTACTGACGGTCTTTTTGTGTTGCTTGGAAAAGATGTCAGCCGTGACGTTCAGGGGTTGAATGCGCGGCTGCATTTTTTTGGCAGCATCCCTGTGGATGACGGCACCCCGTTTCCCGCGCAAACCCCCAGTGCGAATGCACAGTCCCAGCCGGTAGATAAGGCTGTGCGGCGTGCGTGCGTGGTGGCATTGGTGTCGGTCAATGGTGGAGTGGGGCGCAGTACCCTGGCCACCGCGTTGAGCAGCGGCCTGCAGCGCCTGGGTGAATCAGTGGTCGCTGTCGACCTGGACCCGCAGAACGCGCTGCGCATGCACTTCGGCGTCAGTCCGGGTTCGCCGGGTATCGGCCCGAGCAGCCTGCGCAATGCGCACTGGGATGCTCTTCAGCAGCCCGGCTTTGTCGGCAGTAGCGTGATCACCTTTGGCGACACCGACCTGCGCCAGCAAGACGACCTGCAACGCTGGCTCAAGCATGAGCCGGATTGGCTGGCGCAACGCTTGTCCGCCTTGGACCTGAGCGCCCGTCATACCGTGATCATCGACACCCCCGCCGGTAACAACGTCTATTTCCATCAAGCCCTGAGCGTGGCCGATGTGGTGTTGGTGATCGCCCAGGCAGATGCCGCGTCTCTGGGCACCCTGGACCAACTCGACGTGCTGTTGGCGCCGCACCTTGAGCGTGAGCGTGCGCCACACGTGCATTTTGTGATCAACCAACTGGATGAAGACAATGCCTTCAGCCTGGACATGGTCGAGGCTTTCAAGCAGCGCCTGGGCGCTAAAGAGCCACTGGAAGTGCACCGCGACCTGGCGATCAGCGAGGCGCTGGCGTTTGGCACCGACCCCTTGGACAGCCAGGCATTGACCTTGGCCGGGGACGATATCAATGAGATTTGCCGGCTGTTGATAGCACGCAGGAAACAACGGTAAAGCGCGCTTTTATACGCTTGACGCCAGATGCTTATGCACAATTGGTTGGATGCACCTGTCACCCAACCGCCATTTTGTGGAGCCGTTCTCATCACGCTGCAACTGCCTGTTTTGCGTGCGTTTTATTTTGTGAACAAAAAATGACCAGCCTGGCTTTTGGCCTGTAGCGCAGATGCCTACAGGCTCCGTAAAGAATCCATCAACAGAGTTATCCACAGGCTGCACTGCGACAATTTTGCCCTCTAATCGCGCTCGGCAAGCACCATCAAGTTGCGCGGTGTCAGTGTCGGATCGCAGAAGGTGCCTACGTCGACCTGGTAGCCGTGCTCGCTGAGAAACAATGCCCGATCCAGCACCAGCCACACCTCCAGCGGGCGCCGAAACAGACCACGCACCAATTCCAGGTTCCTGACCTCGGCCAGGCGACGCCAGCCGTGGGCCTCCAGCGCCGCCCAATCCTGTTCACCTGTGGATAACCCTTTGAGGTTCGCCAGCTCCCGGCAGTAGTCGGCGAAGGGCTTGTCCAGCCAACTGGCGGGCAGGGACGGCGTGGGCAGGTATTCGTCGAGGCCGCGCAATTCGCGTTGCAGTTGGTCGAAACCCAGGCGCCGCGCCATGGACGTATCGCGTTGCAAGCGCACGCGTTTGCCAGCGGTGACGGTTTCGCTCAACGGCAGGCCGAGGTCATCGAGGGACAGTTGCAGGTTTGAAGCACGGCCTGCGTTGGACAGCGGCTGGTAAGTGTCGGCATTGATGCGGTTGTAGCAGCACGGCGCCAGCGCCAGCTGCTTGCAGCCGGCCGCGCTGGCCAGTTGCAGCAGGCGCACATGCAGGTCGCCACAGGCGTGCAGGGCGACGGGGGTGTGGTCGGCGCGGATCGCCACATCGGCCATCACGTCTTGCAGGCGATGGGTGGCGCGCAGGCCGTGGCGATCGCTCAAGGCCTGGCCTGCTGCGATCAGTGCGGGGTCGTATTCCAGGCAGGTCAGGACTTGATTGGCTTGCACCAGCCGGCGGCCCAGGTGGCCCTTGCCCGCGCACCAGTCCAGCCAGTGTGTGGGCGCTTGCGCAAACTGCAGCGCACTGCCGAAGGCTTCAATCTGTTGCCACTTGCGACCTGGAACATCGACATTCAAGCGATGGCGAGCGGGAGCCAGGGGCTGCGTCGGTAACTTATCCACAGCACTGAGCGCGCGAGCTTGCCCGGCGAGCTGCGCGAAAGGCGCCGGTGCCGGCAGGTCATGGGGGTGGTTGTGACAGGTTTCGGCATCGTCCAACGAGCGTTGGCGTAGCCATTGGGCGAGTTCGGGGTGCTGGGTTTCCCAAGGTAAGTGCAGATGAGTAAAGGGCCGTGGTTTCCACAGCCCTTGGTGCTCGATCAGGAACGCATCCAGCGCCTGGAAGCGTGCCTCAACGTCCTTGGCAGGCATCGACGCGCAGCCAGCGTTCCAGCAGTTTGAAGGCGCGTACCAGCACGTAGGCCATCAACAGGTAGAACAGGCCCGCAGCGAAGAAGATCTCTACCGGCAAGTAGGTACGGGCAATGATGGTCCGCGCCATGCCGGTCAGCTCAAGCAGGGTGACGGTACTGGCCAGGGCGCTGGCCTTGAGCATCAGGATCACTTCGTTGCTGTACGCCGGCAGGCCGATGCGCGAGGCACGCGGCAGGATGATGTAGAACAGCGTCTTCGGCTTGGACATGCCCAGTGCGCGTGCCGCTTCGATCTCGCCGGGCGGGATGGCCTGGATGGCGCCGCGCAGGATCTCGGCGATGTAGGCGGCGGTGTGCAGGGTCATGGTGGCGGTGGCGCACCAGAACGGATCGCGCAGGTAGGGCCACATGAAGCTCTCGCGCACTGCATCGAACTGCGCCAGGCCGTAGTAGACCAGGAACAACTGCACCAGGAGCGGCGTGCCACGGAAGAAGAAAATATAGGCGTAGGGCAGGGCGCTGACGTACCAGCGGCGTGAGGAACGGGCGATACCCAGCGGGATCGCCAGCAGCAGGCCGGCGATCACCGCAATGGCGACCAGCTCCAGGGTCAGGATGGCGCCCTGGGCCAATTTGGGCAGCCACTTGATGATCACGGCCCAGTTCAGGCCCAGGTCGAAATGCGCCAGCCAGCTGTAGTCGCCGCTCATTGGGTGCTCCTTGCAAAGCCGCGGGCGGCGCGTTTTTCCAGGAAGTGCATGCCGGTCATGGCCAGCACGGTGAGGCCCAGGTACATGAAGGCGGCGACCATGAAGAAGGTGAAGGGCTGCTTGGTGACGGTCACGCCGATCTGCGCATGGCGCATGATTTCTTCCAGGCCGATCACCGATACGAGGGCGGTGTCCTTCATCAGGATCATGAACAGGTTGCCCAGGCCCGGCAGGGCGATGCGCCACATCTGCGGCATGATCAGCCGGGTGAATATCCGCAACTTCGACATCCCCAAGGCGACACCGGCTTCACGGTGGCCCTTGGGAATGGCGAGGATCGCGCCACGGAATACTTCCGTGGCGTAGGCGCCAAAGCACAGGCCCAGGGCGATGACCCCGGCGGCAAAGGCGCTGAGGGAAAGGTCGGGGTTGCCGAAGAACTCACCGAGGGCACGCATCAGGTTGACCGTGCCGAAGTAAATCAGCAGCACCCACAGCAATTCGGGAATGCCACGCACGATGGTCGAATACGCACCGCCCACCCATTGCAGCGGCTTGTACGGCGAAGTCTTGGCCAAGGCCCCGGCAAGGCCGAGCACCAGCCCCAGGCACAGGGCCGTGAGCGCCAGTTTGACGGTCATCAGCGCGCCAGCGGCAAGCGCCGGGCCGAATCCGTAGAGATCGAAATTCATGGTGTTTTCATATCGCGGCAGGCATTGCAAAAAGCCGACGCGCTCAGGTGAGCGCGTCGGGCATACCGTTCAGATCATTCGATGCTGAAAGGGAAGTACTTGTCGTTGATCTTCTTGTAGGTGCCGTCTGCCTTGATCTCTGCCAGGGCTTTGTTCAGGCGCTCGCGCAGTGGGTCGCCCTTGCGTACGGCGATACCGATCTTGTCGCTTTCTACCACCGGGTCGCCCTTGAACTCGTAGGCGGAACCGTCTTTGCTCTTGAGCCATTCGTACTGCACGTACTTGTCGGCGAGGATGCCGTCCAGGCGACCGGAGGTCAGGTCGAGGTAGGCGTTTTCCTGGGTGTCGTACAGCTTGGCTTCGGTATCCGGCAGCTTGTCTTCCAGGTAGGTACCGGCCAGCGTCGCGCGTTGTGCACCGATGACCTTGCCTTTCAGGTAAGCCGCGTCGGTCTTGAAGTCGGCGGTGGCTTTAGGCGCGATGAATTGCAGCTTGTTGGAGTAGTACGGGTCGGTGAAATCGACGGCTTGCTTGCGCTCGTCGGTGATCGACAGCGAGGACACCAGGAAGTCGAACTTCTTGGCGTTCAGGGCCGGGATGATGCCGTCCCAGTCGGACACATACACTTCGCATTTCTCGACTTTCATCTTGGCGCACAGGGCGTCGCCGATGTCTTTGTCGAAGCCGACCACGTTGCCGCTCGCGTCTTTATTGTTGAACGGCGGGTAGGCCGCTTCGATCCCCATTTTCAAGGTTTCTGCCATGGCCGTGGCGCTGAACGCCATCGAGACGGCCGCGGCCAGAAGGAATTTTTTATAGTTCTGCATGCATGTTGCTCCGTTAGCGGTTGCTGGACATGAATTGTTTGCAGCGCGCCGAAAGCGGGTTTTCAAACACCTGCTGTGGCGATCCTTGCTCTTCGACCAGGCCCTGGTGCAGGAACACCACCTCACTGGACACCTGGCGGGCGAAGCCCATTTCATGGGTGACCAGCAGCATGGTGCGGCCTTCTTCGGCCAGCGCGCGGATCACATTAAGTACTTCCTGAACCATTTCCGGGTCAAGCGCGGAAGTGGGCTCGTCGAACAGGATGACTTTAGGCTGCATCGCCAGAGTGCGCGCGATGGCCGCTCGTTGTTGTTGGCCACCGGACAATTGCGCGGGGTAGGCGTGGCGCTTGTCGGCGATGCCGACCTTGTCCAGCAGGGCTTCGGCGACTTCGATGGCTTCGGCCTTGCTTTGGCCGAGCACGCGGCGCGGGGCCTCGATGATGTTGTCGAGGATGCTCATGTGCGGCCACAGGTTAAAGTTTTGAAACACAAAACCGATTTCGCTGCGCAGGCGGTTGATCTGCTTGCCGTCGGCGGCCATCAGTTCGCCGTTTTTCGCGGCCTTGAGCTTGAGTTCTTCGCCGGCCACCAGGATCTGGCCCTGGTGCGGGTTTTCCAGCAGGTTGATGCAGCGCAAGAAGGTGGACTTGCCGGAGCCGGAGGAACCCAGGATCGAGATCACATCGCCGTCGCGAGCGGTCAGCGAGATACCTTTGAGTACCTCCAGCTCACCATAGCGTTTATGCAAGTTGCGGATTTCAAGCGCGGGCGTGGCCTCGGCCATGTGGGGTCCTCATTGTGTTCGTTGCAATCCTGCTGTTGGGCCGCCTTCCTGGCGAGGCGCCAAGCTAGCATAGCGTCCTGATGGCAGCCAACAGCGCGGCCGGCGGTAAACCGGTGGTGTGCGGCGGGGTGTCGCATCGGCACAGCAGCGTGTCGCGCCATCAACAACCGAACAACCGTTTGAACCCGGAAAACCGCAGGCTTTGCGTAAAAAAGGGCGCGATGGTGCCAGCTTTGGCCGGGTGTTGGAAGGGTTAACCGGGCAAACGGTGCATATCAGCCCTTTTGTGGGGCGTCACGTACTTTTTGTGTGTGTTTATGGTGCGTTTATTCGTCTTCAATGTGGGTCGCACGGTAACGCTATAGCGGAATGCCATTGTTCTCAATGACTTGCGATGGTTGTTGAATCGTCCTACAGCCCGCGTCAATCGCGGCTCTGTAACATTTTGGCGCAAATCTTGCGTAAAAAATAAAGAACGCCCTGTTGGTTTCTTTTCACGAGAAAGATCCCGGGCCGGGTGGACCGTTTTCGCAATTCCTCGCAAAGGTGTGTCAATGAGTAGTACGCAAAGCTCCAATGACCTCGAACAGGGGCTCAAACCGCGTCACGTCACCATGCTGTCGATTGCCGGCGTCATCGGTGCCGGTTTGTTTGTCGGCTCCGGCCACGCGATTGCTGCCGCCGGCCCGGCCGTACTGCTGGCGTATGCCGCGGCGGGCACGCTGGTGGTATTGGTGATGCGCATGCTGGCCGAAATGGCCGTGGCGTCGCCGGACACCGGTTCGTTCTCCACTTATGCCGACCGTGCGATTGGCCATTGGGCCGGCTTTACCATCGGCTGGTTGTACTGGTGGTTCTGGGTGTTGGTGATTCCTTTGGAAGCCAACGCCGCCGCGACCATCCTGCATGCCTGGTTCCCGGATGTGGCCATCTGGGCCTTTACCCTGATCATCACCTTGCTGCTGACGGCGACCAACCTGTTCAGCGTGAAGAACTACGGCGAGTTCGAGTTCTGGTTCGCGTTGATCAAGGTCGTGGCGATCGTAGGCTTCGTGATCCTCGGCTTGGCGGCGATCTTCGGTTTCCTGCCGACCAGCCAGGTCAGCGGCGTTTCGCACCTGTTCGACACCCAAGGCTTTATGCCCAACGGCATGGGCGCTGTGTTGGCTGCGATCCTGACCACCATGTTTTCCTTCATGGGCACCGAGATCGTCACCATCGCGGCCGCTGAGTCGAAGAACCCGGGTCAACAAATCACCAAGGCCACCAACTCGGTGATCTGGCGGATCGGTTTGTTCTACCTGCTGTCGATTTTCATCGTGGTGTCCCTGGTGCCATGGAACGATCCGACCCTGGCGGCCGTAGGTTCCTACCAGACTGTACTTGAGCGCATGGGCATCCCGAATGCCAAGCTGATCGTCGACCTGGTGGTACTGGTTGCCGTGACCAGCTGCTTGAACTCGGCGCTGTACACCGCTTCGCGCATGCTGTTCTCCCTGGGCCGTCGCGGCGATGCACCGGCTGTGGCCAAGCGCACCAACAAGAGCGGCACGCCTTACTGGGCGGTGTTGTTGTCCACGGGCGCGGCGTTCCTGGCGGTATTCGCCAACTACGTAGCCCCGGCGGCGGTGTTCGAGTTCCTGCTGGCCAGCTCCGGCGCCATCGCGCTGCTGGTGTACCTGGTGATCGCAGTGTCGCAATTGCGCATGCGCCAGAAACGCACGGCGGCGGGCGAGAAGATCGTCTTCAAAATGTGGCTGTTCCCTGGCCTGACCTACGCGGTGATGGTGTTCATCGTGGGGACGTTGACCATCATGCTGTTCCAGGAAGCGCACCGGGTCGAGATCATCGCGACCGGCGTGCTGAGCTTGCTGGTAGTGGCGGCGGGGCTGATTGTGGCGAGTCGTCGCAAGGCACAGAAAGTGGGTGCTGCGGTACTCAATTGATGTGATGGAGCGCGGTGCTTTCTGGCGCCGCAGCTCAAATGTGGGAGCGGGCTTGCTCGCGAAAGCAGGGTGTCAGGCACTAAATGTGTGGCTGATACACCGCATTCGCGAGCAAGCCCGCTCCCACATTATCGGGTTGCGCGTCAGTCTGCGGAGTTGGCCAACACCTGGGACGCCGCGACGTAATCGGCCTGGAACTGCGGCGACTCGATCCACGCCAGCGCGGCCGCTTCATCATCGCTATCGGTGGCCCACTGCCGATACTCGATCAGTGCCGCCAGGATAAAGTCAGTAGCTTCCTCTTCACCTTCCTGCTCCAGCACCAGCGCCAACAGCGGGTGCGCCAGGAATGCCGCGCACAACGCCTGCTGGCTGGTTTCGCCTGCGGTGCGCATCTCGATGAACATCTCCGTCAAATCCACCGACTCCAAGTCGATGCGGCTGTCATCGCCGGCAAATGCATCCGGTTTGACTGCGACGGCGCGCTGGGTGCGGTTCTGCTTGGCCTTGGCCTTTGCCCGGTGGGCGCGATTTTGCTGCTTGTTCGGCGAGGCCATGGGTTTGGCGTCCTAGGGTTCTGAGTCAGGGGGGAGTATTGAAGCGCAGGTTGGGAGAAATCCCAAGGGGTTCTGTGGCGGGTCGCTGTTAAGCGCACGCTGTGTCACCAGCTCCAACTCGGCACGTAGTTCTTCTTCGCTGGGCAGTACGAGTTTGTACTTGCTGGCGAATAGTTGTTCATTGCCCTCAAGTACCGAGTAGCGCACTACTGAAGCATCTTTTTGCGAACACAAAATGATTCCTACGGTGGGGCTATCTTCCGGGCCACATTTCAGGTCGTCGTACATACGCACGTACATGTCCATCTGACCAATATCCTGGTGCGTCAACTCTCCGCGCTTTATGTCAAAGATCACAAAGCACTTGAGTAGGTAGTTGTAGAACACAAGATCGAGGTAGTAGTCCTTGCTCTCCGTGCTGATGCGTTGCTGGCGGGCTACAAAGGCGAATCCTTTGCCTAGTTCAAGCAAAAAATGTTGCAGTTGTTTAATCAGGGCTTGCTCGATATCGCTTTCCAGAAGGGCGCCCGCATTGGGTAGTCCGAGGAACTCCAGAAGCACCGGATCGCGTACGAATTCCCTTGGTGTCTGTTTCAGGTGAGTGAGCTTGTCGTCAGCTTCCCTTTTAACGGCAATACGATCCTGGCTGGCAAGCAAGCGTTCATAGTAGAGCGTGCCGATTTGGCGCTCCAGGGCGCGGGTAGTCCAGTTTTGGGTGGCCGATTCGTTCATTTACCACTGACGGGCGTCAGCACTGTCCACGCGCAAGAGGGTGCGGTAGTGGGTCCAGCTTAATTCGCGACGCACCGCGTCGTATTTTGGAAACGCGAGAAAGAAACCTCGCATATGCCGCAGATTGGTTGTGTCGAAACCTTTTCCATAAAGCCTTGTTAGCTCCTTGGCCAGGCTAGGCAACAGTTTTTTGCCATAGGCTGCACGAGCGTTCCCCTGTTGCTCAAATTCGACAATATGTCGACCGATTTGCCAACAGGTTAAAACGTGAAGGGTGTCTATTGTGCGAAGAGCCTGTTGCCGTGCTGCACGTATGATTTCGACCAGATTGGTGAGCAGAGTGGCGATAGGCGGGTTTCCAGAAGCCGGGGGTGTAGGCGTATTCATGAGGTTCTTGGTAAGCCAGTGGGCGGATAAGAATCTCAGTTAATCCAGCCAGGTAGATTTCGCCTGGCCGGGTTGATTGCGTAGGAAATGCAGAGCTTTTGTCTAGGGAAATGTGCTCACTGACGACGAACCCGGCATATCAGGTGGGCAGTGCGCTTTTTTTAGCCAGAAAAGTGCAATCGGCCACAACCGGTCCTGATATTCGCTGCGGAAAAAGGCGAAATGTCCGACCTGTTTTTCGCCGATATCTTCCGGCGCTATGCGCAGATGCGTACGCTCGCTGCCGTCAAAATAACCCAGTAACCGCTCAATGGCCGCCACGGTGCCGAAGGGGTCATCCGTGATGCTGATCGCCAGTATCTGCGCCTTCACACGGCTGAAGGGCGGGTTGCCCAGCGCTCGGCCGCTGGGGCGTGTTTCATACCGCGGCGTCGGCGTGCTCCAGTCGCGCACTACGCCGGCTGGCGTATCTTCCAGCCAGCCCAGGCGCTTGCCGGGGAAGTATCCGCACAGTGCCGTCAGCAGCGGCATTACCACATGCCATTTGGCAAACATGCGCCAGCGTCCGCTCGCTTCGTAATCGCGCCAGTAGGCGAACTGCGCGCCTACCGTGACGATCCGACGAATAACCGCGCCCGACTCCCCTAGCCCAGCCGCGCAGCCGCCGAAGCTGTGGCCGACTACGTCAATGGGCTGCCCTGGGAACTCCCGTTGCGCCCGCGTGAGCATCGCCTCGAAATCCAGCACGCCCCAATCCGACCACGTGGCGATGAAGTCGCGTAGCGGGCCGCTGCGGGATTCGCCAATGCCGCGGTAGTCGTAGGTAATGACGTCGAAGCCATTGGCAAACAGGTACTCGGCGAAGCGCGAGTAATGGCGGCAGCGTACGGAGGTGGCGGCGTTGATGATCACCACCGGGCGTGCGGGGTCGGTCCTGATATGGCGCCAGGTGAAGCCGCCCAGGATATGGCCGTCGGCGGCGGGTTCCTTGAAGGGTTCGCTGTGATCGCGTGCAGGCGGGGCCGGAGGCAATTGCAAAGAGGCGTCGTTCAAATTCATTGGTTTCTCGACCCTGATCGGTTCTTGTTTTTTTAGTAACAGTTGGTCAGTTTGCCAGTACTTGCGCTGTCATTTGGTGGTTTATCAAATGACGGATTGGATCGCCTGCTTACGTCGCTCGACCTGGAGCCGGTATATACATAACCTTGCGCTCTTTCGATTCGACTAGAACCACCTTATGACCCGCGATACCCTCGAACACAACCAGATTCCGATCTACCTCGTCACTGTGTTGCTGGCCGTCGTTTTCGGTCTGCTTCCACTCTCATTCACCCACGAACTCAGCGCACTGGTCACCCCCGCCATCGCCGTGCTGATGTACGCGATGTTCCTGCAAATACCGTTTCTGGACCTGCGCCAAGGCTTGGGTAACAAGCGCTTCCTGTCCGCCTTGCTGCTGGCCAACTTCATCCTGGTGCCCTTGCTGGTGTGGGCGCTGACCCAAAGCCTGGTGGGGCGCCCGGCTTTGCTGGTCGGCGCGTTGCTGGTGTTGCTGACGCCCTGCATCGACTACGTGGTGGTGTTTACCCATATCGGCAAGGGCGATTCGCGGCTGATGCTGGCGGCGACGCCGGTGCTGTTGCTGCTGCAGTTGGCGCTGCTGCCGTTGTACCTGGGGTTGATGCTGGGGCCGCAGTCTGAGGTCGTGGTGGCGGTGGGGCCATTTGTCGAGGCATTCCTGTTGTTGATTGTGCTGCCGATGATTCTGGCAGTGCTCACGACTTCCCTGGCGCGGCGGTCATCTGTCTTCAACGCGTGGAGCAGCGCCTGGGCATGGTTGCCCGTACCCGCGATGGCGCTGGTGTTGTTTGTGGTGATCGGTTCTCAAATCACTTCAGTGGTGCGGGATATCAACCTGCTGTTGCCGGTGATTCCGGTGTATATCGGCTTCCTGTTGCTGGCCCCGTTGATGGGGGCGCTGGCGTCGCGGCTGTTTGCACTCCCTGCTGCAACGGCGCGGGCGGTGACATTCAGCGCATCGACGCGCAATTCGTTGGTGGTGCTGCCCTTGGCACTGGCCCTTCCCGAGGATGTGCGCGGGTTGGCGGCGACGGCGGTAATCCTGCAAACCCTGGTCGAACTGGTGGGGGAGTTGATTTATGTAAGGCTGATCCCGCAGTGGGTGTGGCCCGCAGGTCGGTAGGCGCGGGAATCTTGCAGTCTGTTCAGGCGCTATTCAGCAGGGCGGTCGGCACCATAAGTCGGCGCCCCTTACCTGACAGGTCAACCGATGGATCACCGCAACCGTTTTCGCCTGGAATCCTCAGGGATTTTTCTCTTCGCTCTGTTGTTGTTCACCTTGGGCATCTGGGATCAGCAGCCCCAAGGGTTTGACGGGCGCTGGGCGCTGTTCCTGCAAGAGATGTTTCGCCATGGCGTGAGTTTTTTCCCGACCACCTATGGCCAGCCCTACGCGGATTACCCCGGCACCGCGACCTTCTTCAGCTATGTGTTTGCCCGGCTGTTCGGTGCACCCAACCATCTGGCGAATATCCTGCCGACCGCCCTGGCTTCTGCTGGCGTAGTTGCGGTGGTCTACCGCTTGCTGGTGCCTGCAAGCCGGCCGTGGGCGCTGCTCACGGTGCTGCTGACCTTACTCACCACCCAACTGCTCGAAAAGTCCCGCTCGGTCTGCCTGGATCAGATGGTGGCATTGCTCTGTGTAGGCAGTTTCTACCTGCTGCACAGCGGCGGACGCTGGAGGCGGCTTGCGGTGTTCCCGCTGTTTGTCCTGGGTTTTGCGATACGCGGGCCATTGGGGTTGATCGAGGTCTGTGGTGTGGTGTGTGTGTATTGGGCGCTGGGCAAGCCTGGCGAGCGCGTGAAACAGGTGCTGATTCACGGCGTTGTCGGCCTGGTGCTGGTGGCAGTGTGTTGGTGGCTGCTGGTGAAGTTGGCGCGTATCAGCGGGGGCGATGCGTTTGCCGATGAAGTATTCAAGATGCAAGTCGGCGGACGCCTGGATGAAACCGGCGAGCCGTTCTACTTCTATTTCCAGCTGAGTCTGTACCGCTACTTCCCGGTGGTGCCGTTGGCGCTGGCCACGATGATTGCCCTGCGTCATCGCTGGCCCGAGCGGTTTGAGGGCGACATGCAATTGGTCGCGCGGCTGGGTGCCTGCGGCTTGATGATCTTGCTCGGGCTGTCGATACCGCACTTCAAGCGCGCTTATTACATCCTGCCCATGGTGCCGATGTTCGCGGCTGTCGCGGCCTATGGGCTGCTCCAGGCGCAAGGCTGGCTTGCAGGTGTGCGCCGCTCCTACGAAGGGCTTGTCGTCGCGCTACCGGCGTTGTGTGTGGTTGCGATCTTTGTGTGTCGGCATGGCTGGCAGAAGCATGGTTACTGGCCGGACGTTTCACTGCCGCTGCTGATTGGCGGGCTGGTGGTGCTGCAAGTAGCGGCGCTGGTTGCCTGGCATCGGGTAGGGCGGTTGGTGTGGCTCAGCCTGATCGCATTGATGGCGCAGTGGGTGTTGTTGGTCACCGTGGTAGAGCCGTCCAAGGATATGCAGTTCGATACCCGCAAGTTTGTCGGCCAAGTGGAGGCGCTGCGTGCCACGCAACCGGGGCCGCTGGTGTTCATCAATCTCGGCCGGGACACCTGGGCGGTGCGCTACATGATGAACCTGGATCACGATGAGCAGCCCGTATTTATCCGCAGCAATGAGCTTGAGCGGCTGGGCAACTTGCCCCGCCCGGCCTGGGTGATCGTGGCGCGCAAGGAAACCGCGCTGTTGCAGGGAACGCCTGTGGAGCATCTGGCGCCAAGCTTCGAGGGGCGGTTGAACGACAACCCGCTGATGGTGTTTTTGCTGAAGTGAATCAGTAGCTGGCTGTATGTGCGACCGTTGAGTGATCGCCCGGTTATTCAGCGGCGCGGTGTTTGCGTTGATAGGGGTTCGACGATGACTCCGTGAATGGTTAGCTTAATCAAGCGTACGGCTTGTCCAGTTGCTCTGGGATGAAGCCTTCGTCGCGCAATGATTTGATGACGCCTCGAATCAAGTAGTTGTTTGAGAATCCGATCGTGTACTGGCGCGCCCCTGGATTGATCGGAAGCAGCATGCCCTGATCGACCAGTTTTTTTATCTGGTAGGTCCTTTGTGGTGTGGATAGCTGCGGCAAGGCGTTCGCTATATCAATGGACTTGACTACTTTCAGATTGACAGCGGTTGTGAGGATTCTCTCTTCGAGCGTTGTTATCCATTCGCGCTCTTTTGCCAGCGCAATAGTTGGGGCGAGGATGTGCTTGGTCAGATATCCGTAATCAGTAAGTCTGCTGACTTTCTCCAGTTCATCCCTTATGCCTGACAGCACATAGGTGCACCAGGCTTCAAGGCCTTCTTTGGTGCCCGTATCGGCGGTGGATAGCATCGAGTAATACCTTTCTCGATCAATACAGAACACTGCGGTGGGATTGAGTACTCGGCCACCTGTGCTGACGTTGAAACCGTACTTCATCAGCAGTGCATAGGTGAGAAGGCGTACGACACGGCCATTGCCGTTGCCGAAGGGGTGAATCCAGCCGAATCGGTGATGAGCGAGCGCAACCTTCATCAGGTCGTACTTGGGCGCATCCTGTTTGTTCACGAAGGCGACCAGTTCCTGCATGTATCCCGGGACCATCACCGCCTCAGGTGGCAGGTGGTCTGACTGGGCGATATGCACCCTGGCCTCGCGGTAAGCGCCAGGCGTACGATCACCTTCGCGCTGCAGTCCTTGAACCGTGATTGAATGAAGCTCTCGAATGGCAAACTCAGTCAGGTCTGAGCCTGGTTGTACGACGCTTTCGACGTAGTCCATGGCTTTTTCGATATTTGCGATCTCTCGCAACTGATCGGAGTCTTCCGCTGTTCCATCAACTTTGCTTTCGATGTAATCAGCCAGTGTTGTGTGATTGCCCTCAATGCGAGCGGAACCCAGGCTCTCCAGCGTATGGAACAGATCTTTTAGCTGGAAGAAGACGGCGGGCGGTGTGTCGCCGCCGAGTTGCAGGCGCCGCAGGTGTTCCAACTCTCCTAGAACGTCAACCAGTCCTGAGTCGAACGAGGGGTTCAAAAGCTTCAGATTGTGGTGAAGAAACTCGGCCATGTCGGAAAATATCTCTAGGCAGTTTTGGATTATCTCAAAAAAGCATGCTCTGAGCCCCGTAAAATAGCGGTTAAGAGCCTGATTAGGCCCAACACTATCTCAAAATTTCGGTTCAGATAAGTGGAAAGCATCTGAAATGGAACTGTGCTCGGGGTTAGCGGACGTCCTGGTCTGGGGGGGCGTGTGATGGGCGGAGCGAGCCAGGCCTTCTCCAGGTGAATGCGGTTCCCGATAAAGGAAGTATTCAGTGATGCGTTGGGCTACTGTTGCCTGCGCAAAATTCACTGACTCACCTTTTCAAGGATTGAAATGAAAGCCACATTGCTCGTGTTATCCGCCTTCCTTCTGCTGCTCTGCGGCTGCACCACGCCGCTGACCTCTGACATGTCCAGCCCTTCAATTGCCGACACCAAAACGGTGGTGTTCGGCGGCAAGACGTTCGTCTTGAAATTCCAAAAGCCGGGTTTGTGGGAGTATTTCCCAGCAGAGGAAAGCATCGATGCCTGGAATGAAATGCTGGACTTTACCGTCGTCCCTCGCGAGATGAACCGCTTCAAGCCCCTCGACCTTGCCAAGCGCGCCATCCAACTCCACCAGCAAGAAAATCCGAACATGCCGGCGATCCTGCTGACCGACAATAAAACCGGAATCGATTATTCGATGATGTTTTATCCCACGTCATTGCGTAAAGACGGGCAATTTTCCGAAATCAGCTATTTCAAGTATTACAGGGACGGCACTACCGGGCAGACCATCATCTTCCACTATGCCAGGAATATCCCAAGGTCGAGCAATCCCTCGGAAAGCGCGATAGAGACCGGCCGGGAAATAGTGCCGCTGATAGAGGCGTTCCCGCTGTATCGGCCATGATGCCGTTGAGCGGACAGCACGAATCGATTCCCAGGCGGTGATTGCCGGAAAAGCGTCTACAGGATTTGTGGGGGGTATCGCACCCACTGGTACGACGTAGGGGCGCAATTTTGAAGCCCTGAAACGAGAAAACCCCTGAGACCTTGCGGAATCAGGGGTTTCGGTATTTGGTGCCCAGAGACGGAATCGAACCGCCGACACGGGGATTTTCAATCCCCTGCTCTACCGACTGAGCTATCTGGGCAACGGGGCGCATTAAACGGGTTTTTCAGGGGGTCGTCAAGCAAGTTTTCGAAAAATATTTAATTATTACCGTCGCTTACGTGCTGACCCCGGTTTTTGATCAATTATTGAGCAGGCGGCACGTAGCCGTCGGCCTTGGCGTATTCCTCGCCGGAAAAGAACTTGTCCATCTCGCCCGCCAGGTATTTGCGATCTTCGGCGTTCATCATGTTCAGGCGTTTTTCGTTGATCAGCAGGGTCTGGTGTTTCAACCAATCGCCCCAGGCTTTGGCGGAGACATGTTCGAAAATGTCCTGGCCCTTGGCGCCCGGATACGGAGGGCGTTCCAGGCCGGGCAATTCTTCTTTGTACTTGCGGCACATGATGGTGCGGGTCATGACGACACTCCTGCATTCAATACGTCGGCCGCGCGCTTCAGCAGTTTTTTCACCGGGGCGGCAAGGCCCAGGCGCGGCGGGGTGGCGAGGTTATACCAGAGCCAGTCGGCCTCGGCCACGTGATGGGCGGTTTCCTCGACCTGGATCAACCAGGGTTCGATGGCGAGCTGGAAGTGACTGAAGGTGTGGATCAACCCCGGCAGTTCCTGTTGGTTGCCCAGTTCCAGCGCGTGCTGGTGGGCCAGGTGTTCCAGGTCTTGCAGGTCATCCAGCTCCGGCAAACTCCACAGGCCGCCCCACAGGCCGGTGGAAGGGCGACGGTAAAGCAGGATCGCGCCCTCGGCATTCGCCAACATCGGCATCAGCGTGCGCTTCTGCGGGATGGTCTTGCGCGGCTTGGGGATCGGGTAGCGCGTCTCCAGGCCGAGCATGTGGGCTTCGCAGCCTTTTTCCAGCGGGCACAGCAGGCAGCTGGGTTTGCTGCGGGTACAGAGGGTGGCGCCCATGTCCATCATCGCCTGGGTGTAGGCGTTGACGCGGTCGTGGGGCGTGAAGCGCTCAGCGGTGGCCCACAGCTGCTTGGCCACCTTGGGTTCGCCGGGGTAGCCCTCCTGCGCGGTAAAACGCGCCAGCACGCGTTTGACGTTGCCATCGAGGATCGGCGCACGCAGGCCCATGCTCAGGCTGGCAATCGCGCCGGCGGTGGACAGGCCAATACCGGGCAGCTCGGTGAGCTTTTCGACATCGCGAGGGAACTCGCCGCCGTACTCGGCCACGACAATCTTCGCGGTCTTTTGCAGGTTGCGCGCCCTGGTGTAGTAACCCAGGCCGGTCCACAGGTGCAGCACTTCATCTTCCGGCGCGGCGGCCAGGGCCTCCACCGTTGGCAATGAAGCCATGAACCGGTCGAAGTAATTGAGCACCGTGCTCACCTGGGTCTGCTGCAGCATGATCTCCGAGACCCACACCCGGTAGGGCGTGATGCCCTGTTGCCAGGGCAGGTCATGGCGACCGTGGCGGTCGTACCAATTGAGCACGGCCTCTGAAAACTGCTCGTTTCTCATCGCTTGAACAGGCCCTTCAATGCATCTTTCAACTGCGGGTTCACCTTGTCGAGCTTCTCTTCCAGCTTGTCGCTGAGCTTGTTGCCGGCCGCCTTGATGGCGACCTGGGTCAAGCCGTCCTTGTCCAGGCGGCAGGCCTTGGCACCCAGTTCCAGCGGGCCACGGCAGCGCAGCGGCACTTCGATGCCCTGGAAGTTGGAGCCGACCTGGCAGGCAGGGTCCGGCGTTTCGCGCTGGTCACCCTCGACAATGATGCCGACGCGGTAGTCCATGCCCAGCACGCGCAAGTCCACATCACCGTTACCGTTGACGGTCAGGCCCGGGATGCGCACTTTCAGGTCCGGGTTGCTGGCCACGCCGTTGCGGAAGGTCAGGTTGCCTTTCAGCTCCTGGAACGGCGTGTCCTTGCCTGGCGGCGTGCTGCTCAGGGTCTTGCGGTTGAGCAGAGCAATGCCGGTGCACAGTTGTTGCTCAAGGTTGGCGTTGAGCAGCACGCCGTTGTTGATCACAAAGCTGGCGGTGCCGTTGAGGCTGTCGATCAGGGCTTTCTGGCTGTTGCCGCGGCCTGTGAGGTTGCTGTCGAGGGTGATCTGGCCCTTCACCGGCGGGTTCTGCCCTTGGGCTTGCAGGATGCGTTCGACCGGCACCTGCTTGATCCGGCTTTGCAGCGCCAGCACCGGAATATCCTGACGCACATCGAGGCTGCCGTTGGCCTGGAAGGTGCCGTTGTAGAGGCCGCCGCTCAAGGTGTCGAGCTTGAGTTGGCCATTGATGCCGGACGCCTTGAGCGCGGCATTCTGGATCGGCAATTTGCTCAGGGTCAGTTGGCCGAAGGCGAGGTCGGCGTCCACGTCCAGGGCGCGCAGGCGCGTCAATGGCAGCAGCTTGTCGGTGCTCCAGGCGCCTTTGGTCGGCGCGTCGGGCAATGGCGTGGTGCCGCCGGCGGCCATGGCGCCGGCTTCGCTGTTCTGCACCTCGGCCTGGCGTGCGGCGCTGGCGCCCTTGGCGGATTCGGACTTGGCCGGCAGGTAGTTGTCGGCGTTGAACGTATCGCCCTTGAGCTGCACGCGCAGGGACTGTTTGGCGAAATCGTCCACCGCCAGGCGACCGGTGAAGGTGCTGCCGTCGAGTTTCAGGTTCAGGTCTTCCAGTGCCAGGCTGGTCGGGGTGCCCTTGAGGCGGCTGACCAGTTCGACCTTGCCCAGGCTGCCCTCGGCCATTGGCGGCAGCGGGTGGCCGACGCTGTCGAGGAACTTGGCCAGGTCAAACTGGGCAATGGACAGCGCGCCGCTGAGCTGCGGGGTCTTGTCCAGGTCGTTGACCTTAAGCTCGCCCAGGGCGCGCAGCTGGTTGGCCGAGAGCTTCAGGTTGGTCCATTCGGCGATATTGGCCGCCTGGTCCACCAGCAATTGGCCCTGGGTGGAGAAGGTCACAGTCTTGCCTTGCAGCGGCTCGCCCGTGGCTTCGCCGGTGATCTTCATGTCTTCCAGCTGATAACGCTTGAGGGCACGCTGGATGCGCAGGTTGCCATTGAGTTCGGTCTTGACGCGCATCACCGGCTGGTTGGTGCCGAAGAAGGCAGTGAGTTTCACCGGGATACTGGCACCTTCGTGCACGGCGCCGGCGCTCAGCTGGATGCTTTCGGCGCTGAACTGCTTGCCGGTCTGCTCGTCGTTGTATTCGATGCGGGCGTTGTTGATGGTCAGGCTGTCGATGTCCAGCCGGATAGGTTTTGAAGGTTTCTCCGGCTCGGGCTCGGCGGCCTGTTCCACGGCAGCGGGTGCGCTGACGCTCGGCTCATTGGCGTTCTTGCCGATGTCTTCCCAGTCGCCGTGGCCTTGTTTGTCGCGGTTCAGGCGCAGGTTGAGGCCCTCGACACGCACGTCGCTCATCTGTACTTCACGACGCAGCAGCGGCAAAACCCGTACCGAGAGGCCGAGCATCTGCAAGTCGGCGAACGGTTTGGTCGGGTTGGTCAGGGTTGCCACGCTGGCTTCGTGCAACTCCAGGCCGAGCCAGGGGAACAGGCTCCAGCCGATATCGCCATTGAGCGTCAGCTCGATGTGGGCCTTGTCGCGGGCAATCTGGCGAATCTCGTCTTTATAGTCGTTGGGATCGAAGAGGTGGGTCAGGGCAAAGCCCAGGGCCACAATGATCAGCAACAGCCCGAGAAGTACCAGACCCAGGATTTTGCCGAACGCTTTCATGGGCGAGTCCTTGTATGTCGATTTCAAAATTTAGCCGCAGAGTATAACGCCCGACGGCCTGCGTCAGTGCCCTGATCGTTACATTGTATCCAGGGCCCGTGAAACGGGATTTTGGCGTCAAACAAAGCAGATTTCCTGAAAAAGGTGATGGCAGTTTGGTTTTTCTGTCATCCACAGGTGCTAATCTCTGCATGTTCGTCCGCCTTCTGCGACTTAACGTCGCGCCTAAAAGGGAGCTTCACTCAACAAAACGGCCACGCTTTGCGTGCAAGGCCGAGGGAGAGAGCGCCTGACGGACACATACTAACAACTGGGGGAAACACCAATGAGCACTAGCACTGCGGCGGCTTCATCTGCCGCACAGCCTGCGTTCCTGTCCAAGGAACGCATTATCGCCAAGCCCGGCTTCAACCGCTGGCTGGTTCCGCCGGCCGCCCTGGCCATCCACCTGTGCATCGGCATGGCCTACGGGTTCTCGGTGTTCTGGCTGCCACTGTCCAAGGCGCTGGGTATCACCAAACCGGTCGCCTGCGCGCCGGACATGAGCTTTATCGCTCAAGTCTTCTCGTCCCAATGCGACTGGCCCATCTCCATGCTGGGCTGGATCTACACCCTGTTCTTCATCTTCCTGGGCTGCTCGGCAGCGATCTGGGGCGGCTGGCTGGAACATGCCGGCCCGCGCAAGGCCGGTGTTGTATCGGCATTGTGCTGGTGTGGCGGCCTGTTGATCTCGGCATTGGGGATCTATACCCACCAGATCTGGCTGATGTGGATCGGCTCCGGCGTCATCGGCGGTATCGGTTTGGGCTTGGGCTACATCTCGCCTGTATCGACCCTGATCAAGTGGTTCCCGGACAAGCGTGGCATGGCCACCGGCATGGCGATCATGGGTTTCGGCGGTGGCGCGATGGTGGGTGCCCCGTTGGCAGCGGCTTTGATGGGCCACTTCGCCACGCCAACCAGCGTGGGCGTGTGGCAGAGCTTCCTGGTGATGGCCGCGATCTACTTCGTGTTCATGATCGGTGGCGCCTTGTCCTACCGCGTTCCGCCGACCGGCTGGAAGCCTGAGGGCTGGACCGCACCGGCGAAAAAAGCCAGCAACGCCATGATCACCCACCGTCACGTGCACGTGAACGTGGCGTGGAAAACCCCGCAATTCCGCCTGGTATGGCTGGTGCTGTGCCTGAACGTCTCCGCCGGTATCGGCATCCTCGGCATGGCTTCGCCCCTGCTGCAGGAAGTGTTCGGCGGCAAGTTGCTGGGTGTGGATGTGCCATTCGGCCAGCTGGACGCCGGTCAACTGGCCTCCATCGCCGCCATTGCGGCGGGCTTCACTGGCCTGCTGAGCCTGTTCAACATCGGTGGCCGGTTCTTCTGGGCATCGTTCTCCGACTACCTGGGCCGTAAAAACACCTACTTTGTGTTCTTCGCCCTGGGCTTTGCCCTGTACGCGCTGATCCCGAACCTGGGGCACCTGGGCAACGTGGCGCTGTTCGTGGCGGCGTTCTGCATCATCCTGTCGATGTACGGCGGTGGTTTTGCGACCGTCCCGGCCTACCTGGCCGACCTGTTCGGTACGCAAATGGTCGGCGCGATCCACGGTCGCCTGCTCACTGCCTGGGCTGCGGCTGGCGTGCTGGGCCCGGTGCTGGTGAACTACCTGCGTGAGTATCAGCTGAGCATCGGCGTTGAACGCGCTGCGGCCTATGACATCACCTTGTATATCCTCGCGGGCCTGCTGGTGCTGGGCTTCATCTGCAACCTGCTGGTTCGCCCGGTGGCGGACAAGTACTTCATGACCGACGCCGAACTGGCTGCCGAACAGGCACTGGGCCATGACAAAGGCGCGGATGCGACCACCTCCCTGGAGTGGAAAGCAGCCCCAGGTACCGTGCCGTTGGCGATTGCCGCCTGGCTGGTAGTGGGCATTCCGTTGGCGTGGGGTGTGTGGGTGACCCTGCAGAAGACCGCAGTCCTGTTCCACTAACACCGCAAAAATTTTGTGGGCGCGGTTCCTGTGGGAGCCGGGCTTGCCCGCGATGGCATCACCTCGGTGCAACTGAAACGCCGAGGTGCCTGCATCGCAGGCAAGCCAGCTCCGCAAAAGCTGGTTCTCACATGTATGCACATGTCTATCCCCGACACTCCATCAGTCTTATCCCCTTCGATGTTTCTGTTTAGCGCCCACGCCCCTATAATGGCTGCCTTTTTCGCCCAATGATTTTGCGGAGCTGGTGATGGCCGAACGTAAGGCGTCCGTCGAGCGCGACACTCTGGAAACCCAGATCAAAGCCTCGATCAACCTGGATGGCACCGGAAAGGCCCGATTTGATATCGGTGTACCTTTTCTTGAGCACATGCTGGACCAGATCGCCCGTCACGGGCTGATCGACCTGGATATCGTCAGCAAAGGCGACCTGCATATCGACGACCACCACACGGTGGAAGACGTCGGTATCACGTTGGGCCAGGCATTTGCCAAGGCCATCGGCGACAAGAAAGGCATCCGTCGCTACGGCCATGCCTATGTCCCGCTGGACGAAGCGCTGTCGCGTGTGGTCATCGACTTCTCCGGCCGTCCAGGCCTGCAGATGCACGTGCCCTACACCCGCGCCACCGTGGGCGGCTTCGACGTCGACCTGTTCCAGGAGTTCTTCCAGGGGTTCGTCAACCATGCGCTTGTCAGCCTGCACATCGACAACCTGCGCGGCACCAACACCCACCACCAGATCGAAACCGTGTTCAAGGCTTTCGGCCGCGCCCTGCGCATGGCTGTGGA
This sequence comes from Pseudomonas azotoformans, assembly GCF_900103345.1. NCBI lineage: Bacteria > Pseudomonadati > Pseudomonadota > Gammaproteobacteria > Pseudomonadales > Pseudomonadaceae > Pseudomonas > Pseudomonas azotoformans. The sequence continues at coordinate 5,116,581 of NZ_LT629702.1, forward strand.
GCTGGATGAGCGCATGGCCGGGCAAATGCCTTCGACCAAGGGCGTCCTGTAATGCAGACGGTCGCGGTTATCGATTACGGCATGGGTAACCTGCACTCGGTGGCCAAGGCCCTCGAGCACGTAGGGGCCGGCAAGGTGCTGATCACCAGCGATGCCAACGTGATTCGCGAAGCCGACCGGGTGGTGTTTCCCGGCGTCGGCGCGATTCGCGACTGCATGGCCGAGATCCGCCGCCTGGGCTTTGACAGCCTGGTGCGCGAAGTCAGCCAGGACCGTCCGTTCCTCGGCATCTGCGTGGGCATGCAAGCCTTGCTCGACCGCAGCGAAGAGAACGACGGCGTCGACTGCATCGGCCTGTTCCCTGGGCAAGTGAAGTTCTTCGGCAAAGACCTGCACGAAGACGGCGCCCACCTGAAAGTCCCGCACATGGGCTGGAACCAGGTCAGCCAGGCGGTGGATCACCCGCTGTGGCACGACATTCCGGACCTGGCGCGCTTCTACTTCGTGCACAGCTACTACATCGCCGCCGGTAAACCGGGCCAGGTGGTGGGTGGCGGGCACTACGGCGTCGACTTCGCCGCTGCGCTGGCCGAAGGCTCGCGGTTTGCCGTGCAGTTCCACCCGGAGAAGAGCCATACCCATGGCCTGCAATTGCTGCAGAACTTCGCCGCCTGGGACGGGCGCTGGTAAATGGCCCGGAAGCCGAAGCAGCCGGTCTTGAACCTCACGCCTGAACAGGAGAGTGAGGCTACCCTCAAGATCAAGCGTTTCATGGAAGACCGCTTCGAGCTCAAGCTGGGGTCGTTCGAGGTCGCCGAGATCCTCGAACTGTTCACCACCGAAGTGGCTCCGCACTATTACAACAGGGCGATTTTCGACACGCAGACGCTCCTTAAAGAAAGGTTCGAAAGCATCGAAAGCGACCTGTGGTCGCTTGAGAAGCCCTGACTTCCCAAGCATTGCTGAATATCGAATAAGGTTTGCCAGATGCTGATTATCCCCGCTATCGATCTCAAGGACGGTGCCTGCGTACGTCTGCGCCAAGGCCGCATGGAAGACTCCACCGTATTCTCCGATGACCCGGTGAGCATGGCCGCCAAATGGGTGGAAGGGGGCTGCCGTCGCCTGCATCTGGTGGACTTGAACGGCGCCTTCGAAGGCCAACCGGTCAACGGCGAAGTGGTCACCGCCATCGCCAAGCGCTACCCGAACCTGCCGATCCAGATCGGTGGCGGTATCCGCTCCCTGGAAACCATCGAGCACTACGTCAAGGCTGGCGTGAGCTACGTGATCATCGGCACCAAGGCGGTGAAAGACCCGGCGTTCGTCGCCGAAGCCTGCCGCGCCTTCCCGGGCAAAGTGATCGTGGGCCTGGACGCCAAAGACGGTTTCGTCGCCACCGACGGCTGGGCTGAAATCAGCACGGTGCAGGTGATCGACCTGGCCAAGCAGTTCGAAGCCGACGGCGTCTCCGCCATCGTTTATACCGACATCGCCAAAGACGGCATGATGCAGGGCTGCAACGTGCCGTTCACTGCTGCGCTGGCTGCCGCGACGAAGATCCCGGTGATCGCTTCCGGCGGCATCCACAACCTGGGCGACATCAAGTCGCTGCTGGATGCCAAGGCACCCGGCATCATCGGCGCCATCACCGGCCGTGCGATCTACGAAGGAACCCTGGACGTCGCCGAAGCCCAGGCTTACTGCGATGCCTACAACGGCTGAGGACTGACCATGGCGCTGGCCAAACGCATCATCCCTTGCCTGGACGTCGACAACGGTCGCGTGGTCAAGGGCGTCAAGTTCGAGAACATCCGTGACGCGGGTGACCCGGTGGAAATTGCCCGTCGCTACGATGAGCAAGGTGCCGACGAAATTACGTTCCTCGACATCACCGCCAGCGTCGACGGCCGCGACACCACGTTGCATACCGTCGAGCGCATGGCCAGCCAGGTCTTCATTCCGCTGACCGTGGGCGGTGGCGTGCGCACCGTGCAGGACATCCGCAACCTGCTCAATGCCGGCGCGGACAAGGTCTCGATCAACACCGCAGCCGTGTTCAACCCGGAGTTCGTCGGCGAAGCCGCGCAGCACTTCGGTTCGCAGTGCATCGTGGTCGCCATTGACGCCAAGAAAGTCTCCGGCCCGGGCGAAACTCCGCGTTGGGAGATCTTCACCCATGGCGGTCGCAAGCCCACCGGCCTGGACGCGGTGGAGTGGGCGATGAAGATGGAAGGCCTGGGTGCCGGTGAAATCCTGCTGACCAGCATGGACCAGGACGGCATGAAAAACGGCTTCGACCTGGGCGTGACCCGTGCCATCAGCGATGCGCTGGGCATTCCGGTGATTGCCTCCGGTGGCGTCGGCAACCTGCAGCACCTGGCCGATGGTGTGATCGAAGGCCACGCCAGCGCGGTGCTGGCGGCAAGTATTTTCCACTTTGGCGAATACACCGTTCCCGAGGCCAAGGCCTACATGGCGGCGCGCGGTATCGTCGTGCGCTAAACGCTGCTGGACAGCATGGCAGGCCAGAGGCACTCTCTGCGCTTGCCATGGATTCCGGTAACTTTCATGTTCAAGCACCTGCTGCTCGCCCTCGCCAGTACGTCCCTCCTGTTGACCGCTCCGGCCCACGCCGAAGAACCGTCCGACGCCTCCCTGGTGTTGCTGACGGAAAACTTCCCGCCCTACAACATGGCAAAGAACGGCAAGAACTTCGCCAAGGACGAGAACATCGAAGGCATCGCCGTGGACATCGTGCGCGAAACCTTCAAGCGGGCGGGCATCTCCTACAACCTCACCCTGCGTTTCCCCTGGGAACGTATCTACAAGCTTGCCCTGGAAAAACCGGGCTACGGTGTGTTCGTGATGGCGCGCCTGCCGGACCGTGAAGCGCTGTTCAAATGGGTCGGCCCCATCGGTCCGGACGATTGGGTGCTGCTGGCCAAGGCTGACAGCAAGATCCAACTGGACGACCTCGAACATGCGCGCCGCTACAAGATCGGCGCCTACAAGGGCGATGCCATCGCCCAGACCCTGGAGAAGCAGGGCCTGAACCCCATCGTCGTGTTGCGCGATCAGGACAACGCGCAAAAGCTGCTGGATGGCCAGATCGACCTGTGGGCCACCGGCGACCCCGCCGGGCGTTACCTGGCACGTCAGGTGGGTGTGACCGGGCTCAAGACTGTGCTGCGCTTCAACAGCGCCCAGCTCTACCTGGCGTTGAATAAAGACGTGCCGGACGATCTGGTGGCAAGGCTGCAGGCGGCGCTGGACCAGTTGCGCAAAGACGGTCGTGTCGACGAAATCATGGCGCGGTACCTCTAGCGGTCAGCGTGGTTTGAGCAAATCGACCCGCAATGTCGACGGTTGGTCGGCCTGGTCGAAGGCATAGGTGCAGACCTTGACCGGCTGATGATTCACGCTGACCAGGCGCACGAACTTATCACCTGCCCCCTGCGGCGCGTCATTGAGTGGGTAGACGATATCGATCGGCTCGTCGTCGTCCTCTTCAGGGGCTGGAGGATACGGAATGGGCAGGTAATCCACCGGGCGCAGGCAGTCGGTCGTGGCAGCGGGGCCGTACTTGTAGGTGTAGCGGCTCATGAACGGCGGCGCCAACTTCCAGGCCAGGGTGTAGCCCTGCAGGGTGTGCGGGTCGAGGAGGATGCTCAGGTCGGGAGTGCGTGCCGGGCCCGGCTTGGCCAGTTCTACCGCAAGGGTCAGGGCATTGCGCATCATGCCGCTGGTAGCTGGGTGTTCGGCGGAATCGACCCCAATGATGCACAGCATCTGCATCCCGGTCTGCGGGCCTATGGCGTCGTTGATGCGTGCGCCGCGTGCGTCAATCGGTGCGCTGTACAGCGCCGGGTTTTCGCAGTCGGCGGCACGGCGGGTGGTTTTGTAGCGATAAAACGGCGTGTTCACCTTGAACGCCAGGTTCCAGGTCGGGGTGATGTCCTTGCCGCGCACGCCCGGTTTTTTCACGTAGTACTGCTGGATAGGCTCGGGATTCTCAAAGGTAATGCTGGTGGTAGGAAAGAGGTCACACTGTTCTACATCCGCTTGCAGAACACCGGCCACAAAACACCGGTTGAGGAACGTCACCGGGCTGCCGTAGTTGGTGTCTTCATGCCAGCTCGGCGTGCCGTCCAGGATCTCGCAGGGCGCATCACGTTGGCATTTATGTTCTTCGGACTGGCCGGCGGTGCTGGTGCTGAGAATACCGAACAGCGTGTTGGACGCTCGGTCCAGCAACGGGCCGCCAAAGCTGCCAAGGCGTACGCCTTTGCACTGGTTCTTCATGGTGATTCGCCACACGAAAGGTTGCTCCACCAGTTCGCGCGAAGTTTGTTGGGTGCACGCGGAAAGATGCAAGGTGTCCCACGCTGGAGCTGCGAGTACCAGGATGTCGTTGCCGTCGGCGGGCACTTCCTTGGCCAGTTTTACCGGGGTTATGCCGTTGTTGAGCAGGCTCGACAACGTGGCGTCCAACTCGATGATCGCAAGGTCTACGCCTTGGCTGCTGCCCCACTTCAAGGTCTTGAGCGGGTAGGTCTTGATGCGTTCGAGGGTGTCGTCGAAGTAGTTGAAACTGATGCTGCCTTTCATCGGCAGATCTTTTTGCACGACGCCATTCACGCGGTGCAGGCAATGGCTGCTGGTGACCACGTAAGCCGGGCCGGACTGGCCAGCTTCGTCGCGGGTGTCGAGCAGCGTGGCGGTGCATAGAGTCTGGGCTTCGTTGCGAATACGACCGACGCCAGTCCAATGGGCGTGCTGATGCTGCGCATTGGTGAGCATTTTGGGCAGGCTGGCGTTGGCAAGGCCTTCACCGTAGTCCTTTGGTGCCGCGACAAGCAGGCTGGAAAGGCTGCTGATCAGCAGCCCTGTAATCAAGGGATGGAATGTGTTCATGGAGTGTCCTGAAAGCGTGAGCGTGAGGCTCGACTATTCAGGAGTGCCGGGTGGGCAGGTCGGTAGCTATCTAGTACTTGCCGTTTTTGCCATGTCCGGCCATGGCCTGGTTGCTGCGCACGCTGATCATCAACTTGATATCGATCCAGTCGATGCCCTGGGCCTTGAGCTTGGGCAACTCGCGTTCCAGCACCGCCAGTGTCTGTGGATACGGGTGACCGATCATCACCGCCGAACCCTGTTTGTGCGCCAGCTTGATTGCAGTCTGCAACTGTGTGGTGATCGCCGCCTCAGTGCGTTCGTCGTCCAGGAACACATCCCGCGAAACGTGGGCCAGGTCGATTTTCTGCGCCTCTGCGGCGGCGACCGTCTTGGCGCTGGTGCGGCTGTCGACAAAGAACTTGTTGCGCCGTTGCAACTCGCCCATCAACCAGGCCATGGCTTCGGGCTGCGCGGTCATGCGGCTGCCCATGTGGTTGTTGATGCCGGCGGTATAGGGCACTGCCTTGAAGGCAGCGTCCAGGCGCCTGCCGAGTTCTTCGATGGGCAGTTCCGGGTGCCAGGCGAACGGGCCGGTGGCCGGGTCCATGGGCATGTGCAGGATCACGATCTTGCCGGCCTTGTGCGCTTCGCGGGCGAATTCGGCGGCGTGGGGCGTGTCGGGCATGATCGCCGTGGTCACTGGGCCGGGCAGGGCCAGCACGCGACGATCCCTGGGCAGGTTTTGCCCGAGGTCGTCGATGATGAGGGTCAGGTAGGCTTTTTGAGGCTCGCCGACCGGGGTCGCGTGGGCGACCCCGGCCAAGCTGCACAGCACAGCGATGATCAGGGCAAAACGCATATCAACGGCTGCGCGTGATGCTCAAGCCCTTGAGCAGGCTCAACGCCTGGGCGAGTTGGTAGTCATCGTCCTGCGGCATCGGCTTGGCTTTCTTGCCGCTGCCGGTGGGCTGGTCGGCGCCGCCGTTGCCATTGCCCAGGTGGCCTTGCAGGTCGGCCTCCTTGTAGTACTCGCTGTCGATCTCGTTGGTGATCTTGGCCTTGCGCACCTCGATGTCCGGCACGATGCCCTGGGCCTGGATCGAGCGGCCATTCGGCGTGTAGTACAGCGCCGTGGTGATCTTCAGCGCACGCTCGTTGTTCAGCGGCAACACGGTTTGCACCGAGCCTTTGCCGAAGCTGGTGGTGCCCATCAGCACACCGCGCTTCTGGTCTTGCAGGGCGCCGGCGACGATCTCGGAAGCCGAGGCGCTGCCGCCGTTGATCAGCACGGCCAATGGCACGTTTTCACTGAGGTCGTTACCGGTAGCCGAGAAGCGCAGCTCGGAATTGGCGATGCGGCCCTTGGTGTACACGATCAGGCCTTTGGTGATGAAGTGGTCGACCACTTCCACCGCCGCCTGCAACACGCCGCCTGGGTTGTTGCGCAGGTCGAGCACGATACCGCTGAGCTTCTTGCCGTTGTCCTTGCGCAGCTTGGCCAGGGCCTTGGCCACTTCGTCGCCGGTCTTGACCTGGAATTGGGTGATGCGGATGTAACCGTAGCCCGACTCCAGCAGCTGGCTCTTCACGCTCTTGACCACGATGGTCGCACGGGTCAGCGTTACGTCGAACGGGTTGCCGCCGTCGCGCACCAGGGTCAGGGTGATTTTCTGGCCGATCTTGCCGCGCATCTTGTCGACGGCTTCGGTCATGGTCTGGCCACGGGTCGGCTGGCCGTTGATCTTGACGATGAAGTCACCGGCCTGGATGCCGGCCTTGGACGCCGGCGTGTCATCGATTGGCGAGACCACCTTGATGTTGCCGTCTTCGGAGCCGACTTCGATGCCCAGGCCGCCGAATTCACCGCTGGTGCTTTCCTGCAGCTCGGCAAAATCTTCCGGCCCCAGATAGGCGGAGTGTGGGTCGAGGTTGCTGAGCATGCCCTTGATGGCATTTTCCAGCAGGGTCTTGTCGTCTACGGGTTCGACATACGCGGCCTTGATGCGGTCCATGACCTCGGCAAAGGTGCGCAGCTCGTCCAGCGGCAGCGGCGCCTTGGTGGTCGCGGCCGTGCTGGCCGGGGCCGCCGGGGCCGCCTGGTCGGCGAAAGCCAGGGGCGCACCGATCACCAGGGCGATCGTCAGGGCCAGCGATGTGAGGCGGGACAAATGCAGCATGTCGAACGAACTCCTAATGTAGATGCGGCCCTATCCTTGGGAACGGCACCATTGTGCGGGATCGCTCGGGCGACCCTGCTGACGAATAGCGAAATACAGCGCCGGGGTGTCCTGGCCACCACTGTTACCCACAGTGGAGATGGATTCACCGGCTTTTACAACATCACCTGCCGACTTGAGTAATGTCTGATTGTGGCCGTAAAGGCTCAAATAGCCATTACCGTGGTCGAGAATCACCAACAAACCGGCGCCCCGCAGCCAATCGGCAAACACCACGCGCCCACCATGAACCGCATGGACCTGGCTGCCGGCGGAGGCGCTGATCATCACGCCATCCCATTTGGCGCGGGTGTCATCGCCACGGGTTTCCCCAAAGCGTGCAAGCAATCGACCATCAACCGGCCATGGAAGTTTGCCGCGGGCTGAAGCAAAAGGCCCACCGAACGACTCGCCGGCGCTGGAAACCAGTGGGCCAGGGGCTGCATGCGCCGGTTTGCGTGGTGCCGGGGCATCCGTAGTGGCGGCCAGTTCGGCCTCACGCTGGCGCTTTTTTTCGGCTTCCTGCTGGGCGATCAGCGCTTTCTGCCGCGCTTCTTCAGCCTCGCGTGCCTGGCGGGCCAGGGTTTCTTCGATGGTCTTGAGCACTTTGGCCAGGTCGGCCTGGTCCTGCTCGCGGGCCTGCAGCTTGGCGTCACGCGCCTTTACATCGTCATTGAGCTTGGCCAGGGCCAGTTGGCGTTCCTTGCGGACCTTGTCCAGCTCGTCGCGTTGGGCGTTGAGGGCACTTTTCTGATCCTCCAGCTGCGATTGCTGGTTGGCGATTTCCTGTTCGACATTGACCAACTGGCGCAAGGTTTCGTTGAAGCTTTTGAGTTGCTCCAGCCGGGCCTTGCTCAGGTAGTCGTAGTAGGTGAGGGTGCGCGCGAATTTCTCGGGGTTCTGCTGGTTGAGCAGCAGCTTGAGGTATTCCTGGCGGCCGTTCTGGTAGGCGGCACGGGCCTGGATCGCGATCAGGCGTTGCTGTTCAACGCGTGCGCTCTGGAGTTTTTTTTTCTCAGCGTCGAGTCGCTCCAGTTCCGACTCGCTCTTCTTTAGTTCTTTTTGCAGCTCCTGGACCTGCTTCTCCAGCTTGCCCATCTCGGTTTCCGTGCCGCGCAGGTCTTTCTGCACCCCGGATTTCTCTTCCTGGAGCTTGCCGAGCAGTTTTTTCAGCTCGGTAATGTCCTGACGCGTAGCGTCCAACTGTTGTTGGGTTTGTGCGCGCTCGTCGGCAAACGCCGGTTGGAGCAGGCAGACAAGAGCAAGGGTAATCAAGGCGCGAAGCATAGAGGCGGGCGACACCAGGGAAATGGACGGCCTAGTATGCCCGCCAAGCGCGGCAAAAAAAACGCCCAATTCGGGCTGTAGCGCAAGATAGGTGCCGAGTGGCAGTGGTATGGCAAAAAGACATGTTCCAAACAGCGCAGATCCAATGTGGGAGGGGGCTTGCCCCCGATTGCAGTGTGTCAGCCACATAGGTGTCAGCTGATCTACCGTAATCGGGGGCAAGCCCCCTCCCACATTGTTTTTCGGTGAAGCTGGGAATCAGACCAGAATCGAAGTCCCGGTCATCTCCACCGGCTTCTCCAGCCCCATCAACATCAGCATGGTCGGCGCCACATCCGCCAGCACGCCACCGCTACGCACCTTGAAATCACGCTTGCCGACATAGATGAACGGCACTGGCTCGGTGGTGTGCGCGGTATGGGCCTGGCCGGTCGATTCGTCGGACATCTGCTCGCAGTTGCCGTGGTCGGCGGTGATCAGCGCTTCGCCGCCGACTTTTTCCAGGGCGTCGACGATACGGCCGACGCACAGGTCCAGGCATTCCACAGCCTTGGTCGCAGCTTCCAGGTTGCCGCTGTGGCCCACCATGTCGCCGTTGGCGTAGTTGACCACGATCACGTCGTAACGCTGGTGGTCGATGGCGTCGACGATCTTGTCGGTGACTTCCGGCGCGCTCATTTCCGGCTGCAGGTCGTAGGTGGCTACCTTTGGCGACGGGATCAGGATGCGTTCTTCACCCGGGAACGGCTCTTCACGGCCGCCGGAGAAGAAGAAGGTCACGTGGGCGTATTTTTCGGTTTCGGCAATGCGCAGCTGGGTCTTGCCATTTTTTGCCAGGTAATCGCCCAGCACGTTGTCCAGGCTGCCCGGTGCAAAGGCGGCAGGGGCCGGGATGCTGGCGGCGTATTGGGTCAGGCCCACGTACTGCACTTTTGGCTGGCGGGCGCGCTCGAATTCCTTGAAGCCGTCTTCGACAAACACACGGCTCAGCTCGCGGGCACGGTCGGCGCGGAAGTTCATGAACACCACGGCGTCGCCGTCTTCGACCTTGACCGGCTCGCCGATGGTGGTGGCTTTGACGAACTCATCGCTTTCGCCACGGGCGTAGGCAGCTTCGAGGCCTTCCTGGGCGGTGGCGGCATTGAATTCGGCCTGGCCGTCGACGATCAGGTTGTAGGCCTGGGAGACGCGGTCCCAACGGTTGTCACGGTCCATGGCGAAGTAACGACCCACCAGGCTGGCGATGCGGCCTTTGCCCAGGGCGGCGAAGGTGGTGTCGAGCAGTTCGATGGACGACTGCGCGCTTTTCGGCGGGGTGTCGCGGCCGTCGAGGAAGGCGTGCAGGTAGATCTTGTCGGCGCCGCGCTTGAAGGCCAGCTCGGCCATGGCGACCAGGTGGTCCTGGTGGCTGTGGACGCCGCCATCGGACAGCAGGCCCATGAAGTGCACGGCCTTGCCGGCAGCCACTGCTTTATCGACTGCCGCGCAAATGGTCGGGTTCTCGAAGAACTCGCCATCGCGGATCGCTTTGGTCACGCGGGTGAAGTCTTGATACACCACTCGTCCGGCGCCGAGGTTCATGTGGCCGACTTCCGAGTTGCCCATCTGGCCGTCCGGCAGGCCTACATCCATGCCCGAACCGGAGATGAGGCCGTTGGGTACGGTGGCGGTCAGGCGGTCGAGTACGGGCTTCTTGGCCGCATATACCGCGTTGTCGTGGTGGCTTTCACTGTGTCCGAAGCCATCGAGAATTATCAGGACCAAAGGTTTAGGCGTAGTAGTCATAGATCCTCTCGTGGCGGTAATAAAGGAAGACAATTGAAAAGGGAGTGGCAGTTTAAAGCGAAGTTCCGACCACGTCACCGCTTTACGGGGGTTGGCCCCCCCTGACGGCTGTGTATACTTACCGCCATTTTAACGCCCTGGAACCTCCTTGATGGTTGATCACCTGATTGCATTTGCCACTGCCCACTATCTGCTCGTGGGTGCCTTCGTCATCCTGCTGGCGCTGTTGATCGCTCACGAATTGAGCCGCGGTGGCCGCAGCCTGAGCACGGCGGAGCTGACCGCGCTGGTCAACAAGGATGAGGCCGTTGTCGTGGACATCCGCCCGGCCAAGGATTTTGCCACCGGCCACATCGTCGGCGCCCTGAACATTCCGCAGGACAAGCTGATCGCGCGCCTGGCCGAGCTGGAAAAGCACAAGGCCAAGACCATCATCCTGGTCGACGCCCAAGGCCAGCACGCCGGCACCCACGCCCGCGAAATGCTCAAGACCGGTTTCACCGCCGCCAAGCTGTCCGGTGGCATCAGCAGCTGGCGCGCCGATAACCTGCCGCTGGTGAAGTGATATGAGCCAGGTTGTCGTGTATTCCAGCGATTGGTGCCCTTACTGCATGCGGGCCAAGGCCCTGCTGGAGAAAAAGGGCGTTGCCTTCGAAGAGATCAAGGTCGACGGCAAACCCCAGGTGCGTGCCGAAATGGCCCAGAAGGCGGGGCGCACGTCCGTGCCGCAGATCTGGATCGGCGCCAGGCACATCGGTGGCTGCGACGACCTGTTCGCCCTGGAGCGCGCCGGTAAACTCGATGCGCTGCTGCTCGTCTGACTCCTTAAACCCTAAAAGACCCCAAGATCACAAGGATCTGAGATGACTGACCAACAGAACACCGAAGCAGCAGAAGCCCCAGCTCCACAGTTCTCGCTGCAGCGCATCTACGTGCGTGACCTGTCGTTCGAAGCGCCGAAAAGCCCGGCCATCTTCCGCCAGGAATGGACCCCAAGCGTTGCGCTGGACCTGAACACCCGCCAGAAGGCGCTGGAAAGCGACTTCCACGAAGTGGTGTTGACCCTGTCCGTGACCGTCAAGAACGGCGAAGAAGTGGCCTTCATCGCTGAAGTGCAACAGGCCGGTATCTTCCTGATCCAGGGCCTGGACGAAGCGTCCATGAGCCACACCCTGGGCGCGTTCTGCCCGAACATCCTGTTCCCGTATGCCCGTGAGACCCTGGACAGCCTGGTTACCCGTGGCTCGTTCCCAGCGCTGATGCTGGCGCCGGTGAACTTCGATGCCCTGTACGCGCAGGAGCTGCAGCGCATGCAACAGGAAGGTTCGTCGACGGTTCAGTAATCTCGAACCCGGTGCAGGACCCCATGTGGGAGGGGGCTTGCCCCCGATAGCGGTAGATCAGTCACATAGATGTCGACTGACACTCCGTCATCGGGGGCAAGCCCCCTCCCACATTTGTTATGTGTATTACTTGAAGCCGAGCTGGCGCCAGCCTTCGTAGACGGCGACGGCCACGGTGTTGGACAGGTTCAGGCTGCGGCAGCCCTCGCGCATCGGCAAACGCAGGCGATGGCCGTCGGGCAGGGCGTCGAGTACCTCGGCCGGCAGGCCCCTGCTTTCGGGGCCGAACAGGAAGGCATCGCCCTCGGCAAAACTGGCATCATGGAACGGCCGCGAACCCTTGGTGGTGAACGCGAACAGCCGTGGGTGCCCCAGGCTTTCCAGGCAGCTGGCCAGGTCCGCGTGGCGCTTGAGCGTGGCGTACTCGTGGTAATCCAGCCCGGCGCGGCGCAGGCGCTTGTCGTCCATGTCGAAGCCCAGGGGCTCGATCAAATGCAGGTGGCAGCCACTGTTGGCGCACAGCCTGATAACGTTGCCGGTATTCGGCGGAATTTCTGGTTGAAAAAGGATGACGTGAAACATGCACGGCTCCGAAGGCAAAGATGCGCTGCATTCTACCCTCGAAGAGGACCCGAGGCCGAAGCTTATGCCGAGGGTCATGGGTTCTTTGGCGATTGTCGGCATGATGGTCGGCCTGATGATCGGTCGCCTGACCACCCCGGACCCGGTCGAACTGCAACAGGTCGAGACCGCAACGGACGGCGTGGTGGTGTGGTTCAACAGCGAACCCAAGCTGCACGGTGAGCATATCGATGGCACCGTGGCGCTGTTGTTCGACGCCCAGGGCAAGGCGGCGGCTGGGCGACTCAAGGTCAATGACAAGGACGTGAACTGGCGCGTACGCAAGACCGATGGCGGCCTGTTGCTGAACCTGGTGGCGGCTCGGCCGTTGCGTGGGGAGTGGAAGGGCGAGAAGGCCGATGGCCGCTGGCGGTTGGAGATCCATCTCCAAGAGGAATAAAAGAGGGAGTTCCCGGCCTGCCTGTACCAGGGCTCCCAAAACGGGGTGAAGCCTCGAAAGGCTTCGGTGTTAAAGAGGGAATCCCCAGCCTGCCTGTACCGAGGTTCCCGAAACGGTGTGGAGCGCGACGCGATTCGCATCAAGCACCCCGGGTGTAAAGAGGGGATTCTCGGCCTGCCTGTACCAAGGTCCCCGAAACTGGGTAGTACAGGGGTTATTGCAGGGCGCGTGCCAGAGTGGCCAGGTTGTGCAAAAAACTTTTTACAGAAAGCGCAAAGCCCCGGAATACGGGGCTTTGGTGTTTATTGGCTTCGAAGAGTTTTCAATCAGACCGATATTCCAGGCCTTGAGTCGGTGCCCGATGCCGGTTCATGGTGCATTCAAGAGGTGCACAATCGCGAAATTTATGGAGATCCAAATGTGGGAGCGGGCTTGCTCGCGAAAGCGGTGGGTCAGACAGAACATCTGTGCCTGATACACCGTATTCGCGAGCAAGCCCGCTCCCACATGGGATTTTCAGTGGGTCTGAGAATTAGGCGTCGTCGCCCTCGTCATCATCCCCACCATCAACCTTCATCCCCAATTCCTTGATCTTGCGGGTCAAGGTATTACGCCCCCAACCCAGCAACACGGCGGCATCGCGGCGGCGACCGGCGGTGTGCTTCAAGGCAGTCTCGATCATGATCCGCTCAAAGGCCGGCACGGCGCTGTCCAGCAGGCTCGACTGGCCGCGTGCCAGGGCCTGGTCGGCCCACTGGCGCAGCGCCTGTTCCCAGTTGGTCACGGGTGCAGAGTCCTGCGGCAGGCTCAACAGCTCCGGCGGCAGGTCGCTGATATGCACTTCGCGCCCGGACGCCATCACGGTGATCCAGCGGCAGGTGTTCTCCAGCTGGCGAACGTTGCCCGGCCACGGCAGGTTCTTCAGGTATTCCTCGGTTTCGCTTTTCAGCAGCTTCGGCTCGACGGCCAGCTCCTGGGCGGCGCGGCTCAGGAAGTGGCGGGCGAGGGTCGGGATGTCTTCGCGACGGTCCGACATGCGTGGAATGTGGATACGGATCACGTTGAGGCGGTGGAACAAGTCCTCACGGAACTTGCCGGCGTGGACCAGGGTTTCCAGGTTCTGGTGGGTTGCCGCGATGATGCGTACGTCGACCTTGACCGGCGTGTGCCCGCCAACCCGATAGAACTCACCGTCAGCCAGTACCCGTAGCAGGCGGGTCTGGGTGTCGGCCGGCATGTCGCCGATTTCATCGAGGAACAGCGTACCGCCGTCAGCCTGTTCAAAGCGCCCGCGACGCAGGTTGGCGGCGCCAGTGAACGCGCCTTTTTCATGGCCGAACAGCTCGGACTCCATCAAGTCCTTGGGAATCGCCGCCATGTTCAGCGCGATGAACGGCGAAGCCGCCCGCGGGCTGTGACGGTGCAGCGCGTGGGCGACAAGCTCTTTACCAGTGCCGGATTCGCCGTTGATCAGCACGGTGATGTTGGAGTGGCTCAAACGCCCGATGGCGCGAAACACTTCCTGCATCGCCGGCGCTTCGCCGATGATTTCCGGGGTGCGGGTCAGGGCCGGTGGGGCTTCCTGGTTCTGCTGTTCCTGGGCGTGCTGGTTGGCGCGCTTGACCAGCGCCACCGCCTCGTCCACGTCGAACGGCTTGGGCAGGTACTCAAAGGCGCCGCCTTGGTAGGACGCGACAGCGCTGTCCAGGTCCGAGTGCGCGGTCATGATGATCACCGGCAGGCGCGGGTGCTGCTCGCGAATCCGCGCCAGCAAGTCCAGGCCACTGGCGCCGGGCATGCGGATGTCGGAGATGATCACGTCGGGCTGCTGGCGCGCCAGGCGGCTCATCACCCCGTCGGCGCTGTCGAAGCTCTGGGTGGTCATGCCTTCCTGTTGCAAGGCTTTCTCGAGGACCCAGCGGATAGAACGGTCGTCATCGACGATCCAGACAGTTTCACTACGGCTCATGTCGATGGGGCTCCTTGTTCCAGGGGCAGGAAGATCGAGAAGGTGGTGTGGCCGGGATGGCTCTCACATTCGATCAGACCCTGGTGCTGGCTGATGATGTTCTGGGTAATGGCCAGGCCCAGCCCGGTACCGTCCGGGCGGCCACTGACCATGGGAAAGAAAATGGTTTCCTGGAGTTCCGCAGGAATCCCCGGGCCGTTGTCGATGATTTCGACCTTGGTCACCAGGCGGTGCCGCACGTGGCCGATGGTGAACTGGCGCAGGGCGCGGGTGCGCAGGCTGATGCGACCCAGGCGCAGCTCATTCTGGCTGCTGATGGCCTGCATCGCGTTGCGCACGATGTTGAGCACCGCCTGGATCATCTGTTCGCGGTCGATCAGAACGTCAGGGATGCTCGGGTCGTAGTCACGCACCAAGGTGATGCAGCCCTGGCTTTCGGCCTCGACCAGTTGGCAGACGCGCTCCAGCACTTCGTGGACGTTGGTCATCGCCAGGGACGGCAGCTTGTTGGAGCCGAGCATGCGGTCCACCAGGTTACGCAGGCGGTCGGCCTCTTCAATGATGACGTTGGTGTAGTCCTTGAGGTGTTCCTCTGGCAGTTCGCGGGCCAGCAATTGCGCCGCGCCGCGAATACCGCCGAGCGGGTTCTTGATCTCATGGGCCAGGCCGCGTACCAGCATCTTGCTGGTTTCCTGTTTGGACAGTTGCGCTTCTTCCTTGGTGATGCGCAGCAGGCGATCACGCGGATGCACTTCCAGCAGCAGCAAGGTCGCGCCGTTGCTCAGGATGGGGGTCACGGCATAGTCGACGGTCAGCGTCTGGCCGGTGAGGGCGGTGAGCATCGCTTCGCGTTTGGTGAACGGGTGCGCCTGCTCCACCGCCTGGCGCAACGAACTCAAGGCTTCGGCCGACTCGGTGAACAATTCGCTGATGAACTGCCCATGGCTGCGCTGGCCGCTGATGGCCAGGAGCATCTCCGCCGCCGGGTTCATGTACTCAAGACGCAAGTCGTCATTGAGCAGGATGGTCGCGGTGGTCAGGTTGTCGA
The DNA here is from genome assembly GCF_900103345.1 of Pseudomonas azotoformans. NCBI lineage: Bacteria > Pseudomonadati > Pseudomonadota > Gammaproteobacteria > Pseudomonadales > Pseudomonadaceae > Pseudomonas > Pseudomonas azotoformans. Next base: position 5,132,149 of record NZ_LT629702.1, read on the forward strand.
GTAGCAAACGGTGCAGTGCATCGCTGATGGTCATCAGGACCTCTTTTGGAGCAAGGCGCGGGCTTGAGGCACACGCTGATACAAGGAAAATGCAAAAACCAAACCAAGGCTCCGAAAAGAAGCGTGCAAGCCCTGAAATGGGGGTTTAAGGCGCGAAACTGTGGCGTTCTGCCAGCTTGCTCGGGAAGTTTCGAACCAAAATGGGCTGGACAGGTGGGAAGGGTGCAGCCAGTCGCACCAATATAGTGCGGATTTGTGAAGGTTGTTCAGGAAGGCGACGAAGGCGCAACTGAATGCACTCCGTCCAACTGTGGGAGCGGGCTTGCTCGCGAAGGCGGTGTTTCAGTTAATGCATCAGGTGACTGACACTCCGCCTTCGCGAGCAAGCCCGCTCCCACAGTTTTAATTGGGTTTGCAGGCTTTAACCTTTGTAGATGCACAGTTCGGCGGTGGCGCGGATCATTGCCAGTTGGCGCAACGGATCGTTCAGGGGCTCATGCACGGCCTCGGCCACCCACTGCGAGCACTTCGGGTCGGTGCGCTGCGGGGTAAAGTCAGCCAGTTGCTGCAGCAGGCGTTTTTGCAGTTCATCCAGTTGGGGGCGAATCTGCTTGACCAGATCCGGGCGCGGGTCGTCGGGTGCCTTGCCCTGGAACTGCCAGTCGGACAGATGGGTGTACTGCACCAGCTTATTGGCCTCGATCTGCGCCGAGAAAAACTGCTCGGCGGCGGCCGGGTCCAGCTTGTAGCTCGGCGCCTGGGCGACGACGCTGGCAATCACCTCTTGTTCGCGTTTTTTATCTTCTACCGGCTTTTTGCTGTCCCATTTGCTCAGGGCGACCTGGTCGGCGATCTCCAGGCGTTCGGCGATGCTGTTGAGCAGCGGCTCCAGGGTGGGCGGCGCAGCACTGGCACTGGCACTGGCGAACAACAGGGCGAACACGAGTCTATGTTTCAACGAAGATCTCCTTGTGGGAGGGGGCTTGCCCCCGATGGTGGAGTGTCAGTGCCAGATGGGCTGGCTGGCACACTGCAATCGGGGGCAAGCCCCCTCCCACCTTTTTGATTGGGTTTGCAGGTCTAAAGCAGCGTCAGTCAGAGGCTACCTCATAGTTACGCGAGAATCCGCCGGCCAGCCAAATCCCAGGCAAAAAAAGACCTCCCGAAGGAGGTCTTTTTCAGCGCGCTGCGTTAAGCCGCGCTACCGGATCAGCAGCTGTAGTACAGCTCGTATTCCAGTGGGTGTACGAAGGTGCGAACCTTGATTTCTTCAGCGCTTTTCAGCTCGATGTAAGCGTCGATGAAGTCGTCGCTGAACACGCCGCCTTTGGTCAGGAACGCACGGCCCTTGTCCAGCTCTTCCAGGGCTTCTTTCAGGCTGCCGCACACTTGTGGGATCTCTTTGGCCTCTTCAGGCGGCAGGTCGTACAAGTTTTTGTCGGCGGCGTCGCCAGGGTGGATCTTGTTCTGGATACCGTCCAGGCCGGCCATGACCAGGGCAGCGAAGGCCAGGTACGGGTTGGCTGCTGGATCCGGGAAGCGCGCTTCGATACGGCGAGCGCGAGGGCTGGACACGTAAGGAATACGGATCGACGCGGAACGGTTGCGAGCGGAGTAGGCCAGCATTACCGGTGCTTCGAAACCTGGGACCAGACGCTTGTAGGAGTTGGTCGACGGGTTGGTGAAGCCGTTCAGGGCCTTACCGTGCTTGATGATACCGCCGATGAAGTACAGGGCGGTGTCGGACAGGCCGGCATAACCTTCGCCAGCGAAGGTGTTCTTGCCATCTTTGGCGATGGACAGGTGAACGTGCATACCCGAACCGTTATCGCCGTACAGAGGCTTAGGCATGAAGGTAGCGGTACGGCCGTAAGCAACGGCAGTGTTGTGTACGCAGTACTTCAGGGTCTGTACTTCGTCAGCCTTGGCCACCAGGGTGTTGAACTTCACACCGATTTCGTTCTGGCCGGCAGTGGCCACTTCGTGGTGGTGCACTTCGATGACCAGGCCCATGTCTTCCATGGCGTTGCACATGGAGGTACGGATTTCGTGGTCGTGGTCGAACGGCGGAACTGGGAAGTAGCCCCCTTTGATACCTGGACGGTGGCCATGGTTGCCGCCTTCAACGTCCTGGTCGGACATCCAGGAGCCTTGTTCGGAGTAGATCTTGAACATGGAGCCGGAGATGTCGGACTTGAACTTGACCTGGTCGAAGATGAAGAATTCTGGCTCTGGGCCTACGAATACGGTGTCACCGATACCGGTGGACTTCAGGTATTCCTCGGCACGCTTGGCGATCGCACGTGGGTCGCGGTCGTAGCCTTGCATGGTCGAAGGCTCGATCACGTCGCAGACCAGGATCAGGGTTGGCTCTTCGGTGAACGGGTCGAGTACGGCAGTGCTGTCGTCCGGCATCAGGATCATGTCGGAGGCTTCGATGCCTTTCCAGCCAGCGATGGAGGAACCGTCGAACATTTTGCCTTCTTCGAAGAAAGCTTCATCCAGCGCGTCGCGAGCCGGCATGGTCACGTGGTGCTGAGTGCCTTTGGTGTCCGTGAAGCGCAGATCAATCCATTTAACGTCATGATCTTTGATGAGTTGAACCGACTTCGACATAGTGTCCTCCGGGTGGCTTCGGGCTGGGGTAGTGGAGTTAGCCCTTAGAATGTGGGTGATGCCGGCGCGGATACTCCGCCATGGCAACCTGCCTCACAAGAGAGCAAAATGCATGCCAGTGCGCCAACATGGGTTTTCTGCTCCAAAAACGCCCCTATAAAGGTGCATTGCGACAAAAGCCCAAAAATAGCGCACCGCAATGTAGCGCGAAGACGCGTAAATGCACCTCTTTAGTGCGTTGCGCTTGCGATGCATATTAACTGGTTAAACCTTGAGCGATTTCCGCTATAATCCGCGCCCCCCTTTTTCAGCAGGCCCGGCGCGCGCTGTTTCCATGAAATTAATCGTTAAAGTCTTCCCCGAGATCACCATCAAAAGCCGACCGGTACGGACGCGTTTCATCCGTCAGTTGGCCAAGAACATCCGTGCCGTGCTCCGCGATCTGGACCCGGCTGTGGTGGTGAACGGCGTGTGGGACAACCTCGAGCTGGAAACCCGTGTCACCGAGCCTAAAGCCTTGAAGGACATGACCGAGCGCCTGAGTTGCATGCCGGGCATCGCGCATTTCCTGCAGGTGGATGAGTACCCGCTGGGCGACTTCGACGACATCACCGAGAAGTGCAAGCAGCACTACGGCAGTGAGCTTGAAGGCAAGATCTTTTCGGTGCGTTGCAAGCGGGCCGGCAAGCACACTTTCAGCTCCATGGACGTCGAGAAATACGTCGGCAGCAAGCTGCGTCGCGAGTGCGGCGCCGCCGGAATTTCCCTGAAAGCGCCGCAAATTGAAGTGCGCATGGAAATTCGCGACCAACGGTTGTTTGTGATCCACAGCCAGCACAACAGCATCGGCGGCTACCCGCTGGGCGCCCTGGAACAGACCCTGGTCTTGATGTCTGGCGGTTTCGATTCCACGGTTGCCGCTTACCAGATCATGCGTCGCGGCCTGATGAGCCACTTCTGCTTCTTTAATCTGGGCGGGCGTGCACACGAATTGGGCGTGATGGAAGTTGCGCACTTTATCTGGAAGAAGTACGGCAGCTCCCAGCGCGTGCTATTTGTGAGCGTACCGTTCGAGGAAGTGCTGGGCGAAATTCTCGGCAAAGTCGATAACGGTCATATGGGCGTGGTATTGAAGCGTATGATGTTGCGCGCTGCCTCGCGGATCGCCGACCAATTGCAGATCGACGCGCTGGTCACCGGTGAAGCGATCTCCCAGGTATCGAGCCAGACGCTGCCGAACCTGTCGATTATCGATTGCGTTACCGAGAAGCTGGTACTGCGCCCACTGATCGCCAGCCACAAGCAGGACATCATCGACCTGGCAGAAGAAATCGGCACCGCCGACTTCGCCAAGCACATGCCTGAGTACTGCGGGGTCATTTCGGTGAACCCCAAGACCCACGCCAAGCGTCACCGCGTGGAGCATGAAGAGAAAGAATTCGACATGGCGATTCTGGAGCGTGCGCTCGAGAACGCCAAGCTGGTCCCGATCGATCGCGTGATCGACGAACTGGGCCAGGATGTGAAGATCGAAGAAGTCAGCGAAGCCCTGGCCGGCCAGATCGTCATCGACATCCGTCACCCGGACGCCGCTGAGGATGAGCCGCTGGAAATCGCCGGCATCGACGTACAAACGTTGCCGTTCTATGCATTGAACGCGCGTTTCAAGGAACTGGATAACAGCCGTCAGTACCTGCTGTATTGCGACAAAGGCGTGATGAGTCGCCTGCATGCCCACCATTTGCTCAGTGAGGGGCATGCCAATGTGCGCGTTTATCGACCGAGCTAAGAGCCCGGGGCTGTTTGCCTGTGGCCTGCGTCACCGGCCCCCCGACTCTGCCGTCAAGCTGTAACGGCAAGGCCTGACTCTACTGTTAATCGCTGCCACGACCTGTCAGCACACCGAATCCTCTGATCGAGATACACAAGTGATCGAAAATCTACGTAACATCGCCATCATTGCTCACGTTGACCATGGTAAAACCACCCTGGTAGACAAACTCCTGCGTCAATCCGGCACCCTGGAGCGCAACGAGCTCAACGACGAGCGCGTGATGGACTCCAACGACCAGGAAAAAGAGCGCGGCATTACCATCCTGGCGAAAAACACCGCTATCAACTGGAACGGCTACCACATCAACATCGTGGACACCCCGGGCCACGCCGACTTCGGCGGCGAAGTAGAACGCGTAATGTCGATGGTTGACTCCGTTCTGCTGCTGGTTGACGCTCAAGACGGCCCTATGCCGCAAACCCGTTTCGTGACCAAGAAGGCCTTCGAAGCCGGCCTGCGTCCGATCGTGTGCATCAACAAGGTTGACCGTCCAGGCGCGCGTCCGGACTGGGTTCTGGACCAGATCTTCGACCTGTTCGACAACCTGGGTGCCACCGAAGAACAGCTGGACTTCAAAGTCGTCTACGCCTCGGCCCTGAACGGCATTGCCGGTCTGGAACACACCGACATGGCTGAAGACATGACCCCGCTGTACCAGTCGATCGTCGACAACGTACCTGCGCCGAAAGTAGACCGTGAAGGCCCGTTCCAGATGCAAATCTCGGCACTGGACTACAACAGCTTCCTGGGTGTTATCGGCGTTGGCCGTATCGCTCGTGGTAGCGTCAAGCCGAACACCCCGGTTGTTGCTATCGGCGCCGACGGCAAGAAGCGTAACGGTCGTATCCTGAAGCTGATGGGTCACCACGGTCTGCACCGTATCGACGTTGAAGAAGCTTTCGCTGGCGACATCGTGTGCGTGAGCGGTATGGACTCGCTGTTCATCTCCGACACCCTGTGCCAGCCGGACAACGTCGAGGCGATGAAGCCTCTGACCGTTGACGAGCCAACCGTTTCCATGACCTTCCAGGTAAACGACTCGCCTTTCTGCGGTAAAGAAGGCAAGTTCGTGACTTCCCGTAACATCAAGGAACGTCTGGACAAAGAGCTGCTGTACAACGTTGCACTGCGCGTTGAAGAAGGCGACTCGGCTGACAAGTTCAAGGTATCCGGCCGTGGTGAACTGCACCTCTCGGTACTGATCGAAACCATGCGTCGCGAAGGCTTCGAAATGGGTGTTGGTCGTCCTGAAGTGATCATCCGTCAGGTTGACGGCGTGAAGCAGGAACCGTTCGAAAACGTCACCATCGACACCCCTGAAGAATCCCAGGGCAAGGTCATGGAAGAGATGGGCCTGCGTAAAGGCGACCTGACCAACATGGTGCCGGATGGCAAAGGCCGTGTGCGTCTGGAATACAACATCCCTGCTCGCGGTCTGATCGGTTTCCGTAACCAGTTCCTGACCCTGACCAACGGTGCTGGCATCCTGACCTCGATCTTCGATCGCTACGACACCATGAAGTCCGGCGACATGTCCGGCCGTCAGAACGGTGTTCTGGTATCGGTAGAAACCGGCAAGGCACTGACCTACTCCCTGGAAACCCTCCAGGCGCGTGGCAAGCTGTTCGTTGAACACGGTCAAGAGATCTACAACGGTCAGATCGTTGGTCTGAACAGCCGTGACAACGACATGGGCGTCAACCCAACCAAAGGCAAGAAGCTCGACAACATGCGTGCTTCGGGCAAAGACGAAACCATCGCTCTGGTTCCACCTGTTCGCTTCACCCTGGAACAGGCCCTGGAATTCATCCAGGACGACGAGCTGTGCGAAGTCACGCCTAAGTCGATCCGCCTGCGTAAGAAGATCCTGGACGAAGGCGAGCGTACCCGCGCTGCCAAGAAAGCCAAGAACTGAGTTAACTCAGGCTGAATGAAAAACGCCCCCGGTCGAAAGACCGGGGGCGTTTTTTTTTGCCTGATCGTTCCCACGCTCTGCGTGGGAATGCCTCTTGGGACGCTCTGCGTACCGCTTTTACCGGCGGACGCGGAGCGTCCTGGGCTGCATTCCCACGCAGAGCGTGGGAACGATCGGGCGGTTGATCAGAACTTGTCGAGGGTCTTGAACTTGGTCTCGCGCACCACTTCCTTCGGCTTGTACGCGCAATACCCCGGACGCGGCCCGATTTTCGGGTGGTTGCGGCAGGTGTCCGGGCGCTTGTCATAAATAGTGCAGAAGCGCGTCTTACGATCCAGGTACAGGCAGTCGTTGTTGCTCATGCGCTGCAAGGTAAAAATCTCGGATTTGGAATTGAAGCGCTCGACGATGCCTTCCTTCTGCAAGCGCTTGGCGATGCTCTTCGGCGGGTCGCCACGCTCGAATTCATCGACGATGCCAATGCGGATCAGGTCCTTGATCTTCACTTCGACCGGCAGCGTGCAGCAGCTGGACACGCAACCACCGCACATATGCGCGGAATATTTCTGCCACGTTTCAAGACGGTCGAGTTCCGCGGCGGCGATCAATTGAGGCTTCATCAGGGTTCCAAAAGGTGGGGCTGTGTCCGGGCGCGCGATCATACCGGGATTGGTGATTTTTTGAACAATATTTTCTGGGTTTCAGCTCAAAGGCTGATCGGGCACGACCCCTGCATCTAATTCACGCAACGATGAATGAGTTAAAAAACTGCCGAACCAGCGCGTCTACCGTCTGTCAGACCGTCTAGGCTCTAGCAACTCCTTCTATCTCGCCCGAGGTCGCAATTGATGTCTCAGGAACCACTTGCACGAGAAGCAGAGGTAGCCGCATTCCGCGATGCCGTCTTGACCAAACTCACCTACGCGGTGGGCAAGGACCCGGATCACGCCTTCGACCATGACTGGTTCGAAGCCATTGCCCTGGCCGCCCGCGACCAGATGGTCGACCACTGGATGAACCATACGCGGCGTATCTACCGCAAAGGCCAGAAACGCGTTTACTACCTCTCCCTGGAGTTCCTGATCGGCCGCCTGCTCTACGACAGCCTGAGCAACCTCGGCGTGCTGGAGATTGCGCGCGAAGCGCTGTCCGAGCTGGGTGTAGACCTGGAGCGCATCCGCCTGCTGGAGCCCGACGCGGCGCTCGGCAACGGTGGCCTGGGCCGCCTGGCCGCGTGCTTCATGGAAAGCATGTCGACCCTGGGCATTGCCGGCCATGGTTATGGCATTCGTTATGAGCATGGCTTGTTCCGCCAGGCGATAGTCGATGGCTGGCAGCAAGAGCAGACCGAGCGCTGGCTGGATTTCGGCAACCCGTGGGAGTTCGAGCGGGCCGAAGTGATTTACCCGATCGGCTTTGGCGGCAGCGTCGAAACCCTGGCGGACGCCTCCGGCAAGATGATCCAGGTGTGGTCGCCCAACGAAACCGTGCGGGCCGTGGCCTATGATACTCCGGTGGTCGGCTGGCGTGGCGCCAGCGTCAACACCCTGCGCCTGTGGCGCGCCCGTGCCGTGGAAGACCTGCACCTGGAGCGCTTCAACGCCGGCGACCACCTGGGCGCCGTCGCCGAGGTGGCTCGTGCCGAAAGCATCTCCCGGGTGCTCTACCCGGCCGACAGCACCGAAGCGGGGCAGGAACTGCGCCTGCGCCAGGAATACTTCTTCGTCTCCGCCTCGTTGCAGGACTTGCTGCGCCGTCACAAGAACATGCACGGCTCGGTGCTGAGCCTGGGCGAGCACGCGGCGATCCAGCTCAACGACACTCACCCGTCCATCGCCGTGGCCGAGTTGATGCGCCAGTTGGTGGATTTGCACGACATTCCGTGGGAGGCGGCTTGGGACGTCACTGTTGAAACCCTTTCCTACACCAACCACACGCTGTTGCCTGAAGCATTGGAAACCTGGCCTGTAGGTCTGATGGAGCGCATGCTGCCCCGGCACATGCAGATCATTTATCTGATCAACGCCCAGCACATCGATTCGCTGCGCGCCAAAGGCATCCACGATTTCGATGTGCTGCGCGCCGTCTCACTGATCGAAGAAGACAACGGCCGCCGTGTGCGCATGGGTAACCTGGCGTTCCTCGGCTCCCACAGCGTCAATGGTGTATCCGGCTTGCACACCCAACTGATGCGCAGCACGGTGTTCTCCGAACTGCACAAGCTGTACCCGGAGCGCATCAACAACAAAACCAACGGCATCACCTTCCGCCGCTGGTTGTACCAGGCCAACCCCAAGCTCACTTCCATGTTGGTGGAGGCGCTCGGCCCGGACATTCTCGACAAGCCCGAGCAGCGATTGGTAGAGCTGGAGCCGTTTGCCGAGAAACAGACCTTCCGCAAGGCGTTTGCCGAACAACGTTTGCACAGTAAACGTGCACTGGCCGACATCATCCACGAGCGGCTGGGCATTGCGGTCAACCCGGCGGCGATGTTCGACGTGCAGGTCAAGCGTATCCACGAATACAAGCGCCAACTGCTCAACCTGCTGCATACCGTGGCGCTGTACCAGGCGATCCGTGCCGAACCGGGCACCGACTGGGTGCCGCGCGTGAAGATCTTCGCGGGCAAGGCGGCAGCCAGTTACCACCAGGCCAAGTTGATCATCAAACTGACCAACGACATCGCCCGCACCGTCAACAACGACCCGACCGTGCGCGGCCTGCTCAAAGTGGTGTTCCTGCCCAACTACAACGTCAGCCTGGCGGAAAGCATCATTCCGGCGGCGGACTTGTCGGAGCAGATTTCCACCGCCGGCTTCGAAGCCTCAGGCACCAGCAACATGAAGTTCGGCCTCAACGGCGCGCTGACCATCGGCACCATGGACGGCGCCAACGTGGAGATGCATGAGCGCGTGGGTGCCGAGCACATGTTTATCTTTGGCCTCAGCGCGCAACAGGTGGAAGCCCGCAAGCACGCCGGGGAGTTCAATGCCGGGCCGGACATCGCCGCCTCCCATCGATTGAACGATGTGCTGCAAGCGATCCGGGGCGGGGTGTTTTCGCCGGATGATCCGGGCCGCTATGTGGGGTTGATCGACGGGTTGGTCGATTACGACCGTTTCCTGGTATGCGCCGACTTCGATTCGTACTGGGACGCCCAGGCACGGGTCGAGGCGCATTGGCATGATTCCAAGGCGTGGTGGCGTTCGGCGGTGCTGAATACGGCGCGGATGGGTTGGTTCAGCTCGGACCGGACCATCAGGGAGTACGCGACCGAGATCTGGAAAGCCCTCGACTAAACATTGCTGATCCAAAAATGTGGGAGGGGGCTTGCCCCCGATAGCAGCCTGTCAGTTTGCAGATATGTCGACTGGTACACCGCTATCGGGGGCAAGCCCCCTCCCACATTGGGCGCGCGTCGATATACTGGGCGCCGGTTTGCCTAGGGAATATCGACCATGCAATGGATTTTCATGCTGATTGGCCTGGTGCTCGGCTGGACGCTCGATGAGTCGTTCAGCGATGCGGGCATCGGTGCGCTGTTGGGACTGGGCATTGGCCAGGCGATCCGCCTGGCGAAGCTGTCGGCCCAGGCGGACCAACAGGCGCGTCAGTTGGAAACCACGCAGAAGTCGCTGATAGCGCTGGGTGAGCGCCTGCGGCAATTGGAAGTGCCCACCCCCGCAGCTGCCAGTGTTTTTGTCGAGCCCGCCATTGTCGAGCCCGCACCTGTCGTCGAAGCGCCCGAGCTGGTTTGGGAGTTACCCGTCGAGCTGACACCCGTGGCCATGGTCGCCGAACCGAGCCAGCCGCTGCCCGATGATGTTTGGGCTCCGGTTCCGTCGCCGTCCCCTGAAGAGCCTGCCATCCCGCGTGGCCCCAACCTCATCGAGCGCGCCCTCAGCGGCGCACGCAATTGGCTGTTTGGCGGCAATACCGTGCTGCGCGTCGGCGTGGTGCTGCTGTTCCTCGGCCTGGCATTCCTGCTGCGTTACGCCACCGAAGGCATGGTGGTGCCGATCGAGCTGCGTTATGCCGGTGTGGCGGCGGCTGCGTTGGGCCTGTTGGGCCTGGGCTGGTGGTTGCGGCTGCGCAACAGCAACTACGGGTTGATGCTGCAGGGCACCGGGATTGCCGTGCTGTACCTCACGGTGTTTGCCGCGATGCGCTTGCACCCGTTGATCGACCCCAGTGCCGCACTCGGCCTGTTGGTGGCCGTCACCGTGTTCTCGGCGATCCTGGCGATTACCCAGGATGCGCTGGGCCTGGCCTGCGCGGCGGCGCTGGGTGGGTTTGCCGCGCCAATCCTGACGTCCACCGGCGCTGGCAACCATGTGGCGCTGTTCAGCTATTTTGCCCTGCTCAATGCGGGCATCCTCGCCATCGCCTGGTTCAAGGCCTGGCGCCTGCTCAACCTGATCGGTTTTGTCGGCACCTTTGGTATCGGTTTTGCGTGGGGCATGCGTTCCTACACGCCGGAGCTGCTGTGGAGCACCGAGCCGTTCCTGATCCTGTTTTTCCTGATGTACCTGGCCATCGGCCTGTTGTTCGCCCGGCGCAAATTGCTGGAGATGCGCGACGCGCCCGAGGATGACAGCCGTGATGCGTTGCTGCGCTGGTCGGCGGCCAAGGGGGATTATGTCGACGGCAGCATGCTGTTCGGCCCGCCGCTGGTGGGCTTTGGCTTGCAGTTTGCGCTGGTGCAGCACCTGGAGTTCGCAGCGGCGTTCAGCGCCCTCGGCCTGGGCATTATTTATATGGGGTTGGCGCGACTGTTGAGCGGCGGCCGCGCCTTGTTGCTGGCGGAGACGTGCCTGGCCCTGGGCGTGATTTTCGCCAGCCTGGCGATCCCGCTGGGCCTCGATGCGCGCTGGACCGCTGCCGCCTGGGCCGTGGAGGGCGCCGGGATCTTCTGGCTCGGTTTGCGTCAACAGCGACCGCTGGCACGCGCCTTCGGTCTGTTGTTGCAACTGGGCTCGGCGCTGGCGTTCCTCAGTGAGCTGCGCATCGGTGAGCACAGCTTGCTGGATGGCGCACCGTTGGGCGCACTACTGTTGGGCGCGGCGCTGCTGTTCAGCTTTGATCAACTGCGCAAGGCATCTACTGAGCAGGCGGCGGATTGGGAACGCAGAGGCCTGCCGGTGTTGGCGAGCCTGGGCTTGAGCTTTTTGTACCTGCTTGCCCCCTTGCTGTTGAATACCCAAGGCACGGCTGTCAGCTGGGCAATTGCCGGGCTGGCAACGTTGTTCGTCGGGCTGCGCATCGGTTCGCGCACCTTCCTGTTCACCGCGTTCGCTGTGCAATTGCTGGGCGGCGCGTTGTTTCTGCTGCGTTTGCAAGGTGGCGACGGGGCGGCGGTGTTCAGCGCAGGCTGGAGCGGTTTGCTCACGGCGTCGCTGATCGGCCTGGCCTTGATCGGCGGCATGCTGCTGGCGGCGCGTGACGACCTGGTGCGCAGTGACGTGCGGCTGTTGCGCGGGTTGTCGGTGGTGCTGTTGGCGGGCCTGGTGCTGATCAACCTCGCGGTGCTGTTCGTGCTGCCGTGGGAAAGTGCCAGCGGTGTTTGGGCGGCCAGCGGTTTGCTGATCATCTGGCTGAGCCTGTACCTGCAACAACGCGTCAGCTTTGTGTTCGGCCTGCTGCTGCAAGTGGTCGGCGGCGGCTCGTTCCTGCTGGCGGTGCCCGAGTTGCTGGGGCCGTTGTCTGGCGAGGGGTTGCGCCCGTTGGCCCACAGCGGTTTCTGGACACCGATGGTGCTGGGCCTGGCGGCACTGGTCGGCGCCTGGCGCTTGCAGCGTGGACCCCATGCGCCGGTGTTTGCCGCGTTGAAGCTGCAGCGGCTGTCCGACGTGCTGTTGGTGTGGGGCGCGGCGTGGTGGACGTTGGCGCTGGCCGGCGAAGTGTTGCGGTTTATCCCGCAGGAATTACTGGGTGCGTTCCTGCTGGGATGCGCGGCGATCAGCGTGGCGATCTGGGCGCTGCTGGCTGCGCGCCTGAAGTGGGTATCGCTGGGCGTGCTGTGTACGTTGCTGATGCCGGCGGTGGGTGTGGTGCTGCTGGTGTGTGCGCATACCTACTACCACCCGGCGGCGCAGTACGGCTGGCTGGCGTGGCCGGCGGTCTTCGTGGTGCATTTCATCTCGTTGCGGCGTTTGGCGACGATCGTTCCCGCCAACGCGTTGAGCGTGGCCCACGTGCTCGGCTGCTGGATGCTGATCGGCATGCTGGCGCTGGAGTTACGCTACGGTCTGCTCAGGTTCTCTGCCGAATACAATGCCTGGCGCTGGCTGGGCTGGGCGATCCTGCCAAGTCTCTACCTCATGCTGGCGGCCGCGCCGCGTCATTGGCCATGGCCGGTTTCGGCGTACCCAAGGGAATATCGCGTGTTGGCGGCCGTGCCATTGGCGGTGCTGATGCTCGGTTGGTTCTGGTTGGCGAACAGCTTCAGCGACGGCACCGCCAGGCCGCTGCCCTATGTGCCGCTGATCAACCCGCTGGACCTGGGCCTGCTCTTTGCGCTGCTGGGTGTGTATCTATGTGCGCGTAGTGTCGCGCCGTTACGCGGGCCGCGTGCCGAGTTGATCGCCCAAGGTGTCGCGGGGCTTTCGCTGTTTGCCTTCTTTACCGCGCTGGTGATGCGCACGGCCCACCATTGGGGCGGCGTGCCGTTTCAATTGGACGCGTTGCTGGAGTCGATGCTGGTGCAGGCTGGCCTGTCGATCGTCTGGACCCTGATCGCCCTCGGCCTGATGATCGGCGGCCACCTGCGCCATCGCCGCGAAGTGTGGCTGATCGGCGCGGCGCTGATTGCGGTGGTGGTGGCCAAGCTGTTCTTTGTCGAATTGAGTAACCGTGGCGGGCTGGCGCGGATCGTGTCGTTTATCGGCGTGGGCGGGTTGCTGCTGGTGGTGGGCTACTTTGCGCCGCTGCCGCCCAAACGCGCCGACGCGGTGTTGGAAACTGAAGGAGCATCCTCTTGATCGGTAAGTTGAGCGTGGCCGTGCTGGGCCTGTGTACGACCTTGTCCGTGTGGGCGCAGGAAACGCCCGCCGACTTCACCACCCAGGTGCCGCTGAGCGTCAGTGGCAACGGCCCCTGGTATCGCCTGGAGGTGCCACTGGCGGTGCAATTGAACGCGCGCCAGGCGGATCTCGCCGATGTGCGGGTGTTCAACGCCGCCGGCGAGCCCCAGGCCTATGCGTTGTCGCGCCAGGCGTCGCAGCGTACCGAAAGCCGCGAAGTTACCGATGTGAAGTGGTTCCCGCTGTACGCCGCCGACACCCAGCAAGCCCTGCCCGACGTGGTGATGAAAGCCACCACCACCGGCACCCTGGTGGAAATCAAACCCTCGAACGCACCCAAACCCGGCAAGCAAGTACTGCGCGGCTGGGTGCTGGACGCCAGTGCGATCAAGGCGCCCTTGCAGCAATTGAGCCTGGACTGGAGCCGCGAGCAAGAGGGCTTCCAGCGTTTCAGCATCGAGGCCAGTGATGACTTGCAGCATTGGGACGCCTGGGGCGATGGGCAGGTGGCGCGCTTGTCGTTTGCCGACGAACGGGTCGAGCAGCATGACGTGAACTTGCCCGGGCAATCGGCGCGCTACCTGCGGCTGGTCTGGCAGGGCCAGGCGGCGCCGTTGCTGACCTCGGCCAAGCTGGTGAGCGCTACCCGCAGCAGCGTGCCGCTGCCGTTGGTGTGGTCGCAGCCGCTGGCGGGTACGCGGCTCAGCGCCGGGGAGTACAGTTGGCAGTTGCCTGCGGGGGTGAGCATCGAACGTTTGCGCATCGAGCTCAAGCAAGCCAACACGCTGGCGCCGGTGACGTTATCCGGTCGAAGGGATAGCAAGCAGGCCTGGCAACCATTGAGCAATGGTCTGTTGTATCGCCTGACCCAGAATGGCCAGGAGGTGGTGCAGGATGAGCTGCAGTTGCCGGGCCAAACGGTGGCCGAGCTCAAATTACAGGTGGATGAGCGCGGTGGCGGCCTGGGCGTCGAGGCGCCGGCCCTGCGCTTTGCGGTGCGCGCCACGCAGTTGGTGTTCCTGGCGCGGGGTGAGCCACCGTTTACGCTGGCGCTGGGCAATGCGTCGGCCAAGGCGGCGGGCTTGCCACTGTCGACCCTGATTCCGGACTACAAACCCGAGCGCTTCAAGACGCTGGGGCAGGCCAAGGTCGCCGGGGAAGTCGCGGTCACGCCGGTTGCGGTGGTAGCCGCTGCCGATGCCGGGACGAACTGGAAAAAACTCGGGCTCTGGGCCGTGCTGCTGCTCGGCGTGGCGGCACTGGGCGCCATGGCCTACAGTTTGCTGCGCAAGCCGCCGGCGGCACGTTAAATAAAGTCCATGAACTCTATTGGGTTTAAATCCTCTGATAGGAGGAAATACGCCCCGACTCGCGTTAAACTGCGCGGGTTTTCAAGCCCCCCATTCTTCGGAGCCTTACATGTCCCGCGTTACCTTGAGTCGCTATTTGATCGAGCAGACCCGCAGCAACAACACGCCTGCCGATCTGCGCTTCCTTATCGAAGTGGTGGCGCGTGCTTGCAAGGAAATCAGCCACGCCGTGTCCAAAGGCGCACTGGGTGGTGTCCTGGGCAGCATGGGCACTGAAAACGTGCAGGGCGAAGTGCAGAAGAAGCTCGACGTCCTGTCCAACGAGATCCTGCTCGAAGCCAACGAATGGGGCGGTCACCTGGCCGGCATGGCGTCCGAAGAAATGGACAATGCCTACCAGATCCCCGGCAAATACCCGAAAGGCGCGTACCTGCTGGTGTTCGACCCACTGGACGGTTCGTCCAACATCGACATCAACGCACCGGTTGGCACCATCTTCTCGGTACTGCGTTGCCCGAACGAATACCTGAGCCAGAACGAAGCGCTGAACGAAAAGGCCTTCCTGCAGCCAGGCACCGAGCAGGTGGCTGCCGGCTACGCGATCTACGGCCCGCAGACCATGCTGGTGCTGACCCTGGGCGACGGCGTGAAGGGTTTCACCCTGGACCGTGAAATGGGCAGTTTCGTACTGACCCACGAGGACATCACCATTCCTGCGTCGACCCAGGAATTCGCGATCAACATGTCCAACCAGCGTCACTGGGAAGAACCGGTCACTCGTTACGTAGGCGAGTTGATGGCAGGCGAAGAAGGCCCGCTGAAGAAAAACTTCAACATGCGCTGGGTGGCCGCGATGGTCGCCGACGTGCACCGCATCCTGACCCGTGGTGGCCTGTTCATGTACCCACGCGACAGCCGCGAGCCGTCCAAGCCGGGCAAACTGCGCCTGATGTACGAAGCCAACCCGATGTCGTTCCTGGTTGAGCAGGCAGGCGGCGCGTCCACCGACGGCCACCAGCGCATCCTCGATATCCAGCCGGAAGGCCTGCACCAGCGTGTGGCGGTGTTCCTGGGTTCGAAGGAAGAAGTTGAGCGTGTGACGGCTTACCACAAGAAGTAAGCTACGGCGACGAGTGGCCGGCGTTGTTGTGAGCCGGTTCACCCTTGAAGAAGCCCCGAAACGTTTCAGCGTTTTCGGGGCTTTTTTGTTTTTGCTCATCGGGAACCAGACACCTCTTTTCCCTTCTAAGCTTCTGGCAGATACCCACGCTGCTTCGTCCCTCCAGGAGTGTTTCCATGTCGTTACGCCGTCTCGCGTTGCTGGCTTTTTGCGTGCTGTTGGCCGCTTGCAGCAAGGTCAACCAAGAAAACTATCAAAAATTGTCGGCTGGCATGGCCAAGGCTGAGGTGGAGTCGTTGCTGGGCAAGCCGACCGATTGTTCCGGCGCACTGGGCATGTCCAGTTGCACATGGGGCGATAAAAACAGCTTTATCAGCGTTCAATATGCCGGTGACAAGGTTCTGATGTTTTCCGGGCAAGGCCTGAAGTAAACCGGGGCGCAAGCCTGCGGGAGAAGAAGAATGATGCGTTTTGTTTTGTTCCTTTGTGCCAGCCTGTTTTTGGCGGGCTGTGCCAGCCATTCTGGCGATGATCTGCAACCCAAGACAGCGAGCAACGTCAACCTCAAGCGTTACCAGGGCACCTGGTATGAGTTGGCCCGATTGCCAATGTACTTCCAGCGCAACTGTGCGCAGTCCGAAGCCCGCTATACCCTGTTGCCTGACGGCGACATGTCGGTGTTCAACCGCTGCCTGACGACCGAGTGGAAGTGGGAAGAAGCCAAGGGCACCGCCACCCCGCAAGTGCCGGGCAAGACCGACAAGCTCTGGGTGGAATTCAATAACTGGTTCACCTCGCTGCTGCCGGGTGTCGCCAAGGGCGATTACTGGGTGCTGTATGTCAGCGATGACTACAAGACCGCGATTGTGGGCAGCCCGAGCCGTCGTTACATGTGGATCCTGTCACGCACGCCGACGGTCAATGCGGACACCCGCGAAGACCTGCTGAGCAGGGCACGGCAACAAGGGTATGACACCACACGGTTGATCTGGCGTACGTCGGACAAGCAGATGGCGAAGACTTCGCAATAACTCTGGATCACCACCGATCCAATTGTGGGAGGGGGCTTGCCCCCGATTGCAGTGTGTCAGTCAGCACGTCTGATTCTGATACATCGCTATCGGGGGCAAGCCCCCTCCCACCGTTTTTAACCGAGTAAATCCCTCAAGACCTGTGTGAACGCTCGGCTGCTTTCTTCTTCGCCGGCATGATGCCCATCGCGCACCACCCACTTTCCATTCACCAGCACATCCCGCACCTGCCGATCACCGCCGGCAAACAACCAGCGGTTGAGAATTCCGTCCTCAGTCGCCGTGGCCAGGTAGGGGTCATTACCGTCCAGGACAATCCAATCCGCACGTTTACCCACTTCCAGCCGACCAATCGGCTGGCCCAGTGCCTGGGCACCACCGTCCAGCGCGGCGTCAAACAGCGTGCGCCCGACCATCGGCTGATCACTGCGATACAACCGATTACGCCGCTGATCGCGCAGGCGCTGGCCATATTCCAACCAACGCAACTCCTCCACCACACTCAATGACACATGGCTGTCGGAGCCGATGCCCATGCGTCCGCCCTGGGCAAGAAAGTCCACCGCTGGGAAAATCCCATCACCCAGGTTGGCCTCGGTAGTCAGGCACAGGCCTGCAATCGCCCGGCTTTTGGCCATGCGCGTCACTTCATCGGCATCGGCATGGGTGGCGTGCACCAGGCACCAGCGTTCATCGACGTCGACATTGTCATACAGCCATTGCAGTGGGCGTTTGCCGCTCCAGGCCAGGCAGTCGTCGACTTCCTTTTGCTGTTCGGCGATGTGGATATGCACCGGGCAGGTCTTGTCGCTGGCGGCCAGTACTTCGTTGATTTGTTGGGGTGTGACGGCACGCAGCGAGTGAAAGCATAGGCCCAGTTGCTGTGCGGGTTGCGCCGTCAGTATCGGTTGCAGGCGCGCTTGCAGGTCCAGGTAATTTTCAGTGCTGTTGATAAAACGCCGCTGGCCTTCATTAGCTACCTGGCCGCCGAAACCGGAATGGGTGTAGAGCACCGGCAACAACGTCAGGCCGATCCCACTGCTAGCCGCCGCCTGGCTGATCTGCCGCGACAATTCCGTGCGATCGACATAGGGCTGGCCGCTGACGTCATGGTGCACATAGTGGAATTCGGCTACCGACGTGTAGCCGGCCTTGAGCATCTCGATGTACAACTGGCGCGCGATCACCTGCAATTGGTCCGGGTTGATCTTGCCGACCATGCGGTACATCAGGTCGCGCCAGGTCCAGAAACTGTCATTCGGGTTGCCGGCCACTTCGGCCAATCCCGCCATGGCACGCTGGAAGGCATGGGAATGCAGGTTCGGCATGCCCGCCAACACCGGGCCTCTCATCCGTTCGGCACCCTCTGCACTGGCATTGGCCTCAACGTTGGTCAGCAAGCCATCGGCGCTGACTTCAAGACGTACATCATTGGCCCATCCATTAGGCAGCAGCGCGCGTTCGGCAAAGAAAGCGGACATGATCAAGGCACCCCGGTCGTGTGTTTATTTGTATATACATATACAGACGTTTGCCTGCTCGGTAAACTCCGGCAATCTATGCATCTTTTCCCCCTGCAAGGATTCCCTGTGCCGACTCCGCCCGCCAACTCATCGCTGGCTGCCCACATGGACGAAAGTCCGGCGCCCTTGTACGCCCGCGTCAAACAGATGATCAGCCAGCAGATTCTCAACGGCAACTGGCCGCCCCACTACCGCGTGCCTTCGGAGAGCGAACTGGTCAGCCAGCTGGGTTTCAGCCGCATGACCATCAACCGCGCCCTGCGCGAGCTCACCGCCGAAGGTTTGCTGGTGCGCATGCAAGGCGTCGGCACATTTGTCGCCGAACCCAAGAGCCAGTCGGCGCTGTTCGAGGTGCACAACATCGCCGATGAGATTGCCTCCCGTGGGCATCGGCACACCTGCCAAGTCATCACCCTGGGAGAAGAGGCTGCCGGTTCAGAGCGCGCCGTTGCCCTGGAAATGCGCGAAGGCGGGCGGGTGTTTCACTCGCTGATCGTGCACTTCGAAAACGATATTCCCGTGCAAATCGAAGACCGTTTCGTCAACGCCCTGGTCGCGCCGGAATACCTGCAACAGGATTTCACCCAGCAAACGCCCTACGCCTACCTGAACCAGGTGGCGCCGCTGACCGAAGGCGAGCATGTGGTCGAAGCCATTCTTGCCGACGCTGCCGAGTGCAAGCTGCTGCAGATCGAACCCAGCGAGCCGTGCCTGCTGATTCGCCGGCGCACCTGGTCGGGTCGCCAGCCAGTGACCGCCGCGCGTCTGATCCACCCCGGTTCCCGTCATAGCCTGGAAGGACGTTTCAGTAAATGAGCAGCGTAAAAGTCTGGCGCGCCGCCGAGTACGTACGCATGCCGTGGAAAAACGGCGGTGGCAGCACCGAAGAAATCACCCGTGACGCCGGCGCCGGCCTGGATGGCTTTGGCTGGCGTCTGTCGATTGCGGATATCGCGGAGTCGGGTGGCTTTTCCACCTTTGCCGGTTACCAGCGTGTCATCACCGTGATCCAGGGCGCCGGAATGGTGCTGACCGTGGATGGCGAAGAGCAGCGCGGGTTGTTACCGCTGCAACCCTTTGCGTTCAAGGGTGACAGCCAGGTGGCATGCCGCTTGATCACCGGGCCGATCCGCGACTTCAACCTGATCTACTCGCCACAGCGTTACCACGCGAGGCTGCAATGGGTGGACGGTGTGCAGCGGTTCTTCAGTACCGCGCAGACCGTGCTGGTGTTCAGCGTGGCTGATGAAGTGAAGGTGCTGGACCACAAGCTGGGCCATCACGACTGCCTGCAAATCGACGGTAACACCGGCCTGCTGGACCTCACCGTCAGCGGCCGCAGTTGCATCATCGAACTGACCCGGCGCGGTTAAAAAAAGTGGGAGGGGGCTTGCCCCCGATTGCAGTGTGTCAGCCAGCTTATCTGGTACTGATACATCGCCATCGGGGGCAAGCCCCCTCCCACATTTGTTTCCCGCTGTTCTTGCTAGCTGTTTCCTGAGCGCGCACCATTTTGTTACCGAATGCCCCAGCGTGGCGCAAAACTATCCTTTCGCGATAACCCCGCCGAACCACTAACGCCTCCCGTAAGAAATTTCATCACGCCTCGACACCTTGATTTTCAAGGCTCACACGCGCTTTCCAAAAAAATCCAAACGCCTCGCCGAAAAAGTTGGCCGCTCGATTGCATATGCTTGTATGTACAAGTAAAGATGTGTGCGTAAGACTCTCTTCGCACCATCCATGTTCGCGCATCATGCCGAGGAGTCCAGTCGTGACCGATTTTTCTAAAGCCAAGCCTACAAAATACCGTGACGTTGAAATCCGTGCCGCCCACGGTACCAAGCTCACCGCCAAAAGCTGGCTGACTGAAGCGCCGCTGCGCATGCTGATGAACAACCTCGACCCACAAGTGGCCGAGAACCCGAAAGAACTGGTGGTGTACGGCGGTATTGGCCGTGCAGCACGCAACTGGGAGTGCTACGACCAGATCGTCGAGAGCCTCACCAATCTGAATGACGACGAAACCCTGCTGGTGCAATCCGGCAAACCGGTCGGCGTGTTCAAGACCCACAGCAACGCCCCGCGTGTACTGATCGCCAACTCCAACCTGGTGCCGCACTGGGCCAGCTGGGAACACTTCAACGAACTGGATGCCAAGGGCCTGGCCATGTACGGCCAGATGACCGCCGGCAGCTGGATCTACATCGGCAGCCAGGGCATCGTCCAGGGCACCTACGAAACCTTCGTCGAAGCCGGTCGCCAGCACTACAACAGTGACCTCAAAGGCCGTTGGGTACTGACTGCCGGCCTCGGCGGCATGGGCGGCGCCCAGCCTCTGGCGGCCACCCTGGCCGGCGCCTGCTCGCTGAACATCGAGTGCCAGCAGGTCAGCATCGATTTCCGCCTGAACAGCCGCTATGTCGACGAGCAAGCCACCGACCTCGACGACGCCCTGGCGCGCATCGCCAGATACACCAAGGAAGGCAAGGCCATCTCCATCGCCCTGCTGGGTAACGCGGCGGAAATCCTGCCGGAACTGGTCAAGCGTGGCGTACGCCCGGACATGGTCACCGACCAGACCAGCGCCCATGACCCGCTCAACGGCTACCTGCCCGCCGGCTGGACCTGGGACGAATACCGCGCCCGCGCCAAGACCGAGCCCGCTGCCGTGATCAAGGCCGCCAAGCAGTCGATGGCCGTGCACGTCAAAGCCATGCTCGAGTTCCAGAAACAAGGCATCCCGACCTTCGACTACGGCAACAACATCCGCCAGATGGCCCAGGAAGAGGGCGTGGAAAACGCCTTCGATTTCCCGGGTTTCGTCCCGGCCTATATCCGCCCACTGTTCTGCCGTGGCATCGGCCCGTTCCGCTGGGCGGCGCTGTCCGGCGACCCGCAGGACATCTACAAGACCGACGCCAAAGTCAAAGAGCTGATCCCGGACGACGCGCACCTGCACAACTGGCTGGACATGGCCCGCGAACGCATCAGCTTCCAGGGCCTGCCGGCACGTATCTGCTGGGTTGGCCTGGGCCAGCGCGCCAAGCTTGGCCTGGCGTTCAACGAAATGGTGCGCAGCGGCGAGCTGTCAGCGCCGGTGGTGATCGGCCGGGACCACCTCGACTCCGGCTCGGTCGCCAGCCCGAACCGCGAAACCGAAGCCATGCAGGACGGTTCCGACGCTGTGTCCGACTGGCCGCTGCTCAACGCACTGCTCAACACTGCGAGTGGCGCGACCTGGGTATCGCTGCACCACGGCGGCGGCGTGGGCATGGGCTTCTCCCAGCACTCCGGCATGGTCATCGTCTGCGACGGCACCGACGAAGCGGCTGAGCGGATTGCCCGCGTGCTGCACAACGACCCGGCCACCGGCGTGATGCGTCACGCAGACGCCGGTTACCAGATCGCGATCGACTGCGCCAAAGAGCAGGGCCTCAATCTGCCCATGATCAAGTAACCCAATGTGGGAGCGGGCTTTTGTGGGAGCGGGCTTGCTCGCGAATACGGTGGGTCAGCTACAGATGCATTGACTGAAAGTCCGCTTTCGCGAGCAAGCCCGCTCCCACATTTGATCTGCAGTGAACCAGAAAACAATCCATCAGAGGTTGAACCGACATGGCTGCAAATGACACCACCCCGTTGATCGAAAGGCGTTCGATCGACTACATCCCGGAAGCGGAAAGACACGGTCGTCTGTTCAGCCAGTTCACCCTGTGGATGGGCGCCAACCTGCAGATCACCGCGATTGTCACCGGGGCCTTGGCCGTGGTGCTGGGCGGTGATGTGTTCTGGTCGTTGATCGGTCTGTTGATCGGTCAACTGATCGGCGGTGGGGTCATGGCGTTGCATGCGGCGCAAGGGCCCAAGCTGGGCCTGCCGCAGATGATCTCCAGCCGGGTGCAGTTCGGTGTGTATGGCGCGGCCATTCCGATCGTGCTGGTGTGCCTGATGTACCTGGGCTTCACCGCCACTGGCACCGTGCTTTCGGGGCAGGCGCTGGGCCAGCTGTTCGGGGTCAGCGACAGCGTCGGCATCCTGATTTTTGCCAGCGTCATTGTGCTGGTCACGGTGCTCGGCTACCGGGTGATTCATTTCATCGGGCGTGTCGCCAGCGTGATTGGCGTGATCGCTTTTGTGTACCTGTTCAGCCGTCTGATGAGCCAGACCGATGTGGGCGCGCTCCTGCAAATCCGCCACTTCAGCTGGAGCAGTTTCCTGCTCGCGGTGTCGCTCGCGGCCTCCTGGCAGATCGCTTTCGGCCCGTACGTGGCGGACTATTCGCGTTACCTGCCGAGCAAGACCTCGTCGGTGAAAACCTTTTTCGCCGCCGGTGCGGGATCGGTGGTGGGCGCGCAGGTGGCGATGGTCCTCGGCGTGTTTGCCGCGGCCATGTCCAACGGTCAGTTCGCCGGGCATGAAGTGGCCTACATCGTGGGCCTGAGCGGCACCGGCGCTACCGCTGCGCTGCTGTACTTCAGCATCGCGTTCGGCAAGGTCACCATTTCGACGCTGAACTCCTACGGCAGTTTCATGTGCATCGCGACCATCGTCAGCGGCTTTCGTGGTCGCCTGGAGGTCACGCGCCTGCAACGCCTGGTGTTCGTGCTGGCGATTGTCGGCACGGCGACCTTGATCGCATTGCTCGGCCAGCACTCGTTCCTGGGGGCGTTCAAGTCCTTCATCCTGTTCCTGCTGGCGTTCTTCACGCCCTGGAGCGCGATCAACCTGGTGGACTACTACTGCATCACCCGCGAGCGCTATGACGTACCAGCGCTGGCCGACCCGAACGGTCGCTACGGGCGCTGGAACCTGCTGGGGATCAGCGTGTATGTGTTCGGCGTGCTGGTGCAGTTGCCGTTCATCTCCACCAAGTTCTACACAGGTCCCTTGGTGGCCGCGCTGGGTGATGTGGATATCTCCTGGATCATCGGCCTGGTACTGCCCGCAGCGCTGTATTACCTGTGTGCGAAAAAATGGCACGGCACCGTGCCCGATCAACTGATCCTGCCAACAGAGCAGGGCGCTATACCCACAACAAACGGGCTGGCTGCACAGGCCTGATGGGACGTGGACAGGGCAGGATGCCTACTGACTGCCGTAATCCATTTCAAGATTGGGAGCGTCACAACAATGAAAATGCATAAGACCCTGATGGCTACCTTGCTCTCTGCAGGCTTGCTGGCCAGCGCTGGCGCCCAGGCAGCCGGTTGGTGCGAATCCGGCAAGCCGGTGAAGTTCGCCGGCCTGAACTGGGAGAGCGGCATGTTGCTCACCGACATCCTGCAAACCGTGCTGGAAAAAGGCTACGACTGCAAAACCGACAGCCTGCCGGGCAACTCCATCACCATGGAAAACGCCCTGAGCAGCAACGACATCCAAGTGTTCGCCGAAGAATGGGTCGGCCGCAGTGAAGTCTGGAACAAGGCCGAGAAGGCCGGCAAAGTCGTCGGCGTCGGCGCCCCTGTCGTCGGTGCAATCGAAGGTTGGTACGTGCCGCGCTATGTGATCGAAGGCGACGCCAAGCGCAAGCTGGAGCCCAAGGCCCCGGACCTGAAAAACATCGCCGACCTGGCCAAGTACGCCTCGGTGTTCAAGGACCAGGAAGAGCCCTCCAAGGGCCGCTTCTACAACTGCCCGGCCGGCTGGACCTGCGAGCTGGATAACAGCGAAATGCTGAAAAGCTACGGCCTGGAAAGCACCTACACCAACTTCCGCCCAGGCACCGGCCCGGCGCTGGATGCGGCGGTGCTGTCGAGCTACAAGCGTGGCGAGCCGATCCTGTTCTACTACTGGTCGCCCACGCCGCTGATGGGCCAGGTCGACCTGGTCAAGCTCGAAGAAAAACCCGGTGTGGATAAAAGCGTGAGCATCAAGGTCGGCCTGTCCAAGACCTTCCACGAACAAGCCCCTGAATTGGTGGCCGTGCTGGAAAAGGTCAACCTGCCCATCGACCTGCTGAACCAGAACCTGGGCCGCATGGCCAAGGAGCGAATTGAGTCGCCAAAACTGGCGAAAATTTTCCTCAAGGAACATCCTGAAGTCTGGCACGCCTGGGTGAGCGACGACGCAGCCAAGAAAATCGACGCGGCCTTGTAGGTCAAGCGTGCCCGGCTACCCTGAGGGGTTGGCCGGGCGCCTGGCCACAACCCACTGGATCGAGAGCACGATATGTTTCCTGAGAGTTTTACGTTTTCCATCGCCGACTGGGTCAACGGTTGGGTGGACTCACTGGTCACCAACTACGGCGATGTGTTCCGGCACATTTCCGACACCTTGCTATGGGCCATCGTCAACCTGGAAGGGTTGCTGCGCGCAGCGCCCTGGTGGCTGATGCTGGCCATTGTCGGCGCCGTCGCCTGGCACGCTACCCGCAAGGTGGTGACCACGGCGGTGATCGTCGGCCTGCTGTTCCTGGTGGGCGCGGTTGGCCTGTGGGACAAGCTGATGCAGACCCTGGCCTTGATGATGGTCGCCACCGTGATCTCGGTGCTGATCGGCATTCCGCTGGGCATCTTGTCGGCGCGTAGCAATCGCCTGCGTTCGGTGTTGATGCCGCTGCTCGACATCATGCAGACCATGCCGAGTTTCGTGTACCTGATCCCGGTGCTGATGCTGTTCGGCCTGGGCAAGGTCCCGGCGATTTTCGCCACGGTGATCTACGCCGCGCCGCCGCTGATCCGCCTCACAGACCTTGGCATCCGCCAAGTCGACGGCGAAGTCATGGAAGCCATCAACGCCTTCGGTGCCAACCGTTGGCAGCAACTGTTCGGCGTGCAACTGCCGCTGGCGTTGCCGAGCATCATGGCCGGTATCAACCAGACCACCATGATGGCGCTGTCGATGGTGGTGATCGCCTCGATGATCGGCGCCCGTGGCTTGGGTGAAGACGTCCTCGTCGGCATCCAGACCCTCAACGTTGGGCGTGGCCTTGAGGCCGGCCTGGCGATCGTGATTCTCGCAGTGGTCATCGACCGCATTACCCAGGCCTATGGTCGTCCACGGCATGAGGCGAGCAAATGACTACTGTCAGCAAAATCGAAGTCAAAAACGTGTTCAAGATTTTCGGCGCACGCTCCAAGGACGCGCTGTCGTTGATCGGCCAGGGCAAGACCAAGGACCAGGTGCTGGCCGAGACCGGCTGCGTGGTCGGTGTGAACGACCTGTCCCTGAGCATCGGCACTGGCGAGATCTTCGTGATCATGGGCCTGTCGGGTTCCGGCAAGTCCACCCTGGTGCGCCACTTCAACCGCCTGATCGACCCCACCAGCGGCGCGATCCTGGTGGACGGCGAAGACATCCTGCAACTGGACATGGAAGCCCTGCGCCAATTCCGTCGGCACAAGATCAGCATGGTGTTCCAGAGCTTCGGCCTGCTGCCCCACAAGAGCGTGCTCGATAACGTCGCCTACGGCCTGAAAGTGCGTGGCGAAACCAAGCAGGTGTGCGCCGAACGCGCCCTGCACTGGATCGAAACCGTGGGCCTCAAGGGCTACGAAAACAAATACCCGCACCAGCTTTCCGGCGGCATGCGCCAGCGTGTCGGCCTGGCCCGCGCCTTGGCGGCCGACACCGACATCATCCTGATGGACGAAGCCTTCAGCGCCCTCGACCCGCTGATTCGCGCCGAGATGCAGGACCAGTTGCTGGAACTGCAAAAGACCCTGCACAAGACCATCGTGTTCATCACCCACGACCTCGACGAAGCCGTGCGCATTGGCAACCGTATTGCGATCCTCAAGGACGGCAAGCTGATCCAGGTCGGCACGCCGCGGGAGATCCTGCATTCGCCGGCGGATGAGTATGTGGACCGGTTTGTCCAGCGGCGGGCGGCGGTAGTGTAACTGATCGTTCCCACGCTCTGCGTGGGAACGCATCCGGGACGCTCCGCGTTCCAAGAGCGGACGCAGAGCGTCCAGGGCGGCATTCCCACGCGGAGCGTGGGAACGATCAGCTGCACAAGAATTGAAGAAGGTATGAAGATGCCCCATGCAACAAAAATCATCATCGCCGACACCCCACTGCGCTGGCAGGACGTGGTCGCCGTCGCCCGCCACGGCGCGGTGCTCGAACTCTCGGGCCAGGCCTGGGCGCGCATCGACAATGCCCAGGCCATCGTGCAGCGCATCGTCACCAGCGGTGAGCGCGCCTATGGCGTGAACACTGGCCTGGGCGCGCTGTGCAATGTGTCGCTCAAGGGCGAGCAACTCAGCCAACTGTCGCGCAACACGCTGCTCAGCCATGCCTGCGGCGTCGGCCCGGTGCTCAGCGACGAGCAGACCCGCGCAATCATCTGCGCCGCCATCATCAACTACAGCCACGGCAAATCCGGCCTGCATCCGCAGGTGGTGCATTCGCTGCTGGCGCTGCTCAACCACGGCATCACGCCGCAAGTGCCATCCCAGGGCTCGGTGGGTTACCTGACCCATATGGCCCATGTTGGCGTGGCGCTGCTGGGTGTGGGCAATGTGAGTTACCAAGGTCGGATCGTTCCGGCGCAACAGGCATTGAACGCGGAAGGTCTGCAACCGGTGGTGCTCGGCGCCAAGGACGGCCTGTGCCTGGTCAACGGCACGCCGTGCATGACTGGCCTGAGCTGCCTGGCCCTGGCCGACGCGCATCACTTGCTGCAATGGGCCGACGTGATCGGCGCCATGAGCTTCGAAGCCCAGCGTGGTCAGATCGATGCCTTCGATGAAGAAATCATCGCCCTCAAGCCGCACCCCGGCATGCAGCAAGTGGGTATCAACCTGCGCGCCCTGCTTGATGGCAGCGAAGTGATCGCCAGCAGCAAGGGCATTCGCACACAGGATGCGTTAAGCATTCGCTCGATCCCGCAGATCCATGGCGCGGCTCGCGACCAGGTAGAGCACGCCACGCGCCAGATCGAGACCGAACTCAACAGCACCACCGATAACCCGCTGGTACTCGGTACGCCAGACAATTACCGCGTAGTGTCCCAGGCCAACCCCCACGGACAATCCGTGGCGTTGGCGGCGGACATGCTGGCGATTGCCATGGCCGAAATCGGCGCGGTGGCCGAACGTCGCCTGGACCGCCTGATCAACCCGCACGTCAGCGGCTTGCCGGCGTTCCTGGTCAGCAACCCCGGGGTCAACTCCGGGATGATGATCGTGCAGTACGTCGCCGCCTCGCTGTGCGGGCAAAACCGCCAATTGGCGCAACCGGCGGTGCTCGACAACTTCGTCACCTCGGGCCTGCAGGAAGACCACCTGAGCATGGGCACCAATGCGGCGCTCAAGCTGCACCAGGTGCTGGCCAACGTCACTCAGATTCTCGCCATCGAGTACTTGTTGGCGGCCCAGGCGTTCGAGTTTCTCAAGGAACAACGTTTCGGCGCCGGCACCGACCGTGCCTGGCGCCTGCTGCGCGAAGTCGTACCGGCCTATGAACAGGACCGTTGGTTGGCGCCGGACATTGCCGCCGCCGCTCAACTGCTGAAAAACACCGATTTACCGAATGTGCACTTTTAAAAGAACAATTCAGAAGGAGTATGAATGTGACTGCGCTAAACCTGATTCCAGGCCAACTGAGCCTTGCCCAACTGCGAGCCATCTACCAGCAGCCGGTAACCCTCAGTCTGGATGACAGCGCCACGGCGCAGATCGAAGCCAGTGTGGCCTGCGTGGAGCAGATTCTCGCCGAGAACCGCACCGCCTACGGCATCAACACCGGTTTCGGCCTGCTGGCCTCGACCCGCATTGCCAGCGAAGACCTGGAAAACCTCCAGCGTTCCCTGGTGCTGTCCCACGCCGCTGGCGTCGGTGAGCCGATCAGCGATGCGCTGGTGCGGCTGGTCATGGTCCTCAAGGTCAACAGCCTGAGCCGTGGGTTCTCCGGCATTCGTCGGCAGGTGATCGACGCGCTGATCGCGCTGATCAACGCCGAGGTGTACCCGCATATTCCGCTGAAAGGTTCGGTCGGTGCCTCCGGCGACCTGGCGCCGTTGGCGCACATGTCCCTGGTGCTGCTGGGTGAAGGCAAGGCACGCTACAAAGGCGAGTGGCTGGAAGCGACCGAAGCGCTGAAAGTTGCCGGCCTCACGCCGCTGACCCTCGCCGCCAAAGAAGGCCTGGCGCTGCTCAACGGCACCCAGGTGTCGACTGCTTATGCACTGCGTGGCCTGTTCGAAGGTGAAGACCTGTTCGCCGGCGCCTTGGCCTGCGGCGGCCTCACTGTGGAAGCGGTGCTGGGTTCGCGTTCGCCATTCGATGCGCGTATCCATGCTGCTCGCGGCCAGCGTGGGCAGATTGACTCTGCTGCGGCTTACCGTGACCTGCTCGGCGACAGCAGCCAGGTGTCCCAGTCGCACCAGAACTGCGACAAGGTGCAAGACCCGTATTCGCTGCGCTGCCAGCCACAAGTTATGGGTGCCTGCCTGACCCAGTTCCGCCAGGCCGCTGAAGTATTGGTGGTCGAAGCCAATGCCGTGTCGGATAACCCACTGGTGTTTGCCGCTGAAGGCGACGTGATTTCCGGCGGCAACTTCCACGCCGAGCCGGTGGCCATGGCGGCCGACAACATGGCGCTGGCCATCGCCGAGATCGGCTCGCTGAGTGAGCGCCGCATTTCGCTGATGATGGACAAGCACATGTCGCAACTGCCGCCGTTCCTGGTGGGCAATGGCGGTGTGAACTCCGGTTTCATGATCGCCCAGGTGACCGCTGCCGCGCTCGCCAGCGAGAACAAAGCGCTGGCCCATCCCCATAGCGTCGACAGCTTGCCGACTTCCGCCAACCAGGAAGACCACGTGTCGATGGCCCCGGCTGCGGGCAAACGCCTGTGGGAAATGGCTGAGAACACCCGTGGGATTCTCGCGGTCGAGTGGCTGGCCGCGTGCCAGGGCCTGGACCTGCGCGAAGGCCTGAAAACCTCGCCGAAGCTGGAAAAGGCGCGTGGCATCCTGCGCGCCAAAGTGGCGTTCTACGACAAGGACCGCTTCTTCGCGCCGGACATCAACGCCGCCAGCGAACTGCTCGCCAGCCGCTGCCTGAACGAGCTGGTGCCGGCCAAGCTGCTGCCGAGCCTGTAACCGATCCATAGGACGACATGCTTCCTGTGGTGAGCGGGCTTGCCCCGCGTTGGGGCGCGAAGCGGCCCCAAACCCGACGACCGCAGAAGGGCTGCTGCGCAGCCCAACGCGGGGCAAGCCCGCTCACCACAAAAGCAGGCATTCATCACGGCAGCCATTCGGATTTTTCTCAGGATAAAAATAATTAAGGACGAGAAATGCACCAGCAAGAAAAAGGTTTGAAACGCGGGCTCAGCGCCCGACATATTCGCTTCATGGCACTCGGTTCTGCGATCGGTACCGGGTTGTTCTATGGCTCCGCCTCGGCTATCCAGATGGCTGGCCCCGCTGTGCTGCTGGCCTACCTGATCGGCGGCGCCGCCGTGTTCATGGTGATGCGTGCCCTCGGTGAAATGGCCGTGCACAACCCGGTCGCCGGTTCCTTCGGCCAGTACGCCAGCACCTACCTGGGCCCCATGGCCGGGTTTATCCTCGGCTGGACCTACGCGTTTGAAATGATCATCGTGTGTCTGGCCGACGTCACCGCCTTCGGCATCTACATGGGCTTCTGGTTTCCCGAGGTCGCGCGTTGGGTCTGGGTGCTCGGCATCGTGTTTCTGATCGGCGGCCTGAACCTGTGCAACGTCAAAGTGTTTGGCGAAATGGAGTTCTGGCTGTCGCTGCTCAAGGTCGGCGCCATCGTGGCGATGATCCTCGGCGGCTTCGGCATCATGCTGTTTGGCATTCATTCGGCCGGTGAAACCCAGGCCAGCGGCCTCAGCAACCTGTGGGCCCACGGCGGCTTCATGCCCAATGGCATCGGCGGCCTGATCGCCTCGTTTGCGGTGGTGATGTTTGCCTTCGGCGGCATCGAAATCATCGGCATCACCGCCGGCGAAGCCAAGGACCCGCAGCGCGTGATCCCCAAGGCGATCAACGCGGTGCCGCTGCGTATCCTGTTGTTCTACGTGCTGACCCTGTTCGTGCTGATGGCCATCTACCCATGGCCGCAGATTGGCAGCCAGGGCAGCCCGTTCGTGCAGATCTTCAGCAACCTGGGCATCGGTTCGGCGGCGACCATCCTCAATATCGTGGTGATCTCGGCGGCCGTCTCGGCCATCAACAGCGACATCTTCGGCGCCGGCCGCATGATGTACGGCCTGGCCCAACAGGGGCAGGCGCCCAAGGGCTTTGCGCAACTGTCGAAACACGGCGTACCGTGGATGACCGTGGTGGTGATGGGCGCAGCCTTGCTGGGTGGCGTGGTGCTCAACTACCTGATCCCGGAAAACGTATTCCTGCTGATCGCCTCGATTGCCACCTTCGCCACCGTTTGGGTGTGGCTGATGATCCTGTTCACCCAGGTCGCCATGCGCCGCTCAATGACCAAGGAGCAGGTCGCCGAATTGAAATTCCCGGTGCCGTTCTGGCCCTATGCGCCGGCGGCCGCCATCGTATTCATGCTGTTCGTGTTTGGTGTGCTGGGTTACTTCCCGGACACCCAGGCTGCCTTGCTGGTCGGTGCCGTATGGATCGTGCTGTTGGTGGTGGCCTACCTGCTGTGGGTCAAACCCGCTGCCGGGCAAGCGGCCAAGGTCCATTACGACCCGGCTTTGTCTCATCGTTAATCTAGGGAGGCGTTGATGAAAACGCTTTGGCAACACTGCCACGTCGCAACCATGGCCCAGGGCAAGTACTCGATCATCGAGGATGCCGCCATGGTCACCGCGGGTTCGCTCATCGAGTGGATCGGCCCCCGCAGCCAGGCACCCACGGCGGATTACGCCCAGGTGCATGACCTGCACGGCGCGTGGGTCACCCCCGGGCTGATCGACTGCCATACCCACACGGTGTTCGGCGGTAACCGCAGCGGCGAATTCGAGCAACGCCTCGAAGGCGTCAGCTACGCCGAGATCGCGGCCAAGGGCGGCGGTATTGCCAGCACCGTGCGCGCCACTCGCGCCGCAACCGAAGATGAGCTGTTTGCCAGTGCTGAAAAACGCCTGCGCAGTCTGCTGCGGGACGGCGTCACCACCGTGGAGATCAAGTCCGGCTACGGCCTGGACCTGGCCAACGAACGCAAGATGCTGCGTGTGGCCCGTCGCCTCGGTGAAGCGCTGCCGGTCAGCGTGCGCGCCACGTGCCTGGCGGCCCATGCGTTGCCGCCGGAGTACAAGGACCGCGCCGACGACTACATCGAGCACATCTGCGCCGACATGCTGCCGGCCCTGGCGGCGGAAGGGCTGGTGGACGCGGTGGATGCGTTCTGTGAGCACCTGGCGTTCTCCACCGAACAGGTGGAGCGCGTGTTCAAAGTTGCCCAGCAACTCGGCCTGCCGGTGAAGCTGCACGCCGAGCAGCTCTCTTCGTTGCACGGTTCCAGCCTGGCCGCGCGTTACCAGGCCTTGTCGGCGGACCACCTGGAATTCATGACCGAAGAAGATGCTATCGCCATGGCCGCTTCCGGCACCGTCGCGGTGTTGCTGCCGGGCGCCTTCTACTTCCTACGCGAAACCCAATTGCCGCCGATGGAGGCCCTGCGCAAGCACGGCGTGAAAATTGCCATCGCCAGCGACCTCAACCCTGGCACCTCGCCGGCGCTGTCGGTGCGCTTGATGCTGAACATGGCCTGCACCCTGTTCCGCATGACCCCGGAAGAAGCCCTGGCCGGTGCCACCACCCACGCGGCGACCGCGCTGGGCATGGGCGATACCCATGGCACCCTGGAAGCAGGGAAGGTAGCGGACTTTGTCGCCTGGCAAATCGATCGTCCCGCCGACCTGGCTTACTGGCTGGGTGGCGAGCTGGATAAACGCGTCGTGCGCCATGGCGTCGACGTCACTGTGTGAGGAGTACTGCTTGTGGATAAGGTTCTGAACTTCAAACAAGGTCGTGTGCCGCTGCTGATCAGCATGCCCCATGCCGGCCTGCGCCTGACGCCTGCGGTCGAAGCCGGGTTGATCCCCGAGGCGCAAAGCCTGCCGGATACCGATTGGCACATTCCTGCGCTGTATGACTTCGCCGAAGAGCTGGGCGCCAGCACCCTGGCCGCCGAATACTCGCGGTTTGTCATCGACCTGAACCGGCCGTCCGACGACAAGCCGTTGTACACCGGTGCTACTACCGGGCTGTACCCGGCGACGCTGTTCGACGGCGTGCCGTTGTTCCGCGCAGGGTTGGAGCCTTCCCCGGAGGAGCGCGTCAGCTATCTGCAGAAAATCTGGGGGCCGTACCACCGTGCCCTGCAAGAAGAACTGGCGCGCCTCAAGGCCGAGTTCGGCTACGCCTTGCTGTTCGATGCACACTCAATCCGCTCGGTGATCCCGCACCTGTTCGACGGCAAGCTGCCGGACTTCAACCTTGGCACTTTCAATGGCGCCGCGTGTGATCTCGAATTGGCCAGCCAGCTGGAAGCCATCTGCGCCAAGCATCCGCAGTACACCCATGTACTCAATGGGCGCTTCAAGGGCGGCCATATCACCCGGCACTACGGCGATCCGGCACAGGATATCCACGCGGTGCAGTTGGAGTTGTGCCAGAGCACTTATATGGAAGAGGTCGAGCCGTTCCGCTATCGCCCTGATTTGGCCGAGCCGACGCGGGTGGTGTTGAAGCAGTTGCTGGAAGGGCTATTGGCCTGGGGGCAAGCGCGCTATCGGTGAATTGCGGCGCTGCTGGAATAGCTATCGGGGGCAAGCCCCCTCCCACCTTTTGATTTGTAACCCAGTCAAATGTGGGAGGGGGCTTGCCCCCGATGGCGGTCTCACCGTCGCCTCAGTGCAACTGCCGGTCGCCACAGTTCGTGTTGACTGCATTCTCACTGCGTAAGGTTGTTGAATAAAAACAGCCGAGTGAGCGCTCATCCATGAAAAAACTGTTGTTGCCCCTCACCTGTGTCGCACTGCTCAGTGCACACGCCATGGCCGCCGAACCGGCCTCCTGCAAAAGCATCCGCATGGGCGTGGTCAGCTGGACCGATGTGATCGCCACCTCCGGCATGGCCGACGTGCTGCTCAATGGCCTGGGCTACGACAGCAAACAGACCAGCGCGGTGCAGCAGATCATC
Source organism: Pseudomonas azotoformans (assembly GCF_900103345.1). Taxonomy (NCBI): domain Bacteria; kingdom Pseudomonadati; phylum Pseudomonadota; class Gammaproteobacteria; order Pseudomonadales; family Pseudomonadaceae; genus Pseudomonas; species Pseudomonas azotoformans. The sequence goes on from NZ_LT629702.1 coordinate 5,165,618, forward strand.
TTCGCCGGCATCCGTGACAAGCGCCTGGACATCTTCCTCGGCTACTGGAAGCCGGCAATGGACAACAACATCGCGCCGTTCCTGGCGGCCAGGCAGGTCAAGGTCTTCGACACCCCGAGCCTCGCCGACGCCCAGGCCACCCTGGCCGTGCCGCAATATGTGGCCGACGCGGGCTTGAAGACCTTTGCCGACATCGCCCGCTTTAAGGACAAACTGGGCGGCAAGATCTATGGCATCGAACCGGGCAGCGGCGCGAACACCGATATCCAGAAAATGATCGACACCAACCGCTTCGGCCTGGGCGGCTTCAAGCTGGTGGCCTCGGGTGAAGCGGGCATGCTCGCCGCCGTGCAGCGCGCGGTGAACCGCAAGGAGTTCGTGGTGTTCGTCGGCTGGACCCCGCACCCGATGAACATCAACATGAAAATGGCCTACCTCACCGGCAGCGAAGACGTGTTCGGCCCCGACGAAGGCCGCGCCACGGTCTCCACCGTTACCGCGCCGGACTTTGCCGAGCGCTGCCCCAACGCCAACCGCCTGTTGGAGAACCTTACCTTAACCGCCGCCCAGGAAAGCCAGTTGATGGTACCGATCATGGAGCGCCAGTCGCCGCAGGATGTGGCCAGGCAATGGCTGCGTGATCACCCCGAGGATTTGCAGCGCTGGTTGACTGGGGTAAAGGCGTTTGATGGCGGCGATGGTGTAGCGGCGGTGCAGGCGAGCCTTAAATGAACCCATACCCGATTTCGCCTGAACTGGCAGCGTTCGTAGCGAAGACCGAGTCGTTCACCAGCGACGACACGTCGCTGGCTGGGTTGCGCCACGGCTACGACCGCATGTGCCAGGCGTTTACCCCGCCGGTGCTCGACGGACTGGCGATGACGGATTTTTCCCTGGCTGGCGTGGGGGTGCGCAGTTATCTGCCCACTGCCCCCATGCCCTCGGATGGCTGGCCGTGCCTCCTTTATATGCACGGCGGGGGTTGGGTGGTCGGCGGGCTGGATTCCCACGACTTCATCTGCTTCGAACTGGCCAGCGCCTTGCGCGTACTGGTGATCGCCGTCGACTACCGGCTGGCGCCGGAGCATCCGTTCCCCGCTGCCTATGAGGATTGCCGCGCCGTGTGGCAGGCGATCCAGGCGGGGCAGGGGCCGCATGCTATCAACCTGCAACGCCTGTTGGTGATCGGCGACAGCGCGGGCGGCAATCTGGCAGCGGCGTTGTGCCTGGGGTTGCGTGACGACCGGCAGCCACTGCCGGTGGCCCAGGTGCTGATTTACCCGGGGCTGGGCGGCCCACCTGACCTGCCGTCGCGACTTGACTGCGCGGATGCGCCCTTGCTTAGCAGCGCCGACACTGACAGTTACCTGGCGCTGTACCTGCAGGGCAGCGGCAAGCCCACGCCTTATGCCATGCCGCTGCTGGCCAACGACTTCAGCGGTTTGCCCAAGGCATGCATTGCCGTGGCCCAATTCGACCCGCTGCGCGATGACGGCATGCTTTACGCCGAGCGCCTGCAAGCGGCGGGTGTGAGCAGCGTGCTGTATCCCGGCAAAGGCCTGGTGCACGGCTGTTTGCGGGCGCGGCGGCACGTGCCGGAGGTGGACCGCCTCTACGATTTCCTGCTGGATTACCTGGGGAGCGAAGGGCTGACACAGGTCTAAGCGCTCTAGGACATGCTCATTGCACAATTCGGGTTTATAGTGCCAGACGGCAAAATAAAAGACGTCCCCCCAGGGATGAACCCGACCCCTTACGGAGCGCGCAATGCAGACTTGGTACCCGCAGATCAAACCCTACGCCCGGCACGATCTGGCAGTCGATGACATCCACACGCTGTACGTCGATGAAAGTGGCTCCCCCGAAGGCTTGCCCGTCGTATTCATCCATGGTGGCCCTGGTTCCGGTTGTGATGCGCAGAGCCGCTGCTATTTCGATCCCAACCTGTACCGCATCGTCACCTTCGACCAGCGCGGCTGCGGGCGCTCCACCCCGCGCGCCAGCCTGGAAAACAACACCACCTGGGACCTGGTCGCCGACCTTGAGCGTATCCGCGAGCACCTGGGCATCGACAAATGGGTGTTGTTCGGCGGTTCCTGGGGCTCGACCCTGTCCCTCGCCTACGCGCAAACCCACCCGGAGCGCGTGCATGGCCTGATCGTGCGCGGCATTTTCCTGGCACGGCCGCAGGACATTCATTGGTTCTACCAGGAGGGCGCGAGCCGCCTGTTCCCGGATTACTGGCAGGACTACATCGCGCCGATCCCGGTGGAAGAGCGCCACGACATGATCGCGGCCTACCACAAGCGCCTTACCGGCAACGATCAGATCGCCCAGATGCACGCGGCCAAGGCTTGGTCGGGCTGGGAAGGGCGCATGCTGGGCCTGTGCCCGAGCCCGGCGCACGTGGAGCGTTTTTCCGAGCCGCAACGCGCCCTGTCCATCGCGCGAATCGAGTGCCACTACTTCACCAACAACTCGTTCCTGGAGCCCAACCAGCTGATCCGCGATATGCACAAGATCGCCCATCTACCTGGCGTAATCATCCACGGGCGCTACGATATGATCTGCCCATTGGATAACGCCTGGGCGTTGCACCAGGCGTGGCCCAACAGTGAGCTGCAGGTGATTCGCGAAGCCGGCCATGCGGCGTCCGAACCCGGCATCACCGATGCCTTGGTACGTGCGACCAGCGAAATGGCACGTCGCTTGCTCGATCTGCCGCCTGAAGAAGCATGAAGGGCCTGTTGCAACGGGTGCGCGGCGCCCGGGTCGAGGTGGCGGGCGAAATCGTCGGCGCCATCGACCAGGGTTTGCTGGTATTGGTGGCCGTCGAGCCTGCGGATACGCCGGAAAGTGCCGATAAACTGCTGCACAAGCTGCTGAACTACCGGGTGTTCAGCGATGACGAAGGCAAGATGAACCTGTCGTTGAAGGATATCGACGGCGGTTTGTTGCTGGTGTCGCAGTTCACCCTGGCAGCGGACACCAAGAGCGGGCTGCGGCCGAGCTTCTCCACAGCGGCCCCGCCGGCCCTGGGAGCGGCGCTTTTTGATCACTTGCTGTTACAAGCGCAACAATTGCATGGCAAGGTGGCGTCGGGGCGTTTTGGCGCGGATATGCAGGTGCATTTGGTCAATGATGGCCCTGTGACCTTCCTCTTGCAGACGTGAATGTATTAAAAACGACTTTTAATGCCTAAAAACGCAGGGTTTCGCTACAAATACTTCGTTGTCCCTGATGCGTTGTCTCGCGGGCTACTAGATAATCGCGCGCTACGGGGATCAGCGTTGTTTGGTCCATTTTTGACTTAGGTAGAGACTTGTCCGATCGCCAATGGGGAATCATTTTGCCCCAGGGGAGTCGGAACAATGCTCGCCAACCTGGCATATAGATAGCTGGCCGTTGGTTTTTTGATCTGTTTTCGGCGAGGGTTGCTCGTGATTGTTAGTCCCTGTAATGCACCAAAATTGTCTGCCAAACGGTTACGAAACGCACTGGTGACGGGCTCCGCCCTGTTTTGCCTGTTCGGCGCGGGTCAACTGTGGGCATTCAGTCTGGATGATGTGTCGGCCAAGGCTAAAGAGTTGGCCGGGCAGAAATACGAAGCTCCGCGCAGCAATCTGCCGAACGAATTCCGCGAAATGAAATTCGCGGACTACCAGAAGATTCGTTTCCGCAACGAAAAAGCCGAGTGGGCCGATCAGAACACCCCGTTCAAGCTGTCCTTCTATCACCAGGGTATGCACTTCGATACACCGGTGAAAATCAACGAAGTCACTGCCGACAGCGTGCAGGAAATCAAGTACGACCCGACGCGCTTCGATTTCGGCGACGTGAAGTTTGATCCCAAAGCCACCGAACAGCTGGGCTATGCCGGCTTCCGTGTGCTGTACCCGATCAACAAGGCCGACAAGCAAGACGAAATCATGACCATGCTGGGCGCGAGCTACTTCCGCGTGGTCGGCAAGGGCCAGGCATATGGCTTGTCCGCCCGTGGCATGGCAATCGACACAGCACTGCCGTCCGGCGAAGAATTCCCGCGTTTCACCGAGTTCTGGATCGAGCGTCCAAAGCCGGGTGAGAAACAACTGGTGATCTTTGCCCTGCTGGACTCGCCGCGCGCTACCGGTGCTTACCGCCTGATCCTGCGTCCGGGCACCGACACCATTGTCGACGTGAAATCCCAGATGTTCCTGCGCGACAAGGTCAGCAAACTGGGTGTTGCCCCGTTGACCAGCATGTACCTGTTCGGCGCGAACCAGCCGTCCAAGGTGCTGAACTACCGCCGTGAGCTGCACGATTCCAGCGGCCTGTCGATCCATGCCGGCAACGGCGAGTGGATCTGGCGCCCCCTGAACAACCCTAAACACCTGTCGGTCAGCAACTTTACCGTCGAGAACCCGCGTGGTTTCGGCCTGCTGCAACGCGGCCGCGACTTCAGCCACTACGAAGACCTCGACGACAACTACGACAAGCGCCCAAGCGCCTGGATCGAGCCTGAGGGCGACTGGGGCAAAGGCACCGTCAACCTGGTAGAGATTCCGACTGCCGATGAAACCAACGACAACATCGTTGCGTTCTGGAGCCCGGAAAAACTGCCGGAAGTGGGCCAGCCACTGGACGTTTCCTACCGCCTGCACTGGACCATGGACGAAAAATCCCTGCACCCGGCCGACAGCGCCTGGGTCAAGCAGACCCTGCGTTCCACCGGTGACGTGAAGCAATCCAACCTGATCCGCCAGCCGGATGGCAGCGTGGCGTACCTGGTTGACTTCGAGGGCCCGTCCCTCAAGGCCCTGCCATCGGATGCCGCGGTTCGCAGCCAGGTGAGTGTCAGCGACAACGCCGAACTGGTTGAAAACAGCGTGCGCTACAACGAGCACACCAAAGGCTGGCGCCTGACCCTGCGCATGAAGATCAAGGACGCAGGCAAGCCGACCGAAATGCGTGCGGCGCTGGTGCAGGATGTTCCGCCTCCGGCCCCTGAGCAGGACACGAGCCACGTGCTCAAGGCTGACAAGGTGCTGGCCAAGCAACACGAGAAACAGGCCAAGAAAGACGCGAAAGACAAGGAAGCCAAGCAGCCAGAAGCTGCCCCAGCCACGCCGGAGCCGATCAAGACCGAACAAGTCCTGACCGAAACCTGGAGCTATCAGTTGCCTGCCGATGAGTAATTCTCAAATCCAGCCGGAGACTCTGTCCGAGTACCTGGCGCATCTACCGATGACCGCTGAGCAGCGCGCCGAACTGGCGGGCTGCACGTCCTTCAGCGAGCTGCACGAGCGCTTGTCGTCGAAGACCTTCGACGCGCCCATCGATGCCGCCCAGGCGTCGGTTGGCACGCGGTTGACCCTCAGCACCGCCGAAGAGCTGCAGGACGCCGAAATGCTGGCCCTCGACGCCGAGGGCCGCGTGTGCCTCAAGGCCACGCCGCCGATCCGTCGCACCCGCGTGGTGCCGGAGCCGTGGCGCACCAATATCCTGGTGCGCGGCTGGCGCCGCATTACCGGGCGCAGCAACCCGCCGGCCCCGCCGAAAGATGAGCGCGTATTGCCGGCTGCCCGCTGGCGTACCGTCGGTTCGATTCGCCGCTACATCCTGCTGGTGCTGATGATCGGCCAGACCCTCGTGGCCGGTTGGTACATGAAAGGCATCATGCCGTACCAGGGCTGGTCGCTGGTCGACTTCGACGAGATCCGCAACCAGACCCTGCTGCAAACCGCGACCCAGGTACTGCCGTACGCCCTGCAAACCAGCATCCTGATCATGTTCGGGATCTTGTTCTGCTGGGTATCGGCCGGTTTCTGGACCGCGTTGATGGGCTTCCTGGAGTTGCTCACAGGTCACGATAAATACCGCATCTCCGGTAAAAGCGCCGGCGACGAGCCGATCCCGAAAGACGCCCGCACCGCGCTGGTGATGCCGATCTGCAACGAAGACGTGCCCCGGGTGTTTGCCGGTTTGCGTGCGACGTTCGAGTCGGTCGCCGCCACCGGGGACCTGGATCGCTTCGACTTCTTCGTGCTCAGCGACAGCAACGAGGCCGACATCTGCATCGCCGAACAGCAAGCCTGGCTTGATGTGTGCCGCGAAGCCGGTGGTTTCGGCAAGATCTTCTATCGTCGTCGCCGCCGTCGCGTGAAGCGTAAGAGCGGCAACCTCGACGACTTCTGCCGTCGCTGGGGCGGTGACTATAAATACATGGTCGTACTCGACGCCGACAGCGTGATGAGCGGCGAATGCCTGACCAGCCTGGTGCGCCTGATGGAAGCCACGCCGGATGCGGGGATTATCCAGACTGCGCCACGTGCGTCGGGCATGGACACCCTGTATGCGCGCATGCAGCAGTTCGCTACTCGTGTGTACGGCCCGCTGTTCACCGCCGGCCTGCACTTCTGGCAGCTGGGTGAATCCCACTACTGGGGTCACAACGCGATCATCCGCATGAAGCCGTTCATCGAGCATTGCGCCCTGGCGCCCTTGCCGGGTAAAGGCGCGTTCGCCGGTTCCATCCTGTCCCATGACTTCGTTGAAGCCGCGCTGATGCGCCGTGCCGGCTGGGGCGTGTGGATCGCCTACGACCTGCCGGGCAGCTATGAAGAGCTGCCGCCGAACCTGCTGGATGAACTCAAGCGTGACCGTCGCTGGTGCCACGGTAACCTGATGAACTTCCGCCTGTTCCTGGTCAAAGGCATGCACCCGGTGCACCGTGCGGTGTTCCTGACCGGTGTAATGTCCTACCTGTCGGCGCCGTTGTGGTTCCTGTTCCTGGTGCTGTCCACGGCCTTGCTGGCGGTGAACACCCTGATGGAACCGCAGTACTTCATGGCACCCCGCCAGTTGTACCCGCTGTGGCCGCAATGGCATCCGGACAAGGCGGTGGCGCTGTTCTCCACCACCATCGTGCTGCTGTTCCTGCCGAAACTGTTGAGCATCATCCTGATCTGGGCCAAGGGCGCGAAAGAGTTCGGTGGCAAGTTCAAGGTGACCCTGTCGATGCTGCTGGAGATGCTGTTTTCCATGCTGCTGGCGCCGGTGCGGATGATCTTTCACACCCGCTTCGTCCTCGCCGCGTTCCTCGGCTGGGCCGCGACCTGGAACTCACCGCAGCGTGACGATGACTCCACCCCGTGGAGCGAGGCCGTCAAGCGCCACGGTCCGCAAACCGTGCTGGGCTTCCTGTGGGCGCTGTTGGTGGTGTGGTTGAACCCGAGCTTCCTGTGGTGGCTGGTGCCTATCGTCGGTTCGCTAATGCTGTCGATCCCGGTGTCGGTGATTTCCAGCCGTGTCGGGCTGGGCCTCAAGTCTCGTGACGAGAGCCTGTTCCTGATCCCCGAGGAATACAATCCGCCGCAAGCGCTGCTGTCTACAGACAAGTACACCCACGAAAACCGTTGGCACGCGCTGAATGACGGCTTCGTGCGTTCGGTGGTCGACCCGCAGCAGAACGCTTTGGCTTGCGCCCTGGCAACCTCGCGTCACGCCCAGGCCGAGCCGATCGAGTACCTGCGTACCGAACGTGTGCGCCACGCGCTGAAAGTCGGCCCTGCCGGCCTCAACAACGGCGAACGCCTGGCCCTGCTCAGTGACCCGGTCGCCCTGGCGCGCCTGCATGAGCAGGTCTGGAGTGAAGGTCATACCGAGTGGCTCGCCGCCTGGCGGGACTCGATCAAGGCTGATCCGCACGCACCGTTGCTGCCGCTGCAACCACTGTCGTCCCAGGCTCAACCGGCCTGATTCAGGCACCCCCGAGGGCTCACCTCGGGGGTGCTTCAAGCGCTGATCCTACAGCGTTTCCCGGTTCTTCCTTCTTTGTGCCAACCCCTTGTTTTTTCGAAACAAAAGACCCTCGTTCGAGGCGTATTGCCGTGCGCGTGGCTGCGTTAGCATCGCCCCCGCATTTGACTTGGCACGGGGGATTCATGATCAAACGGTATTGTTCGGCGCTGCTGATAGGCGCAGTCGCTTTCATTCACATGGGCCTGGCCCAGGCCGGCGCGATTGATGACGCCGTTCGGCGCGGCGTGCTGAAAGTCGGCACCACACCCACTTACGTGCCCTTCGAAATGACCGATAAGCAGGGGCGCATCGTCGGGTTTGAAATCGACCTGCTCAAGGTCATGAGCCAAGCCCTCGGGGTCGAACTTGAGTTGGTCGCGGTGCCCTACACCGAACTGGTTACGGGGCTCTTGACGAAGAAATTTGATCTGATCGGCAGCGGTATGACCGTCACCCAGGAACGTAACCTCAAGTTGAATTTCAGCGATTCGTTCATCGTCGTTGGCCAGTCGGTGTTGTTACACCCAAGCCTTGCGGGCAAGGTCACCAGTGTCGAAGACCTCGATGACCCCGGCTACCGAATTGCCGCCACCGAAGGTACCACCGGCGAGTCAGCGGCCCGACGCTTTCTGGGGGCGGCGCGACTCAGCAGTTTTGCCACGCCAGAGGAAGGCGTACGCCAGGTGGTGCAGGGCAAGGCTGACGCCTTTATTCATGACGCCCCCTACAACCTGATCGCCCTGAGCCGTCCGGAAAACCACGCGCTGTTGGCACTTGAACAGCCCTTCACCTTCGAGCCCCTGGCGTTCGGCTTGAAAAAAGGTGATTTCGACAGCCTCAACTGGATCAACCATTTCCTCAATCAGGTGGCGCAGGACGGGACCTATGATCGCTTGCACGACAAGTGGTTTAAAGACACCGACTGGCTGGTGGAAATCGACTGAAAGTCATAACTGCTTACACATCAAGCCGTTGCCCGAGCTGCCTGGGCAGGTGTCTACCCCTGCGGTTTGCTGCAGCGTTGTGGGGCTTTTCCGACATACGCCGACAACAAATAGCCGTGAAACCTTTGTGACGGCAGGCGAGTGGGTTAGGATCGCACCCCGAAATGGTGCAGCCCTTTTGCGCGCCGACCTTATAAGAATGGTTCAGGGGACTTGATGATGAAAAAGTATCTTTCGATGCTGCTGCTCGGCGTCACCGCGCTGGTCGCGGCCAATGCGGCCCAGGCCGGTGCGATCGACGATGCAGTCAAGCGCGGCACGCTGAAGGTCGGCATGGACCCGACCTACATGCCGTTCGAAATGACAGACAAACGCGGTGAAATCATCGGTTTCGAAGTCGACATCCTCAAGGCCATGGCCAAGTCCATGGGCGTCAAGCTGGAGCTGGTCTCCACCGGCTACGACGGCATCATCCCGGCCTTCCTGACCGGCAAGTTCGACATGATCGGCAGCGGCATGACCCTGACCCAGGAACGCAACCTGCGCCTGAATTTCAGCGAACCCTTCATCGTGGTTGGGCAGACCCTGCTGATTCGCAAGGAGCTGGAAGGCACCATCAAGTCCTACAAAGACCTGAACGACGAGAAATACCGCCTGACCTCCAAGCTGGGCACCACCGGTGAGATGGTCGCCAAGAAGCTGATCTCCAAGGCCAAGTACCACGGCTACGACAACGAGCAGGAAGGCGTGCTGGACGTGGTCAACGGCAAGGCCGATGCCTTCGTGTATGACGCACCGTACAACGTGGTTGCCGAGAAGAAAGTCGGCAATGGCAAGCTGGTGTTCCTGGAAGAACCCTTCACCTTCGAACCCTTGGCGTTTGGTTTGAAGAAGGGCGACTACGACAGCATCAACTTCATCAACAACTTCCTGCACCAGATCCGTAACGACGGCACCTACGATCGCATCCATGACAAGTGGTTCAAGAGCTCGGAGTGGCTCAAGGACATGGAATAAGGTTTAGACCGAGTCGCGCCCTTCGCGAGCAAGCCCGCTCCCACATTCGACCGCCTTCTCCTGTTGGAACCTGGTCAAAATGTGGGAGCGGGCTTGCTCGCGAAGACGGCCTGACAAGCAACACCAATCCCGGAACTTGAAATGAAACAGAAAAAAGCCCAATGGCCCTGGCACCTGCTGACCGTGTTCGTGCTGGTCGGCCTGGCCGGCGCCTTGTACTACGCCACTTCGTTGATGTCCTATGAGTGGCGCTGGAACCGTGTACCGCAATACTTCGCCTACCAGGCCGAAACGTCCCAGCGCGCCGCTGACATCTCCACCGTGGTCGAGTTGGTACGCAAAGGCGATGTGGCCGAAGTGACGCTGCGCAACGACGCGGGCGCCGAGCAAAAGCTGACCGTGGCCGACAACAGCCTGCAAGTGGCGCGTGGCGATGATGTGGCCGAAGGCGATGTGGTGGGCGTGACCCGGCAGTGGGCGTTGGGGCCGTTGATGTGGGGCTTGTGGACCACGCTGTGGCTGTCGGTGGTGTCCGGCATCCTCGGTTTGGCGATCGGGCTGGCGACGGGTTTGTGTCGCTTGTCCAGCAACCCGACCCTGCGGGATCTGTCGACGATCTACGTCGAACTGGTACGCGGTACGCCGCTACTGGTGCAAATCTTCATTTTCTATTTCTTTATCGGCACGGTGCTAAACCTGTCCCGGGAATTTGCCGGGATCGCCGCGCTGTCGCTGTTTACCGGTGCCTACGTGGCGGAAATCGTCCGCGCCGGCGTGCAGTCCATCACCCGTGGCCAGAACGAAGCCGCCCGCTCCCTGGGCCTGAGTGCCAGCCAGTCGATGCGCCACGTGGTGTTGCCGCAGGCGTTCAAGCGCGTGTTGCCGCCGTTGGCCGGGCAATTTATCAGTCTGGTGAAGGACACGTCCCTGGTGTCGGTGATCGCGATTACCGAACTGCTCAAGAGCGGTCGTGAAGTCATCACCACCTCGTTCTCACCGTTTGAAATCCTGTTCTGTGTCGCAGGCCTGTACCTGCTGATCAACCTGCCGCTGTCGAAAATGGCCAGCCGGCTTGAGCGGAGGCTCGCGCAAAGTGATTGAAGTCCGCGATCTGGTAAAAGTCTTCGACACCCGTGGCCATGTGGTCCGTGCGGTGGACCATGTCACCACCCAGGTGGCCAAGGGCGAAGTGCTGGTGGTGATCGGGCCGTCGGGCTCTGGCAAGTCCACCTTCCTACGCTGCCTTAACGGCCTGGAAGCATTCGATTCCGGCTCGGTGAGCATCGACGGCTTGCAGTTGGCTGATCCGAAGACCGATGTGAATGCGTACCGCCGCGAAGTCGGCATGGTATTCCAGCACTTCAACCTGTTCCCCCACATGACCGTGCTGGAGAACCTGTGCCTGGCGCAGAAAGTCGTGCGCAAGCGCGGCAAGCAGGAGCGTGAGGCCAAGGCCCTGGCGCTACTGGAAAAGGTTGGCATTGCCCAGAAAGCCAACGAGTTTCCGTCGCGCCTGTCCGGCGGCCAGCAGCAACGGGTTGCGATTGCCCGGGCCCTGGCGATGGAGCCCAAGGTGATGCTGTTCGACGAACCCACCTCCGCGCTGGACCCGGAAATGGTCGGCGAAGTGCTGGATGTGATGAAGACCTTGGCCCTGGAAGGCATGACCATGGTCTGCGTCACCCACGAAATGGGCTTTGCCCGCGAGGTGGCTGATCGCGTGCTGTTCTTCGACCATGGCAAGTTGCTCGAAGATGCCGCCCCGGCCGAGTTCTTTGATGCACCGAAAGACCCACGGGCCCAGGCGTTCCTGCGCCAGGTCCTGTAAGGCTCAGAGCCTGAATTTGCCGACCAGCGTCTGCAAATCCAGGCTCAGTTTGGTCAGTTGGACGCTCGCCGCCGCCGTTTCCTCGCTGGCGGCGGCGGTCTGTTCCGACACATCCCGCACCTTCAACACGCTGCGATTGATCTCTTCGGCCACTGCACTTTGCTGTTCGGCCGCAGCGGCAATCTGCGGGTTCATCTCCTGGATCACCGAGACCGTGCGCGCAATCGCTGCCAGGGCGTCACCTGCGTCGCGGGTCAGCTCGACACTGTAGTCGGTCAGGCTGCGGCTGCTGTCCATGATGTCGGCGACGTGCTGGGTGCCGGTATGCAGCCCCTGGATCAGTGCCTGGATTTCCTCGGCTGACGCCTGGGTGCGCTGCGCCAGGCTGCGCACTTCATCGGCCACCACCGCAAAGCCTTCGCCGGCACTGCCCGCGCGGGCGGCTTCGATGGCGGCATTCAGCGCCAGCAGGTTGGTTTGCTGGGACACGGACTTGATCACATCCAGCACGCTGCCGATCTTCTGGCTCTCCTGTTGCAACGCCAGCATTGCGCGTCCCGAGAGCGCCATTTCATCTGCCAGTTGGCCTATCTGTTCAACGGCCTGCGCAACCACCTTGTCACCCGCGATGGTTTGCCGATCCGCTTCATTGGCTGCGATCGAGGCCTGCTCGGCGTGTCGGGCCACTTCCTGTGCGGTGGCGAGCATTTCGTTCATCGCGGTGGCGACCTGGTCGGTTTCGTCTTTCTGGTTATTCACCCCCGCGCGGGTTTGCTCCGTGACGGCCGATAACTGTGTCGCCGCGCTGGCGATCTGCCGGGCGCTGTCGCCGATCCCCCCGATCAGGGTGCGCAACTGAGTGGTCATGCGCCTCATGCTCCGTTGCAATTGGCCCAACTCGTCCTTGCGGAGGACTTCCGCACCCGGGTTCAGGTCGCCATCGGCAATGCGACGCGCGGTGGCGAGCGCTTCGCGTAGCGGCACTGCAATCTGGCGGGCGATCATCCAGGCGGCCCAGGCCCCGAGCAACAGTGCGGCAGCTGTTATGCCCAGTAATCGGACTCGGCTCTGGTCGGCTTCGAGACTGCGCTTGAGCGCCTGGCCCTGGCTGAGCAGGTCGCTTTGTTCCAGCAGTTGGTTGAGTTGTTGCTCCAACTGCGGCTGGGGTGGCGTGTTGCCGATCCCTTCCTTGAACAGGTTCGCCAGGCGTTGGGCTCGCTCAACGCGCTCAAGGTCGGCTGAGTCCTTAAGCCGACCGGAGAGTGTCGCCAGATGCGTGTCGATTTTGTCCAGGTGCCGGCTGATGTTGCTCAGGTTCCGGGGATCGCCCTGCACTTGATAGAGCAAATGATCGGCGCGCAACTCTTCGCCGGTCACGGCCAGGTGGCCGAGTGCGCTGAGGGTTTCGGAGCGGTACAGGGCCGCGTTAAGGGACTGCCAGCCGGTCAGGGCGATGATCAGGCTGAGGACCAGGATCTGGCCGAAGCCCAACGCAAGCTTGAGCCTGACGCTGGCGTTGTCCAGCAAGCGAGTGAGTCGATGAAACATGGTGAATCTCCCACGGGTGAACACGGTCGGCTCGCAATCTCGTCACCAGGGGTGCCGAAAACCTTGAACCAACTTGAACACTAGTGCGATCGAGCGTCGGTGGCGCAGTCGCTCGCCTGATAAGCGCGTAGGAAATTTCACAAGGTGCAGCGGTGGCCGGGACAGGCCACCGCCGTAGGGAAGGTCAGACCTTGAAGCGGCCCACCAGGGTTTGCAGGTAGATGCCCAGGCGCGCCAGTTCGGCACTGGACGTTGCGGTTTCTTCGCTGGCGGCGGAGGTCTGCTCCGATACATCCCGCACGTTCAGCACGCTGCGGTTGATCTCTTCGGCCACTGCGCTTTGCTGCTCGGCGGCGGTGGCGATCTGGGAATTCATCGCCTGGATGGTCGAGACCGTGCGCGTGATACTCGCCAGGGCGCTGCCGGCGCGACGGGTCAACTCGACGCTGCTGTCGGTGAGGCCACGGCTGTTGTCCATGATGGTCGCGACCTGCTGGGTACCGTTTTGCAGGCCGACGATCAGCTCTTCGATCTCTTCGGTGGACTTCTGGGTGCGCTGGGCCAGGCTGCGCACCTCATCCGCCACCACGGCGAAACCTCGCCCGGCTTCCCCGGCACGTGCGGCCTCAATCGCGGCGTTGAGGGCCAGCAGGTTGGTTTGCTGGGCAACGGACTTGATCACATCAAGCACGCTGCCGATCTTGTCGCTTTCGCGCTTCAGGTCGCCCATGGCGACGGTAGAATTACCCACTTCGGTGGCCAGGCGTTCGATCTGGGCGATGGCTTCGCCCACCACCTTGTCACCCTCGCGGGCCTGTTGATCGGCGGCCACGGCGGCCTCAGAGGCTTCCTCGGCGTTGCGCGCGACTTCCTGCACGGTAGCCGCCATCTCGTTCATGGCGGTGGCCACCTGGTCGGTCTCGACCTTCTGGCTGTTGACGCCGGCGCTGGTTTGTTCGGTCACGGCCGACAGCTGCTCGGCGGCGCTGGCGATCTGGGTGACGCCGTCGCTGATCCCGCCGATCAGCTCACGCAAGCCGACGGTCATGCTTTGCATGGCGCGTTGCAACTGGCCCAGTTCATCCTGGCGCACGGACGTGAGGTTGTGGCTCAGGTCGCCGGAGGCTACGCGTTCTGCCACCTGCAGCGTCTGGTTCAGCGGAATGATGATCTGGCGGGTGATGGCCCAGGCGGCCACCAGGCCGAAGATCAGCGCCAGCACGGTCGCCAGCAGCAACAGTTGTTTGGCCCGCGCGGCGTCGGCGTCACGTACCACGGTTTGCGAGGTGGTGAGTTTTTCGCTGTGGCTCTGCAGGATGTCACCCTGGGCGCTCATGATTTTCAGCGCGTCGGCGGCGGCCGTCTGGGAGTCGCGGTACTGGCTGACGGCGGCGCGGTAGGCTTGCAGTGAAGTGCTGGCCTCTTGCAGGTTGGCCTGGTACTGCGCAGGCAGTTGGCCCTCCAGCGCGGTGATTTTCTTCACGGCGTTGTCAATCGCGTCGAGGGCCGGCTGTTCCGCCTCGACCTTGGCGCTGTAGGTGTAGCCGCGCACCTGGAAGCGTGCCTGCTGGATCAGTTTGCTCAGGTCGACCACGCTGTTGAACTGCGTGACACTGTCGCCTTGCAGCAGGGACTTTTCCACCTCACTGACCTTGGCCACGGCGTTGTCGGCCGTGTCGCCCAGCTTGCTGCGCGCACCTTCACGCTTGAGCCCGGCCTGGACCATGGCGCCGAAGGCTTTTTTGTATTGGTTCAAGGCGTCCTGTTGCTGTTCCACCAGGGCCTTGTCGTCGGGTTGCTCGATCAGGTCGGCGGCGGTCTTGAGGCCGCTGTCCAGTTTGGCGATCAGGCCGTTGACCGCGTCCGTACCTTGTTCGCCGCGACGCATTTCGAAGTCCAGGCGCGCCAGGCGCAAGTCCTTGGTCAGCCCGTTGAGGCTGGAGATATAGCCCAGCTTGTCACCGCGACTGGTGACATCCCCCAGGCCGGTCCAACCGGTGAAGGTGATCATCAACGTGAGCAGCAATACCAGGCCGAAGCCCACGCCGAGTTTGGTTTTGACGCTGACATTCCCCAGCTTTTCGGCTAACCAACGATACATGCTGCGAACTCCCCTGGAACAAGGCTTGGACTTATTCAAAGGTTATCGGCCAGCACGCGCAATTCTGTAGCGAAGCTGTACCCAGGTGGGAGGGGCTTGCCCCCGATTGCAGTGGGTCAGCTACAGATAAGCTGGATGACACACCGCTATCGGGGGCAAGCCCCCTCCCACAGGGTTGCTTCGGTAGGTTAGAAGAGTCGGGCGAGCAGGGCGGTGACGGCGGTTTCGACGCGCAGGATGCGGGCGCCCAGTTGCACCGGCTGCAAACCGGCCTTGGCCAGCAGGTCCACTTCGTAGGGAATCCAGCCACCTTCCGGGCCGATGGCCAGGGTCACCGGCTCATCCAACCCGCGGGGGCAGGCTGGGTAGTCGCCAGGATGACCGACCAGGCCCAGGGTGCCTTCAGTCATCGCCGGCAGGCGGTCCTCGACGAACGGCTTGAAGCGCTTCTCGATAATGATCTCGGGCAGCACCGTATCCCGCGCCTGTTCCAGACCGAGGATCAGTTGCTCGCGAATCGCCTCGGGTTCCAGGAACGGCGTTTGCCAGAAGCTCTTTTCCACCCGGTAGCTGTTGACCAGCACCACCTTGGGCACGCCCATGGCCGCCACGGTCTGCAACACCCGGCGCAGCATCTTCGGGCGCGGCAGGGCCAGCAGTAGGGTCAGCGGCAGTTTGGCCGGCGGCGGCTGGTCGAAGCTCACGTGCAGCTCGGCTTCAGCGGCCTCCAGGCGCAGCAGTTGGGCATTGCCCATCAAGCCGCCGATGCGGCCGACGCGCAGGCTGTCGCCTACGGCGGCGCGGTGGACTTCCTGCATGTGCACCAGGCGTCGATCACGCAACACCACGCGGTCGACCGCGATGAAATCGGCCTCCTCCAGCAGCAGCAGGTTCACGGCTGGGTCGCTGGCGGCTGGTCGTCGTCGCGCTGGTCATCCGGGTGTTCGCCGCGCTTGCTGATCAGGCTGCTGAACAGGATGCCGATCTCGAACAGCATCCACATCGGCACGGCCAGCAGGGTCTGGGAGAAAATGTCCGGCGGCGTGAGGATCATGCCGACCACGAAGCAGCCGATGATCACGTAGGGGCGGATCTTCTTCAGGTACGCCACGTTGACCACGCCGATCCATACCAGCAGCACCACGGCCACCGGGATTTCGAAGGCCACGCCAAAGGCGAAGAACAGCGTCATCACGAAGTCGAGGTAGCTGGTGATGTCGGTCATCATTTCCACGCCGGCCGGGGTGGCGGCGGCGAAGAACTTGAAGATCAGCGGGAACACCAGGAAGTAGGCGAACGCCATGCCGGTGTAGAACAGCAGGATGCTCGACACCAGCAGCGGCACGGCGATACGCTTTTCGTGCTTGTACAGGCCCGGTGCGATGAAACCCCAGATCTGGTGCAGGATCACCGGGATCGCCAGGAACAGCGAGACCATCATGGTCAGCTTCAGCGGCGTGAGGAACGGCGACGACACGTCGGTGGCGATCATCGTCGCGCCGGCCGGCAGGTACTGGCGCAGCGGCGTGGAGACGAAGGTGTAGATCTGCTGGGTAAAGGCAAACAGCCCGGCAAAGATGATGAAGATGGCCGCTACGCACCGCAGCAGGCGGGTACGCAACTCGGTGAGGTGCGAGACCAGCGGCATGTGCTGGTCGTTTTCCGGTTTATCAGCGCTCATGGGGCTCGCGGCGGCAATGTAGGGTCATGGGGCGCGGGCGACGCGGCAGGCGTCGGCGCAGGCTCGGTTGGCGCGGTCGGTGCCACGGGGGCGGCTTCAACGGTGGGCGCGATGCTGTTTTCAACCGCAGGCTCCACCGGTTTGGCTGGCTCCTGCACGGGCGACAGAATCTTGCGGGCTTCCTGCTCCAACGAGAGGATGTGCTCGTTGTGCAGTTGCCGGCGGATCTCGTCGGCGCCGATTTCCCGTTCAACTTCCTGTTTGATGGCGTTGAAACTGCGTTTCAGGCGCCCGATCCACAGGCCGGCCGTGCGCGCGGCACCGGGCAGGCGTTCCGGCCCCAATACCAGCAGGGCCACGAGGCCGACGAGCAGCAGTTCAGAGAAGCTGATACCAAACATTAGTCAGTGCTCACGAGTCTTTGCGGGTCGGCTCTTCGACTTTCTCAGCCTGCACGTCGAAGGTGCGACGCTCGGTGATCGGCTGGGTGGCCTGCGGGTGCACAGGCTGCGCCGGAGGCACGGGGTTGACGGCAGGGTCGGCCGGCTTTTCGTCGTCGTTCATGGCTTTACGGAAGCCCTTGATCGACTCGCCCACGTCGGTGCCCAGGTTCTTGAGTTTCTTGGTGCCGAATACCAGTACCACCACCACCAGAATGACGATCCAGTGTTTCCAGTCAAAAATGCCCATGCTGCGTATCCTCTAGTCTTGGTTATTCAGGCGGACGGGCGCGAGGCCTTCTCGGCGTGCCCGGACAAGCCGAAGCGACGGTCCAGTTCATCCAGCACAGCCTGTGGGTGCTGCCCCAGTTGGGCGAGCATGACCAGGCTATGGAACCACAAGTCGGCGGTCTCGTAGATGACATCGCTGTAATCGCCGCTGAGCTGCGCGTCCTTGGCGGCGATGATGGTCTCGATGGACTCTTCGCCGAGTTTTTCCAGAATCTTGTTCAGGCCCTTGTGGTACAGGCTGGCGACATAGGAGCTGTCGGCGTCCGCGCCTTTGCGGTCTTCCAGCACCTGGGCCACGCGGTTCAGGGTATCGCTCATGTCTAGTGTCCTGCCGAGTAGATGGCGTGCGGGTCTTTGAGCACCGGTTCTACAACTTTCCATTCGCCGTTCTCGAACACGCGATAGAAGCAGCTGTGACGGCCGGTGTGGCAGGCGATGTCGCCGATCTGCTCGACCATCAGGATCACCACGTCGGCGTCGCAGTCGATGCGCATCTCGTGCAGGGTCTGCACGTGCCCGGACTCTTCGCCCTTGCGCCACAGTTTGCCACGCGAGCGTGACCAGTAGATGGCGCGCTGCTCAGTGGCGGTGAGGCTCAGGGCCTCGCGGTTCATCCAGGCCATCATCAATACGCGCCCGGTCTTGTAGTCCTGGGCAATGGCCGGCACCAGGCCGTCACTGTCCCACTTGATCTCGTCCAGCCAGTCTTTCATGTTCGGCTCCGGCAATTTGCGACAGTGTATAACCGGATTGGCTATCGACGCACGATCAGATAAACGCCCACGGCGATCATGATGCCGGCCGGCCAGTGGCCCAGTTGGTTCAGCGGGCCACCGATGGCCAGCATCACGCCGCCGACCAGGTGCGCGGCGCCCAGCAGGCGCAGGAACCAGTCGTCCTTGCGCTTGTGCCACGGCGGCGCCGGGTCCTTGGCGTGGGGCTGGGACATGCGCTCCAACAGGTCGCGGGTCATGTTGGCCAGGTGCGGCAGTTGTTCCATCTGGCTGTGCAGGTTGCCCAGCACGGTTTTCGGGCTCATCCGCTCGCGCATCCAGCGTTCGAGGAACGGTTGCGCGGTGTTCCACAGGTCGAGGTCCGGGTACAGCTGGCGGCCCAGGCCTTCGATGTTCAGCAGGGTTTTTTGCAGCAGTACCAGCTGCGGCTGCACTTCCATATTGAAGCGCCGCGCAGTCTGGAACAGGCGCATCAGTACCTGACCGAAGGAAATATCTTTTAACGGTTTTTCGAAGATCGGCTCGCACACCGTGCGGATCGCCGCTTCGAATTCATTGAGCTTGGTTTCCGCCGGTACCCAACCTGAGTCGATGTGCAATTGCGCCACGCGGCGGTAGTCGCGCTTGAAGAAGGCGAACAGGTTGCGCGCCAGGTAATCCTGGTCTTCCGGGGTGAGGCTGCCGACGATACCGCAGTCGATCGCGATGTACTGCGGGCTCCACGGGTTGACGGTGCTGACGAAGATATTGCCCGGGTGCATGTCGGCGTGAAAGAAACTGTCGCGGAACACCTGGGTGAAGAAGATCTCTACGCCGCGCTCGGCGAGCATCTTCATGTCGGTGCGCTGGTCGGCCAGGGTGGCGAGGTCGGTGACCTGCACGCCGTAGATGCGCTCCATCACCAGCACTTTGGGGCGGCACCAGTCCCAATACACTTGCGGCACGTACAGCAGCGGCGAGCCTTCGAAGTTGCGCTTGAGCTGGCTGGCGTTGGCCGCTTCACGCAGCAGGTCGAGTTCGTCGTAGATGGTTTTTTCGTAGTCGGCGACCACGTCCACCGGGTGCAGCAGGCGTGCATCGGCGCTGAAACGTTCGGCAGCGCGGGCGAGGATGAACAGCCACGCCAGGTCTTGGCCGATGATCGGCTTGAGGCCTGGGCGGATCACTTTCACCACCACTTCTTCGCCGGTCTTGAGCTGCGCCGCGTGCACCTGAGCGACCGAGGCCGAGGCCAGCGGGTCGACGTCGAAGCGGCTGAACACGTCGCTGATCTTCTGGCCCAGTTGTTCTTCGATGAGCTTCATCGATTGCTGGGAGTCGAACGGTGGCACGCGGTCCTGCAACAGCATCAGCTCGTCGGCGATGTCCTCGGGCAGCAGGTCGCGGCGGGTCGAGAGGATCTGCCCGAACTTGATGAAGATCGGCCCCAGGTCCTGCAACGCCAGGCGCAGGCGCGCGCCACGGCTGAGCTCCAGCTGTTTGCGCGGGAACCAGCGCCACGGCAGCACATAGCGCACGGCAAGCAGGAACCACGGCAGCGGCAGGGCGAACAGCAGGTCATCGAGGCGGTAGCGGATTACGACGCGCTGGATACGAAACAAACGGCGGACGGCGAGCAGCTTCATGCGTTATCGCTTGGATCAAGGGAACGGCTCAGGCGCTCGAAGCGCGCCTCGAGGCGTTCCAGGTCGATTTTGGCCTTGTCGAGTTCACGAAAGCGCGCTTGCGCTTCCCGCTCTCCGACCAGGGTGCGCGATTCTTCGCTCAGGTATTCGGCGAGGTTCTGGTTGAGGCTGGCGAACCCTTGCTGGTACCAGCGCGAACGGCTGCGCAGGTGCCCGCTGATCAACTGGGTGGCGACGGGGCCGATCCAGCGCGACAGTTCGTATTCCCAGTCCAGTTCCAGGTCCTGCAGGATGGCGGCGAGGTCCATCAGCACCGAGCTGTCGCCTTCCAGCTCCACTTCGGCGCTGTGCAAAATGGCGGTCTTGTTGCGGCTCAGGGCCAGGTGCAACAGGCTCGATGCCGGTGCCCGCAGGGTGCAGTCGGCTTCGGCGGCCCATTGGGTCGCGAGCATCAGGCCTTCATCGCTGGGCAGGATGAACAGCTGCAAGGCGGGGCTGCGGCAGTCGACGGCAATCACTTTGCCGCTGAGGTGCGCAAGCCGCGCCAGGGCGGTGCTGTCCAGGCGCAGCACACGGTTGAGGCCGTGTTCAACGCTGGCGAGAAGGCCGGCGAGCAACATCAGGGCTTGATGCCACGGTGCAGGGCGACGATGCCCGAGGTCATATTGTGGTAGGTCACGCGGTCGAAACCGGCCTCTACCATCATCGACTTCAGGGTTTCCTGGTCGGGGTGCATGCGGATCGATTCGGCCAAGTAGCGATAGCTCTCGGCGTCATTGGTGATCAGCTTGCCCATCAACGGCATGAAGGCGAACGAGTAGGTGTCGTAGACCTTGGACATCAGCGCGTTGGTCGGCTTGGAGAATTCCAGCACCAACAGGCGGCCACCCGGCTTGAGTACGCGCAGCATCGAGCGGATCGCGTCTTCCTTGTGGGTCACGTTACGCAGGCCAAAGGCGATGGTCACGCAATCGAAATGGTTGTCCGGGAACGGCAGCTTCTCGGCATCCGCCTGGACGAACTCGATATTGCCGGCCACGCCTTTGTCCAGCAGGCGGTCGCGACCGACCTTGAGCATCGAACCATTGATGTCTGCCAGCACGACCTGGCCGGTAGGACCGACGAGCTTGGAGAACTTGGCTGCCAGGTCGCCTGTGCCGCCGGCGATGTCCAGCACACGGTTACCGGTGCGCACGCCCGACAACTCGATGGTGAAGCGCTTCCACAGGCGGTGCATGCCGCCCGACAGCACGTCATTCATCAGGTCGTACTTGGCCGCGACGGAGTGGAACACCTCGGCGACTTTTTCCGCCTTTTGGCTTTCCGGGACGTTCTTGAAGCCGAAGTGAGTGGTGGGTTCGGCATCGCTGCCTTTGCGCTGATCAGTCATATCGCTGTCACCAAAAGAGAATGCGGGACATGATAATCCCCAAGGCCTGCTTTGTCTTGGCAAGGCTGAAGGTAAGATGGGCGGTCAGCGAGACCTTTTGCCGCATCGAAGGTATCCAAGTCCCTATAAAGAGGAGTCATTGCAATGGCCCGTATAACTGTTGAGCGTGCACATTCCCTGGGTAAAGAGGGCGCGCGGGCAAAGGCCGACAAGTTGGCGCACAAACTCAAGGAGCAATACGGCCTGGAGCCGTCGTGGTCCGGCGATACCTTGAACCTCAAGCGTTCGGGGGTTAAAGGCACGGTGTTAGTCGCCGATGATTCGCTGCGTATTGATGTGGAGCTGGGTCTGTTGATGTCAGCCATGAGTGGCACCATCAAGTCTGAAATCGAAAAGGCGTTGGACAAGGCGTTGGCGTGATCCCATTGTTCTTAGGGTGCCGATTCTAATTTTCCCGCCTACTTTGTGCCCAAGCCCTCAACTCCTGTGGGCCGTTCCTCCCCCCTATTCTGCGTGAGGTGCACCATGGCCAAAGTTATCCTGAAGAAAAAAATCGACGCCCAGACCACCACCCTGAGTGAGGTTAAGTCCTACGCCCGCAAGATTTGGTTGGCGGGTCTTGGTGCTTACGCCAAGGTCGGAAGCGAGGGCGGCGAGTACTTCAAAGCGCTGGTTAAAACGGGTCAACATGTTGAAAGCAAAGGCAAAAAAGTTGCAGTTGAACAACTTGAAGCCGCCAACAGTCAGATTGACCAAGTAAAGAGTAATGTCTCCACGGTCAAAGGTCTGGTAGAAGTTCAGCTGGATAAAGTTGAAAAAGCTTTTGATACTCGCGTTGCCAGTGCCTTGAATCGAATCGGCATTGCGTCTAAACATGACGTTGAGACACTCTCTGCTAAGCTCGAAGAGCTGACGACATTGCTAGAACGTGTCGCGCGTAAACACTAAGGAGACATCGGGATGGCTGTTAAAAAGACTACTCAGAAAGAAGGCAGCTCGTGGGTCGGGGAAGTTGAAAAATATTCCCGTAAGATCTGGCTTGCTGGTTTAGGCGTGTACTCGAAGGTTAGCAGTGACGGCGGCAAATACTTCGAGACTTTGGTCAAGGACGGCGAGAAGGCCGAGAAGTTGACCAAAACCACGGTTGGAAAAAAAGTTGAAGCGGCCAAGGCAACTGCCGGCTCCGCCAAATCCAGCATTGCTGACACTTGGGAGAAGTTGGAACAGACTTTCGACAAGCGTCTCGCCAGTGCTGTTTCGCGACTGGGCGTGCCGAGCAAAGCTGAACTGAAAACGCTGCACAGCAAGGTCGATACCCTGACCAAGCAAATTGAAAAGCTGACGGGCGCTAAAGTGGCTCCCGTGAAAGCGGCCGCTGCAAAACCGGCTGCCAAGCCGGCGGCTAAAACTGCTGCGGCCAAACCCGCTGCGAAACCTGCGGCCAAGCCTCTGGTAAAAGCCGCCGCCAAGCCGGCGGCAAAACCTGCGGCTAAAGCTGCTGCCAAGCCAGCCGCCAAGCCAGCCGCCAAGACCGCAGCCGCAAAACCGGCCGCCAAGCCTGCCGCTAAACCAGTGGCCGCCAAGGCTGCTGCCAAGCCGGCCGCTAAACCTGCTGCAAAACCAGCGGCCAAAGCCGCGGCAAAACCGGCTGCCAAACCAGCCGCTAAAACCGCAGCCGCCAAGCCTGCTGCTGCGAAACCTGCCGCCAAGCCAGCCGCTGCAAAACCAGCAGTCAAACCCGCTGCCAAGCCTGCGGCCAAACCCGCCGCCGCGAAGAAGCCTGCGGTTGCGAAAAAACCAGCCGCAGTGAAGCCTGCGACAGCGCCAGTCGCCTCGACAGCCAACTCGGTGTCCGCGCCAACGCCAGCACCTGCTACCCCGACTGCAACGCCGGCAACACCGACGCCATCCAGTCAGTCCTGATTTTCCGGGACACACAAAAATGCCCGGCCTGTGAAGGTCGGGCGTTTTTTTGCCTGGGTCTCAGAGCGTCAGTTGTAGGTGATCGACACGGTCACGTTGGTGACCAGCGTGCCTTGGGTGACATCCGCAGCGGTGTGGCTGACAGCGTAGTAGCCCGACAGTGGCAGCACGGCTTTCCGGTTGCTGGTTGGCACCGTACGGGTACGTTGGGCGGGGGTGCCGTTGGCCGGGATGGTCACCGCGGAAGGTGTGCGATGGACCAGCCATAAGCCTGTGCCCTTGGATGTGCCTGTGTTGGCAAACAGTCCGGCGTTTCCGCCCGAAGGGGTACCCGTAAATAGAAAATACACGTTGCGGATATCGGACTCACAGTCGGCAGTAACGTCAAACTGACGCTCGCCGGCGTAGGTGATGTTGTCAAAGTCTGAAATCTTGATGGTCGGCAATACGATGCTGCGGCTCACATCACCAGCCGCCAGATTGCACGTACCCGCATTGACCTGGCCGGTGAATCTCAGTGTTCCGGTGGTCGCGGCCTGCACCGCATGGGTGGCCAGGCTTGCAGTGATTGCCAGCAGGAGAGGCAGGGTTTGGATCTTCATCAGGAGGTCCTTTGGGGGTCAGTTGTAGGTGATGTTGACGGTGGTGGTGCTGGCGAGCGTGCCTTGGCGAACCGTGCCGTTTTTGTAATAGGCCGCGCCCAGCGGCAAGACCGCGCGATTACCGGAGACGGCGACCGTACGTGTACCGTTGTTGCTGATGGTCTGGTTTGCCCCACCGGTGCGCGAGTACAGCCACAGGGCGATACCGCCGGCAGAGCCGGTGTTGTTGAAGAGCGAGGCGTTCCCAGGGGCGGGTGCTCCGGTAAAGCGGAAGGTGACGCTGGATGCATTGCTGCAAGTGGCCGACAGCTCGAAGTTGCTCGCACCTGCGCTGTTAGCGTTGTTGAACGCGCTCACCCGCACGGTCGGCAGTGGGATGGTGCGGTTGACGTCGCCTGTCGCCAGGTCGCAGGTGGCGGCAGGCCTGACAAAACGCACGGCGCTGCCCATTTGCAGGCGAAAAGTGCTCGATGTTTTAAGCCATTTTTGTTCGAAGAAGTACCCAGGGGGAACTGTCCCGGTGGTGACTGGACCGATCTTGTAGAAGGTCGCTTCTGCCGAGGTGAAGCTTGAGACCGGTCCGGTAACTAAGGCCTGAGGCAGGTTATGAAGCGTAAAGAGCGCACTGCCTAAACCATTCATTGTCATCCGAACGGCCACACCAACGCCTGGAACCTCAGTGGGGTGGACACCCTGGTTATGATTATTCGGGTAGCGCCCGTTGACCCATCGGGTGGCCAGTACGCAAAAGGTGTTCCAGCCGGGAGCCGCACCGTTGAATGCCTGGCGAATGATCACACCGTTGACAGGCAGGCTGTCAGGTACAGGGATAGTCGCCGGCAGATTGAGGGTCAGTGTGTCGTTCTGATACCTGGGGCAAGTCGCTTGGGCGGCGATTGGCATCCCAATCCCCAGCATTAGCGAAACAAGTTTTATAGTTGGTTTCATTTTCCTCGGTTTCCCCATGACAGAGAGGCCCGCTCTCCTCGGAGGCGGTGGCGGCCTGCCTGCGTACTCAGTTGTAAGTGATGTTGACGGTGGTGGTAGTGGCGAGCGTGCCTTGGCGAACCGTGCCGTTTTTGTGATAAGCCGCGCCCAGCGGCAAGACTGCGCGATTGCCGGAGACGGCGACCGTACGCGTACCGTTGTTACTGATGGTCTGGTTTGCTCCGCCGGTGCGGGAGTACAGCCACAGGGCCACACCGCCGGCAGTGCCGGTATTGCTGAAGAGCGAGGCGTTCCCGGGGGCAGGAGCGCCCGTAAAGCGGAAGGTGACGCTGGACGCATTGCTGCACGTGGCGGTCAGCTCGAAATTGCTCGCGCCTGCGCTGTCGGCATTGTTGAACGCGCTCACTCGCACGGTCGGCAAAGGGATAGTGCGGTTGACGTCGCCTGCAGCCAGGTCGCAGGTGGAGGCCGGGTTCACAAAGCGGATGGAGTTGTTCAATACCATCCGGTAATGGCCCTTGCCGCCATCCCAATTGTTGTGCTGGATCTCGCCGCTGGGCAGGGTGCCGGTGGTGACCGGGCCCAACTTGTAAAACTCCGCCACCAACCTTGTCGCCCCCCAGAGGATTCGCCCAGGGGCCGATACGAGGCTTTCAGTCTTGAGTTTCGCGGAGTAGGGCGCACCGGAAGTCAACGTGACCATGACACGCATGCCGATACCGGGAACATTGGTGTGGTAAATCAGCCCGCCCGGCGCCGATTGGGCTGATGTAAATCGCCCGGTGAGAAACGTCGGTGTCGCGGTGGGGCACCACATGTAGAACGTCGGATAAGGCCCTGCGAAGGTCTGGCTGGTGATCAGTTGGCCTACGCCAAGACTTTCCGGCACGGGGATAGTGCTGTTGGGAAAGGTCACGCTGTGTTGCATGTTCGGGTACCGATCGCACGCCGCATGGGCGGCAATCGGCATGCCCAGGGCCAGCAGTATCGAAATGAATGTGATGGAGTGTTTCATCTTCAGTCCCGTCATGAGAAAGGGTGTTTAAGGGTGAGGAGCGACTTGCCCCTCACCCTCGATCAACCGCCTGTACCTGCTCGGCAGCTGCCAGCGTCCAGTTGGCGCAGGCGCTTGCCACCCTCGGCCCCAGGCTCCTTGTCCAGGCGGTAGTTCAGTTGGCAGGTGGCATTGGCATTCGGGCCCCACCTGACGGTCAACGCCCCTTGATCATGTGCAACCCGCACAAAGGCTTTGCCGCCCTGGCCGACAACGCCGACGCTCGCACCGCTTTCATCGAACACATCCGAACCGAACGGCAGCGGGCTGCCATCCTCACGTCGTGCAGTGATCAGGATCGCCTGGCCGCTGACGGTCTCGAATTGCAGCTTCACCACCGAACCTGCACGAGGCGCGACGTTTTGCGCGGCCGTCTTGAGCTCGACATCGACGGACAGGTCCTTGGGGTCCAGTTCGACGACGTTCTGGCGGTAAGGCGTGAGGTGGGGCACCACGGCGTAACCGCTCGTGCCGACCTGGGCGCTGTGGTTGCCGTTGATGCGTGCGCCCTGTGCATCGGGGGCCTGGACCAGGCCAATGGTGTCGCCCAGTTCCGGGGCGAAGGTCACGCCGCCTGCGTGGGCAACCACACCGCCGGTCATGCCGAGGGACGCTGTACGGTAGGTGTTGCTTTGCCCATAACTGGCGGACAGCACGCCCTGGCTGGCTTGATACTTTATGTCGGCACTGGCGGAGCTGCCACCGCCCTGGGTATGGCTGCCTCCCACTCCGTAGGTGAATTCGTTGCGTTCGCCCAGGCTGCCACCGAGGTTTGCGCGCTCGCCGCTGCTTCGATTGCCGCGATACGCCGTGGTGGTCAGGGTTGGCGAGCGAGGGCTGCTGCCCAACGGGAAGCTCAGGCTCAGCTCGATTTGCTTGTCGACGCGGTCACTCAGCAAGTCTTTGGTGCGCTGGGCGCTGAGGGTGTAGTGCAGGCCGTTCCAGCTGCCGGTGTAGCCCGTGGTGAACGTCAGGTTGCCGCTTCTGCGGTTCCAGTAGTTCTGTGAGGAACCGGTCAGGTACACCGAGCCGTTGCCCAGGCTCTGGTTGAGGCTGATGTCCATCCGGTCGCGCAGGCGTGAAAGGTTGTCCAGGCTGCGGTCGTCGATGGCGAGGTCGCGCGCCCGTGCGGCGTCGGCCACGCTCAGGAAGCCCTCCGTGGAGTAGCGGTAGGCACCGAGGGCAAAGTGGGTGCCGGTGTCGGTGAAGTTCTTGCTATAGCGCAACTGCACACTTCGCCCGCCACGGGAGTCGTGGCCCGGAAGCTTCGCGGAGGAGTTGGTCAGGTCAAGCGATAGCGCGCCGAACGGCGTGTTGAAAGCCGCACCCAGCAACTGCGATTGATAGTCTTCGCCCATCACCACGCCGGTGTAGCCGGTCAGCAGGTTGCTGAGGCCGTGCTGGTAAGTGGCTTGCATCAGGGTCGGCGGATAGCGCAGCCCGATCTCATCCAGCTTGCCGACACTCAATGAGTAGCGGCTGTAGCCGGCGCGCAACAGGTTGGCGTTGGCGGCAAAGGGAACAATGAACTCACGCTTGCGGCCATCGGCCTCGGTAATCGTGACGGTCAGGTCACCGCCATAGCCTGTGGCAAACAGGTCGTTGAGCACAAACGGGCCGGGAGCCACGGACACTTCATCGAGCAGCACACCGCGCTGGCGCACGGTGACCCGCGCGTTGGTTTCGGCGATGCCACGTACGACCGGTGCGAAGCCAGTCATAGAGTCAGGCAGCATCCGGTCGTCACTGAACAGGCTGGCGCCCCGTATGCGTACGCTGTCAAACAGCTCGCCCGAGGTAAAGATCTCACCCGCCACCAATTGAGAGCGCAGCGGGGCCAGTTCGCGCTGCACGTAGGTGCTGCTGCTTTGATAGCCAGCACTGCTATCGTTGCGGCTGAAGCTGCCGTTATGTCGCCAGTGCCATTCACCCAGGTTGAGGCCGGTGTTCAAGCCCAGGTAGTGGGAGTCGATGGTGCGGCCATTGGTCTGTGTCGCGAAGGAGTTGACGTTGTAGCGCACGAAGGCCGCGTCAACGCCGCTGTCCCAGTGCTTGGGGTCGACATAGCCCCGCGCCTGGCGCAGCAGGTAGATCTGCGGCACCTGCAGTTCCAGGCGGTTCTCGCCCGAGTCGAACTGGCTGCTGCTGCCGGGCAGGTAGGTTGCGATGTCATCGCAGCGGGAAAACTCCGGTGCAGGCGGCTGGCCGGCCTCGGCGGGTTGATTTTTCGGCGCATCCAGATCGATGCCAAACCGGACAAGTGCGTCGCGCTCAAGGCACATCTGCGCCGAGTCCTGGCCTTCAACGGCGACGAAGACCACGGTTTCACGCCCGATCCACTGGCCGTTGAGGTAGACATCGGTGCGGTAAGTGCCGGGCAGCACGATGTTGCCGCGGCTGAACTTTGAAATGTCGACCTGCTGGTCGACCGCCCGATCCGGAAAGAAGGCGGGGTTGAACTCGACATTCTCGACACCGTAGGCGGCCACGGCATTGACGCTACTGAGCAGCAACAGGCAGCGCGCCATGAGCATCGATTGACGACGTGACAGGGATCCGGCGCTTACGCTGGCAGGCGTGTTGGAACTCATGTTTACCATTCTCAAAAATAAGGACTGTCCGAATTTGGGCAAAGGGAACCCCTGCCCAAAAAAAGGGGCATTAGCCGAACGTGTGTAACGAAGTGGATAGCGTTGCCAGCGGCTAGACGAATGTCGCCGCTGGCGTATTCAGGCCTTCATTTGGCGAGCTTGGCGCGGTGAGGGATGGCCACCCCAAAGTCGTCGAGCGTCTGGAACTCCACGGTTTGCGAGGGGTTCGGCGGTGACTTGAGGCTGGGCAGCTCGAAGCGGTTGCGTCCTCCCGGCACCACCATGTTGTCCGTGCCGGACGCCACAGCCTTGCGGGCATGGCGTTGCTGTGCCTCCAGCACATCGACCTGGTCGAACGTCACGTGATACGGGGTGGGGTTATAGACTTCGAGGACCTGGCCCTGCTCGGTGGACTCGCGTCGCCACTGCAGTTTGCCTGGCGCCTCTTCCACGCTATAAGGCAGATTCGGCGGACGGAAAAACAGCTTGATCCGCGAGCGAAAAGCCAGCTGCAACTGATTGTCCTGCGGACCGCCTTGTGCCTGGGAAGGCACCTCCAGCACGTTGAACCAGAACAGGCTTTCCTGTTTCGATGGCAGGGCCTCGCCCGTATACGCCAGGCGTACGACCTGCTGTTTGCCGGGCTCCATGCGGAAGATCGGCGGTGTGGTCACGAAGGGTACGCCCGCCAGATCCGGCGTCGAGTACTCGTCGCCATTGTCCAGCCAGGCCTGGATCAGCACCGGCGCCTGATTCTTGCTTTCAAGCCGCACCGTGACTTCTTTGTCGTTCTGCGGGTAGACAATGCGGGTGCTGCCGATGACAACACTCGCGTGTGCGACGGCAGTGCCGAACAGCGCGAAGGCGACTGCGATGAACCTGGGCAGGTGTGTGAGAGACATTGCGTTCATGGCGGTGCTCATCTCACGGCTGAAGGGCTAAGGCTCGCCGAGTGGCGAACGCGGGCGCCGAAGTCGCTGACGCTGGTGAATTCGACTTTGGGCGTGCCGCTGGGGCGATCGCGCAACTGCGGCAGCGCAAACAGTTTCACATCGCCGGACGGCATCAACAGACCGTCATTGGGGTCCTGGTTCGCGGCTTTGCTGAACCGTTTGCCTTGGCTCAGCAGGTCAACCGATGTCAGCGAAATATGGTAAGGCGTCGGGTTGGTCGCTTGCAGTGCGTAGCCGTTATTGTGAGGTACCAGCTGCCATTGCAGTTTCGAAGGGGCGCTGGCCACCGGGTAGGGCAACGATTGAGGGCGCAGGAACACACGCAAGCGGGTCCGAAACGCCAACTCGATCTGATTGTTCTGCTCGGCGCCCGCTGTCACCGGTGGCACCTCCAGCACGTTCAGCCAGTACAGGCTTTCCCGGTCGGTGGGGCCGGGTTCGCCGGAGTAGCGCAAGCGCAACGCCTGCTGTTGATGAGGCTCGATGCGAAAGATCGGTGGTGACAGCGTAAACGGTGTCTGCGCAGTCGCGGGTGTTGAGCGGATGTCACCGGCATCCAGCCAGGCTTGCACCAGGGCGGGTCGGTCCCCTCTGTTCTCCAGCCGCACGACGACCTCTTGATGTTCGGCCGGGAAGATCACGCGGGTCCCATAAATAATCACCCCTGCATGGGCGGGCATCGCTTTGAGCGACAGCAACCCAACGGCACAGGTGGCAAGCGCAAGGCGAGCCATTTTTTTCATAGTGTCGCAACTCTTCGAATCGGGGGGATGGACCTGCCTGACTGCGGCAGGCCCGTTTCATGCGAGGCCTGCTGGCGCAGGCCCATTGGTCCCTTAATCGGCGTACACGACCATGAAGCCAACGCGAGTCTTGACCGTGCCCTCTGTGGCGGGAGCGGTGGCGTACATTTGCGCGGCCAGTGGAATCACTGCCTGGTTGTCGGCGATCACCACGCCTTCCGATTTCTCGGTGTACACGTGGATTGGCGTGCCATCGCGGTTGGTCACTTCAACCTGGACATTCTTGGCGTTAGCGGTGTCGCTCGGGTCATCGTAGCCGTCGATGTTCAAGCGGCCGGTGGCCACGTCAATGGCGGGGCTGGTGGGGTCGAATGCAACCATGGCGGTGCGACCGTTGGTGCAGCTGCCTTCACCGGGTGCACCAATACGGATGGTGAAGCCTGTCAGGTTGGCTCGAGCGCCCGCGCTCGCCAGTCGGGCGGCGGATACACCGCCCAGGTTGACGTCCTTGACCACTGCCCCGGTGCCCGGTGCCGAACCTTCAACCGTGCAGGTCACATCGTTCACTAATCCAGTGAAATTGATGGTGCCGTCATTGGCAGCGTGTGCGGTTTGCGATGCAGCAGCGGCCAAGGCAATAGCTGCCGCTAGGGTAGAGAGCGTGTTGAATTTCATAGTATTCCCACTTCGTGAATTATCTTTTTGATCCGCCACAGGCAGCGATCGCTGCACCGGGTTTTATCCAAGTGGCGGAGCACATAATGTGTCGTGGAAAGAGCATGTTGCCTATAGAGAAGTCTCTAGATTTGCCTCGTGATTATTCGAAAATCTCCTGGCTGATTCAAAGTAGTTGTATTTACTTTTTTTGTAAGAGCGGGATGTAAGACGCAGCTGAAAGAAAAGGACTTATTATTGTTGCGTGTTGATACCTGCGTGTGGCTGGGATATACCGTGCTCGAACTAAAGAGAGAATTTTCGTAATGAGCGGTAATCACTTGAGCGGGTTTCTTGATGCCTACTTCTACATCCAATATGCACACCGTCATGTTGCTTGATGATCATGAGATGGTTCGACAGGGGATCGAGCTGGGGTTGGGCAATGAGGCAGACCTTGCGGTGATCGGCTCTTTCGGCACGGGCAAGGAGTTGTTGGAGGCTTTGGCGCTGAGGCCTGCGGATGTGGTGGTGATGGACTTCATCCTCGGCCCTTCCGACCTGGACGGCCTTGGCTTGATCCAGACGTTGAGCCGACGCTTCGGGCAATGCAGGCCGATTGTCGTATCCTCGCACTACACCCCGGCGACCGTATCATTGGCGTTGAAGGCGGGCAGTTGGGGAGTCTTGGGCAAGACCCAGAAACTGACGGAGTTAATCACGGCTATCCGAACGGTCGCCCAAGGCCGTATCTACTTGCAGCCTTGTATGCTGTCGGCCATCCAGGGCATGCAGCCTGTTTCTGATATGGGCAACATGAAATCGAAAATGGAACCATCAAGTTCATTACGGCTGAACACCAGCCTTACACCCAAGGAACAAGAAGTATTGCGCTGTTTCCTCGATGGGATGTCAGTGAGTTCAATTGCGGCAAAGTTTTCGCGCAGCGCGAGTACGATCAGCACGCAGAAGCAATCAGCCTATCGGAAGTTGGGTATCAAGACCGACAGTGAACTTTTCAAGTTCACTCAGCAGTTCGGTGTACTTGAATAGTGAAAGGGCTGTAAGAAAGTTTTCTTGCGTTCGAAAGTTAATTCGCATTATCCAGGTAACGTAGCGCTAATTGTTCAATGGCCTGTCGCGCCGGCGACAACAAGTGCGGCGCGACCAGCATCATGACCTGGTAGACCGCCACTCGCACTTCGCCTTCCCGGTCGAGAATGCGCTGGTAATCCAGGGAGAACAGCAAGGTCATGGTGATCTGTTCCACCAGCTGCCCCAGTGCCTGGGTATCGCTGGCCAACTGGCCGGCGGCCTTCAGTCGCGCAAGCAGGGACGCCAAGGTGCGCTTGAGCGCCGTGAGCAGGTTGCGGATGCCCTTGGCCAATTTCGGCAGGCGCCCCGCCAGGTTTGACAGGTCCTGGAACAGGAACCGGTAATGCGCCATGCGCTCGACGATCAGGTGCAGGAACAGCCAGTAGTCCTGTGGTTCCAGTTGCGCGTCTGCCGGTGGGTCGAGCAAGGGCGTCAGTTCATTCTGGAAGCGCTCGAACAGCCCGAGCACCAAGGGCTCCTTGCCATGGAAATGGTAGTAGAGGTTGCCGGGGCTGATCCCCATTTCATTGGCCACCTCCATGGTCGACACGTTGGGTTCGCCCTTCTGGTTGAACAATTGCAGGGCACATTCAAGGATACGGTCGCGGGTCTTCATCCAGTCTTCTTAATGTGATCGTTGAGCTCAGCGTACGCGCACGTAAGTGCCCGGTGCCGCTTCCATCGGTGGGTAATTCTGGTTGCCCAGGGCGGTGAGGGTTTCGCGTTGCACGCCGGAACGCTGCTGGATCCACTCCAGCCACCGCGGCCACCAGCTGCCTTCGACATGGTCGGCGTCGTAGTACCAGGCACGTGGGTCGCTGCTCAGCTTGAGGTTCTCGACGTAGTTGGCCTTGGGGTTGCCCGGCGGGTTGAGAATGCTCTGGATATGCCCGCTGTTGGACAGCACAAAGCGCCGCTCACCGCCCAGCAACTGGGTGGAGCGGTACACCGCATCCCACGGCGTGATGTGGTCGTTGATGCCGGCCACGCTGAAACTGTCCACTGTGACCTTCTGCAAATCGATGGGCGTGCCACAGACTTCCAGGCCGCCGGGATGGCTCAGCGGGTTGTGCTTGAAGAAGTCCAGCAGGTCGCCGTGCAAGGCGGCGGGCAGGCGCGTGTTGTCGTTGTTCCAGTACAGGATGTCGAAGGCTGGCGGCTCCTTGCCCAGCAGGTAGTTGTTGATCCAGTAGTTCCAGATCAGGTCATTGGGGCGCATCCAGGCGAACACCTTGGCCATGTCGCGGCCGTCGAGCACGCCTTGCTGGTAGGAGCGGCGCTTGGCGGCTTCCAGGGTCTGCTCGTCGGCGAACAGGGTGGCAGGGCTGTCGATCTGGCTGTCCAGCAGGCTCACCAGGTAACTCGCGCTGGAGATGCGCCGCAGCTGACGCTTGGCCTGCAAGTGGCCTTGCAGCGCGGCGATGGTCAGGCCGCCCGCGCAGGCGCCCATCAGGTTGACCTCGCGGGCCCCGCTGATCGCGCGACAGACGTTGAGCGCTTCCTCCAGCGCGGCGACATAGGTTGAGAGGCCCCATTCGCGATGCCGCACATCCGGGTTGCGCCAGCTGACCATGAAGGTCTGCAGGCCGTTTTTCAGGGCGTACTGCACAAAGCTGTTGGCCGGGCTCAGGTCGAAGATGTAGTACTTGTTGATCTGCGGCGGCACGATCAGCAGCGGCTTGGCGTACTGTTTTTCGCTCATGGGCTTGTACTGGATCAGCTCCAGCAGCTCATTGCGAAACACCACCGAGCCGGGGGTGGTGGCGACCGTCTTGCCCACTTCGAAGGCGTGCTTGCTCACCTGGCGCGGCAGGCCATTGTTGTGCAGCAGGTCCTCGAACAGGTTGCTCACCCCGCGCACCACGCTGTTGCCGCCGGAGTTGAGCAGCTCCTTGATCGCCAGCGGGTTGAGCAGGGTGTTGGATGGCGAGACCGCATCGTTGAGCAAGGAGAAGGCAAAGTGCGCACGGGCCCGGTCATCGGCGCTGAGGGTGCTGTCATCGATCCAGTGGCGTGTCTGTTTCTGCCAGCTCAAATAGGCCTGCAGGCTGCGCCGGTACAGGGGGTTGAGCTTCCAGGTGGGGTCGTTGAAACGGCTGTCGTTGGGGTTGGGTTCGTGCACGGTTTCACCGAGCAGCACGCGGCCCAGTTGCCCGCTCAACGCCCAGGCGTGCCGAACGGTATGCACCGGGTTGCGCAAGCCATGGGCAGCCACGCTGCGCAGGGTCGACAGCAAATCCCGGCCGCGCAGGCCGGTGATCGCATTTTGCGCGTTGATGAACGCGGCGGGGGTGGGCGCCGGGTTCGTCACGGGTCTTTCTCGCATGAGCCAACACTCCTTCGTCAAGCCATCAAACAGGCACGCCAATTCAGAACCATAGTCGGTTCCTGGCAAGTTGCGCGGCGGTGTGGTCCTTACACGGCCGGTCGCGGATGAATCACCGCGCGCATGCGCTCCTCTTCAAGAAACTTCATGATGATCGGCGCCACGGCTTCGGCCCGGGTGATCAGGAACAGGTGGCCGTCATCGATGATGTGCAACTGTGCATTGGGAATGCGCCAGGCGAGCATGCGCATGTTGATCAGCGGGATCAGCGGGTCATCGTCCCCCGCCAGCACCAGGGTAGGCTGGCGGATCTTGTGCAGCCAGTGGATGCTGGTCCAGCCCAACCCGGCGAACAGTTGCCAGTAGTAGCCAAGCTTGCCGGCCGAGCGCACTTTGCTGGCGTGTTCGGCAGCCAGTTTCGAATCGCGGCGGAACGAGCCACCGTAGATCATCGGCGCGATGCGCACCACGTGGGACGGCTGGATGTAGCGGCGCGGGCTGGCCATCAGCCACAGCACCTTCGGCTTGCCCGGCACCATCACCGCACCCGCCGCCGTGGCTGCGAGGATCAACTTCTTGCACCGCTCCGGGTAGTCATAGGCAAACTGCTGCGCCAACGCGCCACCCCAGGACACGCCCACTGCATTCACCTGGCCATAGTCCAGGTAGTCGAGCATGCGCGCGGTGAGTTTGGCCAAACCGGGAAAACGGTACGGCCGATTGGGCGTCGACGAACCGCCCACGCCGGGCACATCGAAGGCGATCACTTCCAGGTCCGGGTCCAGTGCCTGGACGAACGGAAACACCAACTCAAGGTTGGCGCCGATGCCATTGAAGATCAGCAACGGCGTCAAGTGAGGCTTGCCCGGGCGTACCGCCGTGCGGATGGTCTGGCCATCCAGGTCGATGGTACGGAAGATGAACGGTTGCGGCATGCTCAAACCCTGTGAAGTGTTACAGCCGGAATGCGCTCAATGTGGGAGGGCGCTTGCCCCCGATAGCGGTGTGGCAGTTACAGTTGTATCAACGGACAGTCAGCCATCGGGGGCAAGCCCCCTCCCACATTTGAATGCATTTCAATTTAGCGTTCGTGTACGTAGGTGCCTGGCGCGGCCTCTGCTGCGGCGTAGGTTTTGTTACCCAAACTCGTCGGAGCCTTCTTCAACTTGCCCGCTCGCTCCGCCTGCCATGCCTGCCAATGCAGCCACCACGAATCCGTATGCTTGGT
This sequence comes from Pseudomonas azotoformans, assembly GCF_900103345.1. Taxonomy (NCBI): domain Bacteria; kingdom Pseudomonadati; phylum Pseudomonadota; class Gammaproteobacteria; order Pseudomonadales; family Pseudomonadaceae; genus Pseudomonas; species Pseudomonas azotoformans. The sequence continues at coordinate 5,201,116 of NZ_LT629702.1, forward strand.
CGCATTCTCCTGCCACTCAAGCGGCTTGCCCGCCAGGCCGTCGCTGGTCTGGTAGCGCGCCTTGGGGTTGCCCGGCGGGTTGAGGATGCTCTGGATATGCCCGCTGCTCGACAGCACGAACTCGACCTTGCCACCAAACAGCTGCGCCGACTTGTAGCAGGACTGCCACGGCGTGATGTGGTCGTTGGTGCCGGCCAGTGAATAGATATCGGCGGTGACCTGCTTGAGGTCGATGGGCGTGCCGCACACTTCCAGGGCGTTGGCGCGTACCAGTGGGTTGTTCTTGAACAGCTCGATCAGGTCGCCATGGAACGCCGCCGGCAAGCGCGTGGTGTCGTTGTTCCAGAACAGGATGTCGAACACCGGCGGCTCGTTGCCCAGCAGGTAGTTGTTCACCCAGTAGTTCCAGATCAGGTCGTTGGGGCGCATCCAGGCGAACACCTTGGCCATGTCGCGGCCTTCGAGCACGCCGGCCTGGTAGGAATGGCGCTTGGCCGCCTCCAGGGTCTGCTCGTCAACGAAGAGCGCCACCTGGGTGTCCAGCGTGGTGTCCAGCACGCTCACCAGCAGGGTCAGGGCGTTGACCTTCTTCTCCCCCAGCGCCGCGTAGTGCCCCAAGAGGGCGGTGCAGGTGATGCCGCCGGAGCAGGCGCCGAGCATATTCACGTCTTTGCTGCCGGTGATCGCGGTGACCACGTCGACGGCTTCTTTCAGCGCTTCGATATAGGTCGACAGGCCCCACTCGCGCTGGGCCTTGGTCGGGTTGCGCCAGCTGACGATGAACGTCTGCTGGCCATTGCGCAGGCAAAAGCGCGCCAGGCTCTTCTCCGGGCTCAGGTCGAATACATAGAATTTGTTGATCTGTGGCGGCACCACCAGCAGCGGGCGTTCGTGCACCTGTTCGGTGATCGGCTTGTACTGGATCAACTCCAGCACGTCATTGCGAAACACCACCGCGCCTTCGGTGGTGCCAAGGGTCTTGCCCACTTCAAAGGCGCCCATGTTGACCTGGCTCGGCATGCCGCCGTTGTGCACCATGTCCTTGGCCAGGTGGGACAGGCCGTCGAGCAGGCTCTTGCCGCCGGTTTCAAAGAAACGTTTGACCGCCGCCGGGTTGGCCGCGCTGTTGGTAGGCGCCATGGCTTCGGTCATCAGGTTGATCACGAAATGGCCGCGGCTGATGTCCTGTTCCGACAGGTTGCTGTCGCCGATCCAGTCGTGCAGTTCCTTGCGCCACGCCAGGTAGGTTTGCAGGTAGCGCTTGTAGAGCGGGTTCTGGCTCCAGGCCGGATCGGTGAAGCGACGATCATCGCTCTCCGGCACCAGTGCGGATTTGCCAAACATCACATTCTTGAGCTCGACGCCAAAATGAGCGACGTGCTTGACGCTGTGCAACGGTTGCTTGATGGCTTGGGTCAGCACCATCTTCGCCGAGGCGAGTAAATCCTTTTTACGTAACGCGATGATCGGGTTGAGCCCCAGAGTGTTTTCCGAGGCCTGGCGTTTCAAGTCATCGTTGTTCTTGTTACTCATCTACGACGCTCCATTGTCCGAAAGACGAGTACCGGGGACCGCTGCGCACCCAGTTTCGATACACAACACAAGCCTGGTACTGCGACTCGGGTGACCGTTGATACCGCATCGTCAAATGCAGGGAACTTGCCAGTTCCATTGGTTACCCGAGTTTAATTTTTTTCGCAAGCGGGCCAATCGTTGGCCATGCGACAGGGCATTCAAGCAGATGAAATTAGAAAATGCGCTCTAAAGAGCAAGAGGCCTGAGCTAGAGCATCAGCCGTACGACCGACTCGCTCGGGTCGCGGGTTTTGCCGGCAGCTTTGAGTTCAGCAAGATAGTCGGCCCACAGCGCGTCCTGACGCACGGCCAACTGGTAGAGGTAGTCCCAGGTGAACAGTCCGCTGTCATGCCCATCGTCGAAGGTCAATTTCAATGCGTACTGGCCGGCCGGTTCGATCTTGATCAACTTCACGTGGAGTTTGCCGAATTGCAGGATCGGTTTGCCGTGGCCCTGGACCTCGGCGGAAGGCGAGTGGGTGCGCAGCAGTTCGGCAGGGAGCTGGTACACCTCGTCGGGCCCGTAGGTGAGGCCGAGGGTGTTGGAGGTTTTGTGGAGGTTTACAGCAGTAGGAAATTTCGACATTGGCAATAATCCTGATGGAACCGGCCTCAAAATGTGGGAGGGGGCTTGCCCCCGATAGCAGTGTGTCAGTCAGTACATAGTTGTCTGACAGACCGCCATCGGGGGCAAGCCCCCTCCCACATTGAAGCGAAGCGATTCTGTGTGAGGCTTACAGAATATAGCGCGACAAGTCTTCGTTCTGTGCCAATTCGCCCAAGTGGCTGTTGACGTATTCAGCGTCGATCTTGATCACTTCGCCATTCTGCGCACCGGCCAGGTCGCCGGCACTGAAGGACACTTCCTCCAGCAGCCGCTCCAGCAAGGTGTGCAGGCGACGGGCACCGATGTTCTCGGTCTTCTCGTTGACCTGCCAGGCAATCTCCGCCAGGCGCTTGATGCCGTCTGGCTGGAACTCGATGCCCAAGCCTTCGGTTTTCAGCAGTTCACGGTACTGCTCGGTGAGCGAGGCGTGCGGCTCGCTGAGGATGCGTTCGAAGTCGCCCGGGGTCAGCGCCTTCAATTCCACGCGGATCGGCAGGCGGCCTTGCAGCTCCGGCACCAGGTCGCTTGGCTTGCTCAGGTGGAAGGCACCGGAGGCGATAAACAGGATGTGGTCGGTCTTGACCATGCCCAGCTTGGTGTTCACGGTGCAGCCTTCGATCAGCGGTAGCAGGTCGCGCTGTACGCCTTCACGGGACACATCGACGCCGCCGGAGTTGCCGCGCTTGGCCACCTTGTCGATCTCGTCGATAAACACGATTCCATGCTGCTCGACCGCCTCCAGGGCCTTGGCCTTGAGTTCTTCCTCATTCACCAGGCGCCCGGCTTCTTCATCGCGCACCAGCTTCAGGGCGTCCTTGACCTTGAGCTTGCGGCTTTTCTTCTTGCCCTTACCCATGTTGGCGAACAGGTTCTGCAACTGGCTGGTCATTTCTTCCATGCCAGGCGGGGCAGAGATGTCGACACCGGAGACTTCGGCGACTTCGATCTCGATTTCCTTGTCATCCAGCTGGCCTTCGCGCAGGCGCTTGCGGAACAGTTGGCGGGTGTTGGAATCCGAGGCCGGTGCGGCGTCTTCATTGAAGCCCATGCGTGCCGGTGGCAGCAGGGCGTCGAGAATGCGTTCTTCGGCGGCGTCTTCGGCGCGATGGCTGACCTTGGTCATTTCCTGTTCGCGCAGCATCTTCAAGGCAGCGTCGGCCAAGTCACGGATGATCGACTCGACGTCACGGCCCACATAGCCCACTTCGGTGAACTTGGTGGCTTCGACCTTGATGAACGGCGCGTTGGCCAGCTTGGCCAGGCGGCGGGCGATCTCGGTTTTACCGACGCCTGTAGGGCCGATCATCAGGATGTTCTTCGGCGTTACTTCAACGCGCAGTTCTTCGGGCAGTTGCATCCGGCGCCAGCGGTTACGCAGCGCGATGGCTACGGCGCGCTTGGCATCGTCCTGGCCGATGATATGGCGGTTGAGTTCATGGACGATTTCGCGGGGAGTCATGGACATAATGTTTGGCGGCCTCAAGCGGGAATAAGCCTACGGCTTACTCGGCGAGGTCCTGCTCCTCAATGGTGAAGTTGTGGTTGGTGAACACGCAGATATCGCCGGCGATACCCAGGGCGGTCTCGACGATTTCGCGGGCCGACAGGTCGGTTTTCTTCAACAGTGCGCTGGCTGCCGCTTGGGCATAGCCACCGCCGGAACCCATGGCGATCAGGCCATGTTCGGGCTCAACCACATCGCCGTTGCCGGTGATGATCAGGGACGCGTCTTTGTTGGCGACGGCCAGCATGGCTTCCAGGCGGCTGAGGGAGCGGTCGGTGCGCCATTCTTTGGCGAGTTCGACGGCGGCGCGCACGAGGTGGCCCTGGTGTTTCTCCAGCTGGCCTTCGAAACGTTCGAACAGGGTGAAGGCGTCGGCGGTAGCGCCGGCAAAGCCCGCGAGAACCTGGCCGTGGTACAGGCGACGCACTTTCTTGGCGTTGCCTTTCATCACGGTATTGCCCAGGGAAACCTGGCCGTCGCCGCCCATGACGACTTTGCCGTGGCGACGTACTGAAACGATGGTGGTCAAGGGGAGAGTCTCCACGCAGCGGGGCGAAAATGCCCTGATGGAAACTCATATGGGGGTGGCGGGGGGGATTTCAACCGTAGGGGGTTATGGCGGACGAGTGGCGCTCAATGGTCTGACACACATTCCAGTGCGCTGCAAAACCAAATGTGGGAGGGGGCTTGCCCCCGATGGCATTGTGTCAGTCGCCGAAAATGCTGACTGATCTACTGCTATCGGGGGCAAGCCCCCTCCCACATTTGATCCAGGTTGGCTGAAGGTCAGCGGCTCTGGCGTTGTTGTAACAACAGGTTGCTAAAGCCCGCGCCAGCCAGTTGCTTCTGCGCCACAGTCAGCTGTTCACGGTTGCTGAACGGACCCACCAGTACGCGATACCAAGTCGCATCCTTCACAGTGCCGGACTCCACCGTCACCGATTGGCCCAGCAGAATGATCTGCGCCCGCACGCGATCCGCATCTGCCTGTTTGGGGAACGAGCCCGCTTGCAGGAAGAACTTGGTTACCGGCGCGGCCTTGGTCTCGGCCACCGGCGGGGCTGGCGGCGGGGTGATCCCGGCCAATGCGGCCTGGGCACGCGCCGTGTCGATCTTCGCGGCTTCCGCCGGGGTGACCGGGGTGGTCGGCACTTGCGGCGTCGGCAGGGTTTTCTCCGGCACGGCGTCCGGCGGCACGATCACTTCCGATTCGGGCAACAGCGTGTAGAAGTCGTACTTCGGCTTCACCGGGGCAGTCGGGCTCGGCGCAGTCTTGTTGGCTTCGGCCATTTTCGTGGCTTTCTGCTGCTCCTGCTTGACCCGTTTGACGTCATCGCCCTTGCCCGGATCCAGTTTCATCAGGAACACGATAAACGCGCCGACGGTGAGGCCGATCGCCATCCACAACCAGCCCGGGATCGGCTTCTTCGCCGGGGCCTGGTAGCGGCTGGCGCCGCGCTTGGGTGCTGGTTTTTTCTTGGCAGCCAACTTACATACGCTCCAGTGTTTCCAGGCCCAACAGTTCCAGGCCTTGCTTGAGGGTCCGTCCCGCCAGGGCGGCGAGGCGCAGGCGGCTTTGCTTCTGGGCTTCGTCGTCGGCGGTCAGGATCGGGCAGTTCTCATAGAAGCTGGAGAACAGGCCGGCGACTTCATACAGGTAGGTGCACAGGATGTGCGGCGTACCTTTCTCGCCGACGCTGTTCAGCACTTCGCCGAATTGCGCCAGCTTGGCAGCCAGTTCCTGCTCGTGCGGGGCGTCCAGCACGATGTGCCCTTCAACTTCGCTGAAGTCCTTGCCCAGCTTGCGGAACACGCCGGCCACACGGGTGTAGGCGTACAGCAGGTACGGTGCGGTGTTGCCTTCGAAATTGAGCATCAGCTCGAAGTTGAAGCTGTAGTCGCTGGTGCGGTGCTTGGACAGGTCGGCGTATTTCACCGCGCCAATGCCCACCACGCGGGCGATGTTGCGCAGGTCTGCCTCGGCCAGCTCCGGGTTCTTTTCCTTCACCAGGTTGTAGGCACGTTCCTGGGCTTCGGTCAGCAGGTCGATCAGCTTCACGGTGCCGCCGTCACGGGTCTTGAACGGGCGGCCGTCGGCGCCGTTCATGGTGCCGAAGCCCATGTGTTCCATGTGCATCGGGTGGGTGACGAAGCCTGCGCGGCGTGCTACTTCAAACACCTGCTGGAAGTGCAGGGCCTGGCGCTGGTCGACGAAATACAGCGCACGATCCGCCTTGAGCACGCCACTGCGGTAGCGCACGGCCGCCAGGTCGGTGGTGGCATACAGGTAGCCGCCATCGGCCTTGACGATGATCACCGGCAGCGGCTCGCCGTCGGCGGTCTTGAACTCTTCGAGGAACACGCACTGCGCGCCGTTGCTTTCCACCAGCAGCCCGGCGGCCTTGAGGTCGTTGACCACATTGATCAGGTCGTCGTTGTAGGCGCTTTCGCCCATCACGTCGGCCATGGTCAGCTTGACGTTGAGCAACTCGTAGATTTCCTGGCAGTGCGACAGCGAGATCTCACGGAAGCGGTTCCACAGCGCCAGGCATTCCTGATCGCCGGCTTGCAGCTTGACCACCAGGCCACGGGCGCGGTCGGCGAACTCTTCGGATTCGTCGAAGCGCTTCTTGGCGGCGCGGTAGAAGTTTTCCAGGTCCGACAGCTCGTTGCTGGTGATCGGGTTCTCTTGCAGGTAAGCCATCAGCATGCCGAACTGGGTGCCCCAGTCGCCCACATGGTTCTGACGGATCACGGTGTCGCCGAGGAACTCCAGCACCCGCGCCACGCCGTCGCCGATGATGGTGGAGCGCAGGTGGCCCACGTGCATCTCTTTGGCCAGGTTCGGTGCCGACAGGTCGATGACCACGCGCTGCAGTGGGCCGGCCTTGCGCACGCCGATCCTGGCGTCGGCCAAGGCGGCATCCAGGCGCGAAGCCAGGGCCTGGGTGTTCTGGAAGAAGTTGATAAAACCGGGGCCGGCGATCTCGGCCTTGGTGACGCTTTCGTCGGCAGGCAGCGCGGCGATGATTTTTTCCGCGAGGTCGCGCGGTTTCATGCCGGCCGGCTTGGACAGCATCATCGCAATGTTGCTGGCGAAGTCGCCGTGGGTCTTGTCGCGGGTGTTTTCCACCTGGATCGCCGGCGACAGGCCTTCAGGCAACACACCTTCGTTGACGAGTTGGGTGAGGGCTTGTTGGATCAGCTGGCGAATGGTGTCTTTCATGGTGTTCTCTTTCGACCGCAAGCGGCGGCGCGCGATGCGCAGGTGGAAAAACTGGGCATTATCCGTGGCGAGGGCGAGCTTGCCAACCTTCGCGGGACCTGTGGCCAGGGTTAATACAAATCTACCGGGTCAACGTCCAACGACCATCGCACTTGCCGGCCGCTGGGCATTTGCTCCAGGGCAAGCAACCAACTACTTAATAGCCGGTGCAGCGGCGCGCGGGAGGTTGCCTGCAAGAGTAGCTGAGCGCGATAGCGCCCGGCACGGCGCTCCATGGGCGCAGGCACCGGGCCGAGCAGTTCGATGCCGCTCAGCCCCAGCTCGCCGAGCAAACGTTCTGCCGCGCTGCACGCTTCATCCAGGAAACCTTCGGCCTGCCCTGGTTTGTGCGCTTCGGCGCGCAGCAATGCCAAGTGGGAAAACGGCGGCAAGCCGGCGGCGCGACGTTCGCTCAGGGCCTGTTCGGCGAAGGCGAAGTAGCCTTGTTCGGTGAGCTGGATCAGCAACGGATGGTCGGCCAGGTGCGTCTGGATAATCACCCGGCCAGGCTCCTCGGCACGGCCCGCACGGCCCGCGACCTGTACGATCAACTGCGCCATGCGCTCGCTGGCGCGGAAATCCCCGGAGAACAGCCCACCGTCCGCATCAAGGATCGACACCAGGGTCACCCGTGGAAAGTGATGCCCCTTGGCAAGCATCTGCGTGCCGATGAGGATGCACGGCTGGCCTTTCTGGATGGTGGCAAACAGCTGGTTCATCGCGTCTTTGCGCGACGTGCTGTCACGGTCGACCCGCAGCACCGGGTAATCCGGGAACAGGATGCCCAGGCGCTCTTCGGCACGCTCGGTGCCTGCGCCTACCGGTCGCAGGTCGACTTTGCCGCACTGCGGGCAATGGCGCGGCACCCGCTCCACATGGCCGCAGTGGTGGCAGCGCAGTTCGCCGTGGCGCTGGTGCACGGTCATGCGCGCGTCGCAGCGCTCGCACTCGGACATCCAGCCGCAGTCATGGCACAGCAGGGTCGGCGCAAAACCCCGGCGATTGAGAAACACCAGCACCTGCTGACCAGCGGCGAGGGTCTGGCCGATGGCTTGCTGCATCGGCCCGGAAATGCCGCTGTCCAGCGGGCGGCTTTTGACGTCCAGGCGCAGGAAACGTGGTTGCTTGGCGCCGCCCGCCCGTTCGTTGAGGCGCAGCAGGCCGTAACGACCGGTGTAGGCGTTGTGCAGGCTTTCCAGGGACGGCGTGGCCGAGCCCAGCACAATCGGGATGTCTTCCTGGCGAGCGCGCACCAGCGCCAGGTCGCGGGCGTGGTAGCGCAGGCCTTCCTGCTGTTTATAGGAGCCGTCGTGCTCCTCGTCGATGATGATCAGCCCGGGGTTTTTCATCGGGGTGAACAGCGCCGAACGGGTGCCGATAATAATGTCGGCCTCGCCGTCCCGCGCCGCCAGCCACGACTCCAGGCGCTCACGGTCGTTGACTGCCGAGTGCACCAGGGCGATGCGCGCATTGAAGCGCTGCTCGAAGCGCGCCAGGGTTTGCGGGCCGAGGTTGATCTCGGGGATCAGCACCAGCGCCTGTTTGCCGGCTTGCAGGGTCTCGCGGATCAACTGCAAATAGACTTCGGTTTTGCCGCTGCCCGTGACGCCGGCCAGCAGGAACGCGTGGAAGCTGTCGAAGCCTGCGCGAATCGCTTCGTAGGCGGCGCGTTGCTCGGGGTTCAGCGGCAATTCCGGCTGGGCCAGCCAGTGTTCGTGGCGGGCGTCGGGGGCGTGCTTGCGGATTTCCACCTGCACCAGGCCTTTGGCGAGCAGCAGGTCGAGGCTGTCTTTGCTCAGCATCAGCTTGCTCAGCAGCTGATGCGCCACGCCATGGGGATGCTGCGCCAGCGTGGCCAGGGCCTCGCGCTGGCGCGGCGCGCGGGCGATACGCGGGTCGTCGAGGCGCGCGCCGGGCACCATCGACCAGAAGCGTTCCTGGCGCGCTTCGGCCAGTTCGCCCTGGCGCAGCAGCACCGGCAACGCCCAGCTCAAGGTGTCGCCCAGGCTGTGCTGGTAATACTGGGCGGTCCACAGGCACAGCTTGAACAGCGCGGGTGGTAGTGGTGGGGTGGCGTCGAGGATGGCCAGGGCAGGCTTGAGTTTTTCGGCCGGTACTTCGCTGTGATCGGTGACTTCCACCAGAATGCCGATCATCTCTCGGCGCCCGAACGGCACGCGCACACGCATGCCCGGTTGCAACTGCGCGCGCAGTACACCGGCTGGCGCCCGGTAATCGAACAGGCGGCGCAGGGGCGAGGGCAGGGCTAGGCGCAGAATGGCGTCGGGCACGCGGGGGGTCTCATATAAAGGCAGGCGGTGGCGCAGGGGCGGGAGCCTAGCAGACAGGGGAGGGCTTGGGTATGCCACGGTTTTCTGATGAAAGGAGGTTTTCCGCCGGATGTGCGGCTTGCGCGATTGAAAAGGTCTGGTAGAATCCGCGGCCTAATTACGTGCGGTATTCGACAATAGTGTCGAGTGGCGGCACGCTAGCCCGAGGAAGTGCCATGAAAGCCGATATCCATCCAGCGTACGAAACCATCGAAGTCACCTGCAGCTGCGGCAACAAGTTCGAAACCCGTTCGAACCTGTGCAAGCCACTGGGTACTGACGTATGCAACGAGTGCCACCCGTTCTACACCGGTAAGCAGAAAACTCTGGACACCGGCGGCCGTGTACAGCGCTTCGCAGATCGCTTTGGTGCTTTCGGCAAGAAGCCTGCTACTACTCCAGCAGAGTAAGGCTCAAAAGCCTTATGGGCTTTTGCCAGCTGTTGAAAAAGGCGTCCCTTGTGGGCGCCTTTTTTGTGCCTGGGATTTGGCTTTCAGTCGCACAGGCCGGCGTGTTTTGCCCCGCGCCGGCCGCCCTGGCCCGGGTGGACGTGCAGCGTGTGGTGGATGGCGACACAGTACGCCTCAAGGATGGCCGCAGTGTGCGGATGATCGGCCTCAATGCGCCTGAAACCGGCAAGCAAGGCCGCTCCGACGAGCCGTATGCCGTTGCGGCCCGCCAGCGTCTGCAGGCGTTGGTTGAGGCCAGTGGCGACCGGGTTGGCTTGGTGTTGGGGCGCGAGAGCAAGGACCGTTACGGCCGTACCTTGGCCCACCTTTACGGCGCTGATGGCGAGAATCTTGAGGCGCAACTGCTGGCCGAGGGTCTGGGGTTCCAAGTGGGCGTCGCGCCCAACGTCGATCTGGTCACCTGTCAGCAGGCTGCTGAAAACAGCGCCCGTCAGGCGCGATTGGGCCTGTGGCGCAAATCACCTGTGCAAAGTGTGGTGCAACTCAAGCAGTCCGGCTTCGCCTTGGTCAGCGGCCGAGTGAGCAAGATCGAACGCAATCGCGGCGGAATCTGGATCGACTTGCAGGGCTCACTGGTATTACGCATTGCACCCGAACTCACTCGCCAGTTCGACTCCGCATTGCTCAGTGGTCTGCAAGGCAGGACAATCGAAGCCCGTGGCTGGGTGCAGGATCGATCCAAAGGGGGTGGCCGGAAAAACGGCCAGGCACGTTGGTTGCTGCCACTGACCGACCCCAGCATGCTCAAATTGACTGATTAATAAAAAATTGTAGACATTTTTTTATTCGATTGTGAACAGTTAAGCCCTTGTATCCCGTGGCCTTAGACCAAAGTACGGCGCTTTGGGGCCTTGACACCTGTGACTACCCAGTCTTGTAGGGACTTTGCGACACGCGTATCCTCGGCGGTCCGTCGACCAACAGTAAAAGCGGAATGCCGATATGTCTGATTTGAAAACTGCCGCTCTCGAATATCATGCCCATCCTCGTCCAGGAAAGCTGAGTGTAGAGCTCACCAAGGCCACTGCCACCGCCCGCGACCTGTCGCTGGCCTACAGCCCTGGTGTTGCCGAGCCCGTACGTGAAATCGCCCGCGACCCCGAACTGGCGTACAAGTACACCGGCAAAGGCAACCTGGTTGCAGTGATTTCCGATGGCACCGCGATTCTCGGCCTGGGTAACCTCGGTCCATTGGCTTCCAAGCCAGTCATGGAAGGTAAGGGCGTGCTGTTCAAGCGCTTCGCCGGCATCGACGTTTTCGACATCGAAGTCGACTCCGAAAGCCCGCAGGCGTTCATCGACACGGTCAAGCGCATTTCCATCACTTTCGGTGGCATCAACCTGGAAGACATCAAGGCACCTGAGTGCTTCGAGATCGAAAAGGCCCTGATCGAACAGTGCGACATTCCGGTATTCCACGATGACCAACACGGCACCGCGATCGTAACCGCGGCCGGCATGATCAATGCCCTGGAAATCGCTGGTAAAACCCTGGCTGACGCGCAGATCGTCTGCCTGGGCGCCGGCGCTGCGGCCATCTCCTGCATGAAGTTGCTGGTGAGCATGGGCGCCAAGCTGGAAAACATCTTCATGGTCGACAGCAAGGGCGTGGTCCAGTCCGAGCGTACCGACCTGAACCAGTACAAGGCGATGTTTGCCCACGCCACCGACAAGCGCACCCTGGCTGACGCCCTTGACGGTGCAGACGTGTTCGTCGGCCTGTCCGGCCCGAACCTGCTGAGCGCCGAAGGCCTCAAGTCCATGGCGGCAAACCCGATCGTGTTCGCCTGCTCCAACCCGGACCCAGAGATCTCGCCGGAACTGGCGCACGCCACCCGTAACGACGTGATCATGGCCACCGGTCGTTCGGACTACCCGAACCAGGTCAACAACGTACTGGGCTTCCCGTTCATCTTCCGTGGCGCCCTGGACGTTCGCGCCAAGCGCATCAACGAAGAGATGAAAGTAGCCGCCGCCAATGCCCTGCGTGAACTGGCCAAACTGCCGGTGCCTCAGGAGGTGTGTGACGCCTACGGTGGCATCAAGCTGGAATTCGGTCGTGAGTACATCATCCCGAAACCAATGGATAAGCGCCTGATCACCCTGATCTCCGATGCCGTGGCCAAAGCCGCCATCGAGACCGGCGTGGCCACCCTGCCGTATCCGAAGCACTACCCGCTGCAAAGCGTGGATGATGTGTTCAACGGCTAAGCCGTTGTAGCGCACCAACAAAAAGCCCCGGCTCTCGCGAGTCGGGGCTTTTTGCTGTGTGGTGTTCGCCGATGGCCTTTGTAGTGAGCGGGCTTGACCCGCGCTGGGTGGCGAAGCCACCCCAACACCTGGCACTTGGTTCTAGCTAGAGAAACTCGGTGCCTGGATTGGGGCGGCTGCGCCACCCAGCGCGGGGCAAGCCCGCTCACTACAGGTCAGAACAGATCGATCGGCGCCGCTTCATCTGCCGGCAGCGGGCTACCCGGTGCAACGCCATTGCCCAGTTCGTTGACCGACGGCGGCGTGTCTTCGCTCTTGAACAGTTCGAAGTACGCGTTCGGCGTGCTTGGCGACGCTGCACGGCCACTGATCGGGTCGATGCGCAGGCTGAGGATGCCTTCCGGCTCCGGCTGGGTGTGCGGCGGCTTGTCCTTCAAGGCTGCGCCCATGTAGCTCATCCAGATCGGCAGCGCGACGGTGCCACCGAACTCGCGGCGGCCCAGGCTTTCCGGCTGGTCATAGCCGGTCCACACGGTTGTCACGTAGTCGGCGTTGTAGCCGGAGAACCAGGCGTCCTTGGATTCGTTGGTGGTACCGGTCTTGCCGGCGATGTCCGGCCGGTTCAGCGCCAGGGCACGGCGGCCGGTACCCTTCTTGATCACATCTTCCAGGATGCTGTTGAGAATATAAGTGGTACGGCCGTCGACAATCCGCTCGGCAACTGCCGGCGCCTGTGGCTCCGCCGGGGTACCGTTGGCGGCCGGTGTCGTGCCTGGGGTCGGCTCGATGGTGATACCGCCATTGCTCGGTGCTGCCAGGCCATCGGTGGCGGCCACGCCGTTGACCACGTCGCCTGGCACGCGTGGCGGGTTGGCGGTGAACAGGGTGTCGCCGTTGCGGCTTTCGATCTTGTCGATCAGGTACGGCGTGATCTTGTAGCCGCCGTTGGCAAAGGTGCTCCAGCCGGTGGCGATTTCCATCGGCGTGAGGGTCGCGGTGCCCAGGGCCAGGGACAGGTTGGGTGGCAGGTCTGACTTGGCGAAACCGAAACGCGTCATGTAATCGATGGTCTTGCCCACGCCCATCGCCTGCAGCAAGCGGATCGACACCAGGTTACGCGACTTGTAGAGCGCTTCGCGGATGCGGATCGGGCCAAGGAAGGTGTTGGTGTCGTTCTTCGGACGCCAGACCTTGTCCAGGTACTCGTCTACGAACACGATCGGCGCATCGTTGACCAGGCTGGCGGCGGTGTAGCCGTTGTCCAGCGCGGCACTGTAGATGAACGGCTTGAAGCTCGAGCCCGGTTGGCGCTTGGCCTGGGTGGCGCGGTTGTAGTTGCTCTGCTCGAACGCGAAACCACCGACCAGGGCGCGGATTGCGCCGTTCTGTGGGTCCAGCGACACCAGTGCGCCCTGGGCCAACGGCACCTGGCTGAACTTGAGGCTGTCGTCCTTCTGGCGTTGCACGCGGATCAAATCGCCCACCTGCGCTACGTCCGACGGCTGCTTGGGCATCGGGCCCATGCTGTTGGTGTTCAGGAACGGGCGCGCCCATTTCATGCTGTCCCACGCCACATGGGCTTCGCCGGTGCGGGTCAGGACCTGTACGCCATCTTTCTTCACCTGGGTGACGATGGCTGGCTCCAGGCCGCTGATCGCACGTTGTTTGCCCAGTTCGGTGGTCCAGGCACTCAGGGTCTTGCCCGGCAGGCGTGATTCGGGGCCGCGGTAGCCGTGACGCTGGTCGTAGGTGATCAGGCCGGAATGCACCGAATTATTGGCGATGTCCTGCAAGTCGCTCGGCACGGTGGTGGTCACGCGGAAACCTTCGGTATACGCCTCGCTGCCGTAGCGGCCGACCATCTCGGCACGCGCCATTTCAGCGATATACGGCGCGTTCACTTCCGGGGTTGGTACGTGGTAGCTGGCGTTCAACGGCTCGGCGATGGCGCTTTCGTAAGCGGCCTGGTCGATCTTGCCCAGCTTGTACATGCGCCCCAGGATCCAGTCGCGGCGCTCTTTGCTGCGCGCCGGGTTGGCCAGTGGGTTGAAGCGTGAAGGCGCCTTGGGCAGGCCGGCGATCATGGCCATCTGCGCCAGGCTGGCGTCACGGATGGACTTGCCATAGTAGACCTGCGAGGCCGCCTCGATCCCGTAGGCGCGGTTGCCCAGGTAGATCTTGTTCACGTACAGCTCAAGGATCTCATCCTTGGTCAGCTGGCGTTCGATTTGCAGCGCCAGGAGGATCTCGGTGGCCTTGCGCGAAAAGCTGCGCTCGCTGGTGAGGAAGAAGTTCTTCGCCACCTGCATGGTGATGGTGCTGCCGCCGGATTGAATGTGTCCGCTTTTTACCAATTGCGTGGCCGCACGCACCAGGCTGCTGGGGTCGACACCATAGTGGTTGGCAAAATTATCGTCTTCGGCCGAGAGCAGGGCGCTGATGAAATTGGGTGGAATATCGGCAAAACGGATCGGTGTGCGGCGCATTTCGCCAAACTCCGCGATCAGTTTTTCATCGCTGCTGTAGACCCGCAAAGGAATCTGCAACTGGATACTTCTGAGGGCCTCTACGGAGGGCAAACCCGGACTAAGGTAGAGGTAAGCCCCGCTGAGCACGAGCAGCAGCCCGCAAACGATGGCGACAATGGAGTACCCGAAAAACTTCAGCAGACGAATCAAGGCTTTTGGATTTCCAGAGAAAAGAATGGGTTAGGCGTCGGGGCTTGCATGGCAATCGATGGATCGACCCGAGCTGCAGATAAAAAGCGGCAAAAAACGCTGGGCATTAAAGCATTTTTCGACTTGGGGCGTCATTCGCACCTGCTCAACAAGTCGACCGAATGCATGGCGCCCGGCGGCAATCAGGCGGTATGACAGGCAAAGCTTTAGGGAGTTTTATGGGAAAAGGATTTTTCACGGGAAAACTCGACACCCTGCTGGGCGTCGACATCAATGACACGGCAATCCGGCTGGTGGAGCTGGGCCGTTCATCCTCTGGTTACAACATTCGCGGCTACGTCACCCAGGCATTGCCGGTACGTTCGGTGGTCGACGGCACATTCCTGGATCTCGAAGGTGTGGGGCGCACCTTGCGCAGTGCATTGTCACGGTTGGCGACGTCGGTCCGTGGCGCTGCCGCTGCGGTGTCCGGGCCTTCGGTGATCACGCGTATGATCGAGATGGAGGCGGGGCTGACTGACGACGAGATGGCCTGGATGATCCAGATGGAGGCAGACCAGTACATTCCTTATCCATTGGATGACGTGGCCATCGACTTTCAAGTGCGTGGGCCGGCCGCCCTCGACCCAGGTCGTGTCGAGGTGCTGCTGGCGGCGTGCCTGAAGGAACATGTCGAGGCTCGGGAGGCGGTTCTGGCGCTGGCCGGGCTGGTGCCGAGGGTGGTCGATGTCGAAGCGTTTGCATTGGCGCGCGCTTGCAGTCAGGATTTCGCCAGCTTCACGCCGAGCCATCGAGTCGATGGTGCACAATGGGCCGTGGACGCCCAAGGGATGGGAATTGCTTGCGGGTTGGCCCTGAGGAGTTTCGCTTGAAGACACGAATCAACCTTTTGCCTTGGCGCCAGGCGCTGGCGGAGCGGCGACGCAAGTACCTGCTGGCGTGTTTGCTGGCGTTCGCCTGCGCGGCGCTTGCGGCTGTGTGGCTGGCGGACCAGGTGATCGACCAGGCCATTGATCGGCAAGTGACCCGCAATGACCATCTGGGCAAGCAAATCACCGGCCTCGATTCGCGCATCAGGACCATCGACGACCTGCAGGAGCAAAGCCAGCAGTTGGCACAGCGCATGAAGGTTGTGCAGGACCTGCACGACTCCCGCTCGTCCGGCGCGCAATTGTTGGATCAGTTGGCGCGCGCAGTACCCGATGGTGTGCATCTGCATGAAGTGGTGGCGAAGGGCGATACGATGAGTATCAGCGGCAGTGCCGAATCCAGCCAGGATATCGCCCAACTGATGCGTCGCCTGGAGGCCGCACAAGGCGCCCATTCCACGCGGTTGCAACAGGTGCGAACTGAAGGTGCGCGCGGCAACAATGAATTCCAGTTGATGGTGCGACAGGGCGAGCCCTCCGAGGCGCAACCTTGAGCCCGCTGAGGCTCAATCTTTCTGCACTCACTCACAACGCTGCAAAATGGCCCCTACCTGGCAAGGCCCTGTTGGGCTGTGCGCTGGCGAGCCTGATATTTGTGGTGGGTGACCTTGTGTGCCTGAGCCCGTCGCGGCAACGGTTGCATCAGGTTGAGGTGCGGGAAGTCGCCCTGCAACAGCAAGTCGCTGAAAAGACGGCCCTGGCTGCCACCCTTGAGGCGCGCGTGCAGCAGCTCCAATTAATGCAGGCGAAAGCGGATGAGCTTTTCCGGGCGTTGCCGGGGAAATCCGAAATGCCCGGCTTGCTCGAAGACATCGCG